>CAINLW010000048.1 GCA_903850545.1 uncultured bacterium
GGCAACAGAGAAAGAATTGGGTCGAACCCTTGCGGAGTTTCGTTTTGTCCTTGAAACAAGCGGCCGATTTAGAAAAAACTTCCAATCATTTAGAATGGAAGAAGTTTTTTCAGAAAATCGGCTCTAACCCTGAAATCAAGAACAAAACGGTTTCCATACGCTGGGGGGAATTATGGGATTTCGCTATGTCCGCCAAGGGCGGACAAATTTCCGACTATTTTTGTATCGCTTCGCGATACTCTTTTGACCCGACCATTTTTGCCGATGTCTCTACCTGTGCACGGGAGAGGACTTGAACCTCCATGCCTTGCGGCACTAGCTCCTAAGGCTAGCGTGTCTGCCATTTCACCACCCGTGCAATAAAACCAAGTGCGTCCAGTTGGAGTCGAACCAACGACCTTATCCTTAAGAGGGATTTGCTCTACCAGCTGAGCTATGGACGCAGTTATGTTCTAAACGCAACATACACTAAAGTAACAGAAAAAATGATAAAAATCAATGTTAATCTGTCTATTTAATTAAAAATGATAATAGTGTATATTCAATTTAGAGGTAAGTACACTTTGAGGAGGTTTATATTATATGCAGACAAATAGATCTTTGTTTTTATTTGTACGACACGTATTCTGGTATTTAATGTATCTTGTTAAATACTTTGAGTATGAGCTGTGGATTATGTATTTGCTTACACATGCTCCAGTTTTGGTTGCTGTCTATCTTGGACAAATAGACCGTATTAAATGGGTGAATCAATTTGGAAGGAGTGCCAGAGACGCGTCAGATAGATTTTCTGATGGTTTAAGTAACAACATATTCTTCGAGAAGCGATTAAAAAAACTTCTTGTAAATATCGTCGCGTATGCTAGTGTCCATGGTCTGTTAGGCAAAAATGGTAAGAAAATTGAAGAATTAGCGGTTGACTTAAAGGAGGGGGCCATCGAAGCAATTGGATTGTCAATTATTATATATCCAATATATAACATGACTCTAGGTTTTGCGATATATAATATAGCGAAGAGATTGATTGCATGGTTCGTTGGTCAGTTTTAAGGGGTCCTGAGTGGAATATAATTCTGCACAGGATCCTTTTTAATTGGTGCCTGGGGTGGGAAGTTCGACCCTTACAGGGTCAGTATCCCCATTGGATATTTTGTTTCGCTATGCTCGCAAAATATACACAATGGGGCTTCGATTTCCACACGAAAGTGCTCCCAGCACTTTCTCCCAGGCACAATAAAAAAACCGCTTTGTGCGGATTTTTTAGTGTGCCTGGGGTGGGAATCGAACCCACATGATGTTGCCACCGAGAGATTTTAAGTCTCTAGCGTCTACCAATTTCGCCACCCAGGCAGGATAATAATGCGTATTAAAATTTGGGTCCCACCCCAAATCTTAATTAGGAGAAACGTGATTACGCTTTCGGTCACGAATAATTTGTTCGCCGTCGCTCACAAATTTTCGCTACCCCGACTCGCACCCGATTTTTGCTTAAATCGGACTTCGTGACTCTTACAGAGTCTGTACACCTGTTCTGTTTTATATTTTGCTATCGCTTATATAAAACTATCACAGGTCTTGCGTTTGGGTCCCAACCCAATCTCACTCCGTCTTTCGATTCTCCCCGAAACTCACTTCCAGTGAGTTTCTTGAGGCCTGGGGGAGAATCGAACTCCCGCATATTCCTTTTGCAGAGGAATGCTTTACCACTTAGCAACCAGGCCATTTGTTATTTAATTAAAATTTTCGTGGGATTTCGTTAATATTCGTAGTTCCTATTTTCGCATATTCAATTAATTTAAAGGAATAGTATCTATTTTTTGTCTATGTTTTTCACCCAGATCAATTTGAAAATCAAAAGTGGGGATTCTACCTAATTTTGTATGATTTTTAATATATTGTCTAAATTCCGACCTCATTCTCTTGGCGAATTCAAGAGCTGCAGCCTCCTTGTCTTCAGGTAGAACTGTAAAAAGAATATTAACATATTTTTCATCATTTGAAAGTCTAACATCAGTAATCGTGATGAGAGAAGCGCCGTTTGATTCTTTTTGCATAAATTCTGCGGCTGCAGTTTTAACTATTCTCATTATTCTTTCAGATCTATTTTCAGACATGTTTTTTTGTATTGTTTATTGTTTGTGTTTATTCGTAGCCATTCGTAACATTCGCATAATTTTCGTATCTTATTATTTTTCCATTACTTTATAAACTTGAATCTTATCTCCAGGTAAGGGTATAATTTCTGATTGAAACTGACAACCAAATTCAACACCTTCACGCACTTCGCCAACTTTGTTTTTGTCTTTTTGTAAATCTCTAATTTTGCCTCTGCCTATTTCAACATCCTTACGTATTATTTTAGCTTCTTCTCCAACAAAAACAGTTCCTTTTTCTACTCGAGCTCCAAGAACATGTTTATCTTTTGTTGTACTAAAGTTTTTTAACACTTTTATTTCGGAAGTAACTTCCTCAACCATAATTTTGGGTGTTCTTTTTTCAACTTCTTCAGCTAGCCACTCTGCAATCTTATAAATTATATCAAAGGTTTTTATTTCTATTCCAGAACGTTCGGCCAAGTCCTTTGCGGAAGCGTCCACTTTAACATCGAAACCAAGTATGATGGCTGGATTTCTTCCGAATGCTTGTTTAACATCATTTTCTGAAATATTACCTGTACCAGCTCCAACAATTTTGATAGTTATTTTTTCTTTATTTAATTTGTCAATTTCGTGTTCAACTGCATGTATAGATCCTGCGGCCTCAGTTTTTATCATAATTCTAATAATATTTAAGTCAGCCTCATCATTTGTAACTTCAGCACTATAATTTTTAATTGGAATTTTTTTCTCTTTCTCCTTTTCTTCTAAAATATATTCTTCGGCATCTTTTTTATTATCAAATGTTACGAAGTATCCACCAGCTTTTGGAAGTTTATCAAAGCCAATAATTCTGATGGGGGATGAGAAAACCGCCTCAGTTATTTTTTTACCCAAAAAACTTTCCATCATTCTTGTTGGTGCGATTCTGTCTCCACAAACCACGTACATCCCAGTTCCGATGTGACCGTCTTTTATTACCAGCACCGCAGTCATCCCTTTTTGTTTATCAAGGTGAGCTTCTATAACAATACCCTCAGCAAGTTTTTTTGTATCTCCTGTAAGTTCCTCCATTTCGGCTACTAGAAGTATCATGTCCATAAGTTCTGGCACGCCTTGCCCGGTTTTTGCAGAGATAGGTATATATGGTATTGATCCACCGTAACCTTCAATATAGATCCCATTTTCTACCAAACTATTTTTAGTTTTTTCTACATTTGCGCCAGGTCGGTCAATTTTATTTATTGCAATAATATATGGAATTCTGCTGTCGACAATACATTTCAAGGCTTCAAGCGTTTGTTTTTTTACTCCTTCTTCTGCGGAAACGACAAGTACTGCAACATCAGCGATTTTTGTTCCGCAAGTTCTCATAAATCCAAAAGCCTCATGTCCTGGAGTATCAAGAAAAGTAATTCTCTCATCTTTTCCTTCAGGCGTTTTGTGTACAACTTCATATGCAGAAATTCTTTGGGTAATTCCTCCAGCCTCTGTGTCAACAATGTTAGTTTTCCTAATATAGTCTAAAAGAGTTGATTTTCCATGGTCAATATGCCCCATTATACAAACAATGGGTGAACGCTTTATTATTGAGTTTTCAGAAAGTTTTTTAGGCATAGGTTGACAGTTTAGCATTTTAACGTGGTTTTTGCCAGCTAAATTAGCTGTAAGCTGTTAGAAAATACAAATTTTAAAAGGATTTTTCGCTTTGCGAAAACCCCTTTTAAAATTTGTATTTTTGTGTATTTTCTAACACCTAAAAGCTAGTAGCTGATAGCTATTCTAAGATGTTTTCTTTAGCTTTTTGCAATGCCGTTTTTTCTTCAGAAGTTAGCTCATATTCAGACGACATGTCTTTAATTGGCTTAGAAAACACACTTAAATGATCTCTAGAATATATACTAGATATTACAACTCCATCTCCTTCGCTATTTATAAGAGCGGTGGCAAAACTTTGATTACTTCCTGAACCATTTCCTTTGAAAGGGTTAAATCTAACAGTTTCGTTTCCGGAAACTGTCTTTTTTAGTTTTTTGTCTACAATATCTAATTTCTCAGTGGTTTTTTCTGCATATTTTTTAAGTATATCCGTATCTTTTCGTAGAATACTTATTGCGTCATCTATAGAACCATTTCTGCTTCCAAGAAGTTTTCTTAATTTTATTTCAAGTCTAATAATCCAAGTTAAGAGTAGTAAAATTATAATTGCAACTCCAATAATCATATATGTTTCAAAAGTCATAGTGTGAATTATATATTTATTTATATCAATTTGCAATTTTTTATAAAAGAAAAAGCCCGCCAAACGATGGAGAGCTTCTCCTTGTTTGTGCGGGCTTACTGAAAAACTCGGAGCCAGAATCTGTCTGGAAAGAAACGACTTATCTGAACTTTGGTTGGTATGTGGTCTCCAACTTCCATACAGTCGCAAACTGACTTGGAAACATAGACCCACTGTGTTCCTTTTGATGTGGATATTGCGAGCATATCATTTACTCCAAACCAGCTATTTAACCCGACATCGAGCCGGGGATATACGCGGAACCATATCTTTTCTATTTTGCCGCGTTCCATCATCTGCGGCTGTCCGATGAAATCGAGATCGAATATCTCGCACAGCCATCGGAACAATGTTTTTATATCCTTCTTTAACATTGTTGCACCACTATCCTTCATAATTTTTTCCATATTTCCCTCCGTCCGAAGATTTTTTTTGTATTTGTGCTGCTTGTCTAATTATAGTATAATAGAACGGATTTGTCAAATTGTAAAAAACCATCAAATTGTTATGCTTTATAAACAAATGCAAAAAATATATTTAGACAACTCTGCCACAACACCAGTAGATAAAGAAGTTTTGAAAACAATGGCCAAATATTGGTCAAGCAATTTTGCAAATCCAAGTTCAATACATTCAATGGGTGTTACGGCAAAAATTGCGCTTCAAAAATCTAGAAAGATAATTGCGGATTTAATAAACGGACATGATAGAGAAATAATTTTTACTTCAGGTGGAACTGAAGCAAACAACTTGGCAATTTTTGGTTTAATAAATGACGTAAGAAAATCAAACAGGAAATATTCAGAAATTCATATTATTACTACCGAAATCGAACACAGTTCTATTCTTGAATGTTTAAAGGAAATTGAATCTAGGGGTGGAAAAATAGATTATTTGAAAGTGGACGAATTTGGACTAATAAATCCAAAAGATTTGCGAGAAATGATTAAGCCCGAAACGTTGCTTGTTTCGATCGGTTATGCAAATGGAGAAATTGGAGTTGTTCAATCTATTAAAGAAATAGCAAAAGAAATCAGAAACAAAAGAAGAGAATACAGCGGTAGCAGGTTTGGTCAGCCGTATTTGCATATAGATGCGTCAGCCGGTGGACTTTATCTAAACATAAATGTGGAAGAACTAGGGGTTGATCTTATGACACTCGATGCACAAAAAATATACGGTCCAAAAGGAGTTGGTGCGCTTTTTGTTCGCGATGGAATAAAAATAAGCCCAATGATTTTTGGTGGAGGACAAGAAAGAGGAATTAGAAGTGGAACAGAAAATATTCCGCTGATTGTTGGCTTTGCAAAAGCTTTTGAAATCGCAAGAAAAATGAAAGACAAGGAAAGTTTAAGATTAATAAAGATAAGAGATGAATTTTTTAAATTAGTTAAAAGATTCGTTCCAAATGTTGTAATTAATGGTAGTTTGGATGCTCGACTTCCAAGTAATATTAATATTTCTGTCCCTGATCAAGATGGGGAAATGTTAGTTTTTAGATTAGATGAAGCTGGAATAATATGTTCTTCTTCAAGTGCCTGTGCTTCTGGAAGCGGGGAATCGGTAGTAGTAAGAAAACTTGCTGAAAAAACTGGCGCAAGTAAAGAAGAAATAGACTCCCGTGCCAAATCAACCCTTAGGTTTTCATTGGGGAAAGCCACAAAAATGAATAATATTAAAAAGTTGTTAAAAGTTTTAAAGAAATTGACTGGTGATTCGAAAGTTTGTTTTTAAGGTAACATTGTATTATAATATTTATTAGTTAATTATTCGTAGCCATTCGTAAAATTCGCATAATTTTCGTATCCTAATGGAACACCTTACTAAACAACAAATAATACTACTTACACTTTTGGTTAGTTTTGTCACGTCTATTGCGACGGGGATTGTTACAGTTGCCCTTATGAACCAGGCTCCTGTGGGAGTTGTTCAAACAATAAATAAAGTTGTTGAAAGAACCATTGAAACTGTTTCTGCTCCAACAAAAGAGACTCAAACAATAGTTAAGGAAACAGTGGTTGTTAGTACTGATGACCAAATTGTTAGCGCAATAGAGAAAAATTCAAAAAATGTAATAAGAATTTATAGGACAAATACTGATCCAACTGCGGACTCAAATCAAATGGTATTTGTTGGTTTAGGAGCGCTCATTTCAAGTGAAGGAATGATTGCAACTGACAATAATATAATTTCTGATGGCGGAAAGTATTTTGCAACTCCTGCAGATAAGTTACTTGAATTAACCGTTGTGAGATCAGTTGGCGGAGAAAAGATTGCTTTGCTGAAAATAAAAAATGATGAAAAAAATCCAGTAACTTTTCCAAGTGTTGTTATTTCAAAGAGTGATTTAAAATTGGGACAGGCTGTAATTTATATTGGGGGAGAAACAAAAGACTCGGTTTTTAACGGAATAATTTCTAGTTTATCTGCAAAAGAAATAAAACCTACCGATAATGCTACATCTACTTTAGTTACAACAAAAATATCATCAATTGAAACATCAATACCAAACAACTTTATTTCAGGTGGTTTGTTACTCAATCTTTCAGGAGAACTTGTGGGAATAAAAACTGTTTTTGTAGATAGTTCAAAAACCGATTTATTTACTTCAAGTACCGATATTCAAACAGCACTTTCTGCAGTTTCAAATTCTCAGAAAAAAGCTCAATAATTTTATTGATAAAAAGTCAGATTACTATTTAATATAAATTTATTATGGAAAATGAACAAAAAAATTCAGGAAATTTGGTGAACAAAAACGAAATAGTATCTGATAAAATAAAAGAAACGAATGGATTTGATATAGAAAAATTAAAAATGAAATTAAACGTTCTAGTAATGAAGATTTTATCAGAATGGAACGGTGAAAAAAGTGCAAAAAAAGCTAATATATCTGGAGAAACCGTAAATTTATCAAAATTAGATCTCAGTCCTTATCAAAAAGATGATAGTGAATTATTTGGTAGTTACACAATAAATCTAGAATCAATAGGGGTGAATTATTTAAAAAAAGAAATTATAATAAAAATATTAGACGTTAAAGACCTTGGACATTTCAACGGCAGATCAAGATCTGAATTAGTAAAGTATGTTGTTAAAACATATGGCGAAAAGTATTATATTCCAGGACTTGAATATGAAAATTATTTAGTTGAAAATCCAGACATGATCCCGGAAGAAATTAAAGATGGTAATAGATACAATTTTATTGGTTCATTTGTGCGTGGTGTAGATGGTGAGTGTGGTATTCCATTTGTTAAATTTGGTGCCAAATTTCATCACGGTTTAACTGAGCTTAATGGTAATTATGGTAATGAAAATCGTGTTGTTCTCATTGAGAAATGATTACTAGTTTAATCCCCAATGTTATTTCTTTGACTTTTTGTGATTTTAATATAAACTTTATTTTGAAAGTGTTTTTTACTTTCAACTTTATAACTTTTAACTTTTGACTATCTTGCCTCCATTTAATAATTTTACAACAAAAGCAAAGGAAGTAATAAGAAGGGCTCATGAGCTTGCTATTGAACGTGGACAAAATCACGTCAATCCAATGCATCTTTTGGCTGCATTAGTTCTTCAAGAAGAAAGCGTCGTGTCATCTATTTTGGACAGATTAGAAATTGATATTATTTTATTTACAGATACTATATTAGAGGCGATAGAATCCACAACTTCATCAACTACACTTTCTCCAGCAAATCAAATATATTTAACTCCTGATTTGGCGCAAGTTTTGGATTTGTCCGGAAAAGAAGCCAAAGAATTAAAAGACGAATTTATTTCTACTGAACATTTATTTTTAGCAGTTCTTGACACACCGTGCTCCGCTCGAGATATTTTGCAAAAATTTAAAATTGATAAGACAACCATAATAAAAATTCTTTTGGAGTTAAAAACTTTGAAAGGTGATGAAGTAAATCAACCAAAAAAATATAGAGCGATTTTGAAATATACAAGAAATCTTACAAAACTTGCAAAGGATAATAAACTCGACCCAGTCATAGGACGCGATAATGAAATTTCCAGAATCATTCAAATTCTTTCAAGAAGAACAAAAAATAATCCGATTTTGATAGGAGAAGCAGGGGTAGGAAAGACCGCTATTGTGGAAGGTTTGGCTATAAGAATTGCAACAAATGATGTTCCTGAATCCTTAAAAGACAAAGAACTTGTTTCTCTTGATCTTGGACTTTTAATAGCAGGAACAAAATACAGAGGTGAATTTGAAGAAAGATTAAAAGGAATAATTAAGGAAATAGAAAAATCTGATGGGAAAATAATTCTTTTTATAGACGAGATACATACTATTGTTGGTGCCGGTTCTGCTGAAGGTTCGATGGATGCCTCAAATATGTTGAAGCCAGCTTTATCGAGAGGAGAACTTAGGACTATTGGTGCAACCACCCTGAAGGAATATCAAAAAATAGAAAAAGACCCTGCCCTTACTAGACGTTTCCAATCTGTTATTGTTGCCGAACCATCAATAGAAGACGCCATTGCAATTTTGAGAGGCCTTAAAGAAAAGTACGAACTTTATCATGGAGTAAGAATTACTGATGACGCTATTTTGTCTGCAGTAAATTTAAGTAGCAGATATATTACAGATAGATTTTTACCTGATAAGGCGGTTGATTTAATAGACGAGGCTTCATCGATGCTTAAAATTTCTCTAGAAAATATGCCACCTATTCTTGAAGAAACCAGAAGAAAAGTTATGAGACTTGAAATAGAAAAAGAATCTCTCAAACCCTCAACTACGCTCGGGTCAGGAAAAAAAGCTGAGGTGTCTAACAGAATTAAAGTTATAGAAAAGGAGATTGCTGATTTAAAAGAAAAAACTTCAGATATAGAATTAAGATGGACAACTGAAAAAGATATTCTTAGTGGAATTAAAGCTCTAAAGAAACAATTAGAACTTTTAAGAATTGAAGCCGAAAATGCAGAAATCAAAGCCGATTTATCTTTGGCTGCTGAAATAAGATATGGAAAAATTCCTGAAGCAGAAAAAGAATTAGATATTAAATTAAAAAAATTAAAAAAACTTCAAACATCAAGAAGGGTACTTAAGGAAGAAATTACAGAAGAAGATATTGCAACCGTTGTTTCAAAATGGACAGGAGTTCCAGTTTCAAGGATGTTGGAAAGCGAAGCTCATAAACTCGTAAGAATGGAACAAGAGCTTGAGAAGAGAATAGTTGGACAAAATGAAGCTGTTAGGAAAATTTCTGACACAATAAAAAGATCTCGCACAGGAATTTCAGACCCAAACAGACCGATAGGCTCATTTATTTTTCTTGGTCCTACAGGAGTTGGAAAAACAGAGCTTACAAAAGCGCTAGCCGAATTTTTATTTGATGATGAAAAAGCTCTTATTAGAGTGGATATGTCCGAGTTTATGGAAAAACATTCCACGTCTAAACTCATTGGTTCTCCACCAGGGTATGTCGGATATGAAGAGGGAGGTTCGCTTACTGAAACAATAAGACACAGGCCTTATTCTGTGGTTTTGTTTGATGAAATTGAAAAAGCTCATCCCGAGGTTTTTAATTTATTGTTACAGGTTCTTGATGGAGGTAGACTTACTGATTCAAAGGGTAGAGTTGTAAACTTTAAAAATACTGTGATAATAATGACATCAAATATCGGTGCTCAGTTTATAGACAAAATGGAACAAATAGGATTTACGGCAAAAGATGAAAAAGGAAATGAATATAATTTAGTTAAAGAAAAGATTTTTTCTAGTTTAAAAGATTTCTTTAGACCTGAATTTATGAACCGACTTGACGATGTGATTGTTTTTGATATCTTGAGCAAAGAAGCTATAAGAAAGATAGTTGATATACAAATTAATTTAGTTAAAGACAGATTACAAACAAAAGAAATTGTTTTGCAGATATCTGAAAAAGCTTTGGACTATCTTGCAAAAGAAGGATATAACCCTCAATATGGTGCAAGACCACTCAAGAGACTGATTCAAGACAAAATTCTAAATCATGTAGCATCACTAATTATTTCTCAAGAAATATTGAAAGGGGGCACTGTGATAATTGATATGAAAAATAACGAATTAATTTTTGATATTAAGAAGGGTAGAAGGGGAATGATACTTCAGTCACAACTTGTAGCTTCTTAGAACTATAGCTTATTGTATAATTCAAATCACAAAAGGAGTTTCGCTTTGCGAAACTCCTTTTGTGAATACTGAATATAAAATTTCCGCACTCTCGTTAACGAGAGTGCGTAAAACTTAGTTTTTTTGTGTGGGGAAAATGACAGGAGAAGGTGAATCCTCAGTTTTTAGAGATAGAATCTGTTTATCTCAAATAGTTTTGTGTTTGAAATATTACATAATAAATGATACTATGTTTTTTACATGCGCCGGTCGTATAGTGGCAATTACACGAGACTGTAAATCTTGCGGCTTCGGCCTTCGGGGGTTCGAGTCCCTCCCGGCGCACAAAATATTTAATCTTAAAAAACAAGGTTATTTTTTTAATGCAAGTTTTTAGTGGATATTAGCGTTTGGATAAAACTTGGAATTATCTTATCATTTTTTAGACATGATATAATATGGTATAATTAGTTTTATAAAAATAATTAATTATAAATATGGACAATCAAAATTTTAATCAACAGTTTCCAGATAGTTTTCAGTCGATCATGCCGAAACCCAAAAAAACTAAATTATTTGTCACTCTCGGTACCGTAGTGTTAGTGGTCGTAGCAGTAACAGTCTATTTTGTTATTCCAAAATCAAGTCAAGATATTATTAAAAAAACTGCAGAAGATATTTATAAACCAGCCGTTGCGTTTGCTTCTAAATTTGCAATGTATGAAGAAGTACCAGTAAACATAACACCGAAAGTACCGGCTTATTCTGTGAACCAAGATTTAAGCAATATATCTAATGCAAGTGATTTCGCTTTTCTTACTGGCTCTACGAATGCAAAAAATTTGCTTGTTAAAAATGCTTTTGTAGTTAAGAAATCTTATAACAATGAATTTTATCCGCTTTATGAAGCAAACCGATATGATTACACACCGAGTTTCATTACCACCGACTCAATGCTCCACAATTATCACTTGATGTTTGATTTTTTGCTTAAGCAATTGGAGGAACAAAAACTTGCAACGGAATTAAAAAATCTTAATGCAAATATGCTTTCTGAAGCGGTGAGTCAATATAATGATTTGAAAGGAACTGAATGGGAAAATGCAGCCAAGAGAAATGTTGGATTTTTTGCAGTTGGTAGCAAACTTTTAGATCCATCAGTGAGTGTACCATCTGTAGTCCAAAACGAAGTTGAACAGGAACTGACGCTAATTGACGCACATCAAGGTATTACTCTTTCTCCACTCATGAATATTGGTAGTGAACCCAGTGTTCTTGAAGGTTTAAAAGAAGACTATTCGCAATATATTCCAAGAGGACATTACGACAAAACAGATCAGCTCAAGGCCTATTTCAAATCAATGATGTGGTATGGTAGATTAACTTTCCGTTTGAAAAATGATGATGAAATAAAATCTGGAATATTGATCACCCTGGCTTTAAACAAGGACGCCAATCAAACTAGCTGGAATAAAATATACGAACCGATAAATTTTTTTGTTGGCAAAAGTGATGATATCACTTACTACCAATTCAAAGATTTGGTTCAGCAAGTTTATGGCGACAACGTCACATATCAAATTGTTTCAACCGACAAAAACAAATTTGCTATTTTTGTTGATGCCACAAAGACACTTGAACCACCACAGTTAAATTCAATGCCGATTTTTAATTCGGATATACAGCCAGACCGAGAAAAAGAAATAAAAGGCTTCAGATTTATGGGACAACGATTTACAATAGATGCTTCCATTTTCCAAAGACTTATTGATAGAGAAACTCCAGACAGAATGTTACCAAAAGGACTGGATATTCCAGCGGCACTGGGGTCAAAAGAGGCGTTGAATATTTTGACACAGATGGGAGAAACAAATTATTCTAATTATTCAGAAAATATGTCTAAGATGCAAATATATTTAGTTGGCCTGCCTACTGAAAACTGGACACAGAATTTATATTGGGGTTGGCTATACCAGCTTATTCCTCTCACCACTGTCAAATCGGCTGGTTACCCTACATTCATGCAGAATGATTCCTGGGTCAGAAAAGATCTAAATACATTTTTAGGTAGCTGGAGTGAATTAAAACATGACACCATTCTTTATGCTAAACAGGTTTATGCTGAGATGGGTGGTGGTGAATCGGATCAAAAAGATGATCGTGGATATGTTGAACCGAATGTATATGTATATGCTCGTCTTGCCTCTCTCCTTAAAATGACGTCTGATGGGCTAGACGAACGCGGACTATTAACGGCAACAATGAAGGACGACCTATCCAAGATGGAGCAATTAGCAACGTCACTAAAAACAATATCGGAGAAAGAACTCAACAACGAAAGTTTGACGGACGCAGACTATGAGCTTATACGTTCATATGGTGGTCAATTAGAACATTTCTGGCTTGAAGTTAACAAAGACGATCCGGCATTCAAAGCATCGACGGGTCAGAGAGATTACTTGAATGAAAATCCTGCTGCTATTGTTGCGGATGTTGCAACCGATCCCAATGGTCAAGTTTTGGAAGAAGGTACAGGTAAAATTTATGAGATTTATGTCGTGGTTCCAATTGACGGTAAGTTGAGGATTGCTAAAGGTGGTGTCTATTCATACTACGAATTCCCATGGCCATTATCGGATAGATTAACTGATAAAAAGTGGCGAGACATGCTAAATACCAGCCCAACACCAAAATTACCTGATTGGACGAGCGCGTTTGTGGCACAATAAAATTTAATGCAAAGAAGAATCACGTGGACGATATTACTTTTAATTGTTAGTTTTGCCGTAGCTATTCTAGCCGGTAGTTATTATTTTCGTTTTACTACCAGCAAAAAGATCCCGAATAATCAGCAACAAGTCAAAAAAGATTTTTTGGATTTTTCGATACAGAAAAAGAAACTTCCTCTGATAAATAAGGAGGTTTCTTTTATTGCTGTTGGTGATATTTCTTATTCACGAGCGGTAGGAAGAAAGGTTCAAAAACAAAAAGATATCAACTACCCATTTTTGAAGATTCAGGATTATTTGAAAAGCGCAGATTTGGTTTTTGGTAATTTGGAAACACCAATTACTCAAGGAAGAGAAATTTCTGATTTTGAGATGGTTTTTAGATCGGACCCAGGCACTGAGCAAGCATTAAAAAATGCCGGCTTTTCTATTTTATCATTAGCTAATAATCACACGCCAAATTTTGGTGAACAAGGGTTAATGGATACTTTCAAATATCTTGAGAATGCTAATATTAAGTATGTCGGGGCAGGAAAAGATAAACAGCAAACTAATCAGCCAGTCTATATAGATGTAAAAGGTATAAAATTTGCTTTTCTTGCTTATAATGATCCAGATGTTGCACCCCCTTCATATGAGGCAAGTGATATTCGTGCAGGGACTGCGTTTATGAGAATTGATAAAATGACCGAAGCGGTAAAAACAGCAAAAGAAAAAGCTGATTTTGTTATTGTTTCCATGCATTCTGGAATTGAATATGTGGATAAGCCGGATGATTCACAAGTAAATATTGCCCACAATGCAATTGATGCTGGAGCAGATTTAATTATCGGACATCACTCACACGTAGTGCAAACAATGGAACAATACAAAGGGAAATACATATTTTACAGTTTAGGAAACTTTGTTTTTGATCAGCCACAATCACAAGAAACAAAAGATGGATTAACAATTAAAGTCTATTTTACGAAAGATAAAATTAATAAAATTTATATTTTACCGATAGTAATGGAAAGTTTTGCTCAACCGAAAATGGCAGAAGAAGGTGAAGCTGATAAGATTTTGCAGAGGCTAAAATTTTCATTGGCAAGAAATGACGCATATTTTTGGAACGATAGTATCGATAGTTTTGACAAAACTTCTATGGTTGCACTATATGATGGGTCTCAGATTGATGGGGGACTTGTTTCGAAAATCGAAAAAAAAGATATAGATGGGGATTTAATTGAAGAAACCTATGCTTTAGAAAATGGTCAATTAACGATTACTAGAAATTTAAAAATACTTTGGCAATCACAATCTGATTGGTGGATAGATGATTTTGTTATTGCCGATTCTAATAATGATGGAGTTCCCGATATAAATTTATCCGTATGGAGACCAGGTAATTTTGGTACTTCAAAACCATTTTGGATTAAGGAAAATGATATGAGTATAAAAAATCATTTTTTTGTCTTTGACCTCGTTGGTGACAAAATGAAACCAATCTGGCAATCATCAAATCTTGGAGTACCAAATTGTGGATTTACTTTTGCAGACATTGATGGTGACGGAAATAATGATTTAGTAACAATTGAAGGAGATTATTTGCAGATGCCTGAATGCAAAGGGAATTATTTTGCAGTTTGGAAATGGAATGGTTGGGGGTTTTCAAATGAATGGCGAAGTGGTTTAGGAAAGTTTTCCAATCTTGAAATTGAAAAAATTGATAGAAGAAATTATATTGTCGCTGATTCTCTTTAGTATATATTATCTTGAGGTGTAGAGTAAAATCACATTACTAAACAAGCGTGTTTTGAAATGTTTGGTATATAGGAAATGACTGTAGACTCCATAAGATAGGTTCTAAAATTATCCAATACTACACACATAGAAGGATGTTCGAAAGATTATTATAGAGGAAAGTAAAACAAAGGTTCTTGACGTCTCTTTCTCAAAAAGGAACAACTGAGAAGTTTTTGTCGATGGATTTCTCCCAGCACATTAATAATCTTTTTGTAAAAAAACTAGTTTTATGTTTAAATGTAAATATATATTTATGAACAAATTATTACGCAAAGGTTTAAGGACTTGGATAGAAATTGATAAAAAGGCGGTGGCTCACAACTATCGTATTTTTCGTAATTTTATTGGCGGTAATGCTCTGAACAGCAAAGGTGTCGGGCAAGTCAAAATGCTTTCGGTAGTAAAATCAAATGCTTATGGACACAATTTTATTGAATTTGCGAAAGAACAAGAAAAGCTTGGAATTGATTTTTTAGGAGTTGATTCTGTGCTCGAAGCATTGGCACTTAGAAGGGAAGGAATAAAAGTTCCAATTTTAGTTCTAGGCTATACGCTTCCTGAAATGATAAAAAAAGCTTCTGAAAAAAATATTAGTATTACAATTTCCAACTTCGAATCTCTTTCAGCAGTAATACAAATTGGAAAGAAAATAAAAGTTCATATAAAAGCAGACACAGGATTTAATCGACATGGATTTTTAGAAAGTGATATTTCAAAGGTTATAGAGAAATTAAAAAAGAATAGAAATATTATTGTTGAAGGACTCTTTACTCATTTTTCTATGTCAAAAGATCCATATTATTTAACTTATACAAAGACTCAAATAAATAGGTTTAATAAATGGCAAGAATCTTTTAGAAAAGCTGGTTTTAGTCCGATTTGTCATGCTTCTGCCACATCAGGAACTTTACTTTATAAAGAAGCACATTTGGATATGGTTAGGGTTGGAATAGGTTTGTATGGTATTTGGCCATCGGATGAAGCAAAACATTTTTTTGGAGATAAATTATCTCTAGTCCCCGTTTTATCATGGAAAACGATTATTGTTGAAACAAAAATAATACCAAAAGGATCAAAAGTTGGATATGACGGTACCATAATAGTTAAAAGAGATTCTGTAATAGCAATTTGTCCAATTGGTTATTGGCACGGATATCCCAGAGCTCTCTCAAATATCGGTTACGTTTTGATAAATGGAAAAGAGGCGAGAATTCTTGGTAGAGTTTGCATGGACATTATTATGATTGATATTACTGATATAAAAAATGTAAAAGTTGGAGATGAAGTTGTTCTTATTGGCAAATCAAAAAATGCTGAAATTTCTGCGGATGAAATTGCAAAACTTTTAAGCGCTTCCACGTATGAACTTTTGACTAGAATAAATCCGCTGATAAAGAGGTTTT
This sequence comes from uncultured bacterium, assembly GCA_903850545.1. Lineage (GTDB taxonomy): Bacteria > Patescibacteriota > Minisyncoccia > Phycocordibacterales > GWA1-40-21 > Bog-1340. The sequence goes on from CAINLW010000048.1 coordinate 16,410, forward strand.
ATATTTAAAATACGGATATAAATTTTAGTGCTTCGATATTTGACAAAACAACTGTATTTATATATCTTATTGTGGAGTGTTCTTAGCTATTAAAGTAATCGTAGTTTATATTTTAGATTTCTAAAGGAGATAATATGATATATTCGAAGAAAACTCGAGTAATGGTTGACGCAATGATTGACAGACTCGGAGGATTAGAAGGAGTAAAACGTTATTTAGATGGTGAGATAACGATGGTGGAAGTCTACAAAAAAGTTTCCAATTTCATCAGCAGTACTTTTAAAGTTATAATTTATGAAAAATTAACTTTAGAAGAACTTGCTAAAAAAGGCAAGTTTGGATGGATCACTGGTAATTTTGATGATCGCTACTTTTCAGAAGTAATAAAGGCGAAGCAGAAGCACAAAAAGAAAATTGCAATCTTTCATTTCAACAAAAAAATGCTTTCCCCAGCTATTATTGCTGAGATGAACAGGGTTGGTTTTCGTCCAGCAACACCAAGAGAGCTTCTGTGTTTGGCAATTACAAAGCCTGATTTACACAGGTTGTTTCCGGTTGTTGCATTGGGTTACATTTGTAATATTCGTCGTATTCAACTTGTTGTTTGTATATGTGAAAGATTTGGCCGTAGCAATCTTTCCTTTCGCCATTATATTCGTTGTTGGCCTGTAGGTTATAGGTTTGCAGCCGTGCAAATATAGTTAAAATTATTTATTGTTCACCAATAGGAGGATTGGTAAATTGATAAATCAAGGCCTCACCTGGATAAATCTGGGTGGGGCTTTCGACTTTATATTTTAAGTTTTCTATTTCCCTCTTTTTTCTGCTAGCCTGCCAGATTTTTGTGTTTGGAATTAAAAAAATATTAATTATTACTAATTTATTGAATTATAAAAAAATATATGCTTTACTTAATATCGGAGCAGAAAGATTTGTAAAAAATTATAGGCTGAAAAAGGAACAAGAAATGAAAAAAGTGAAAGACGGACACCCAGAAAGAGATATTCGGGGGAAAGGTCGCATCACTCTCGTGGGGGTGCGAGCATTACCCGAAAGGAAGAGAGGCGCTTTTTATCATCATCGCATAAAGGTGTGCCAAAAGCCGTGTGGCTCAAAGAGCTTAACAGTAAAAAAGGGTAGCTGGTGAGCTCCATATTCAAGTCGTCTTTAATGCGATTCATGTCATGTCCCCGCCAGAGATTTTCGGATCTCTGGCGGGTTTTTATTTTTCTCATTTTTCTGCTAGTATAAGAAACAACCAACAATATATGAATATTAGAAATTTTAGTATAATAGCTCACATTGATCATGGTAAATCCACGTTGGCTGATCGTATGCTTGAGATTACAAACACGATAGAAAAGCGTAAAATGATGGACCAGGTTCTGGATAGTATGGAGCTTGAAAGAGAGCGCGGTATTACCATTAAAATGCAGCCAGTTCGCATGAAATGGCACCTAAATGATGAGGAATATGTGATGAACCTTATTGATACTCCTGGGCATATAGACTTCTCCTACGAGGTTTCTAGGGCTTTGAAAGCCGTTGAAGGTTCTATACTTTTAGTTGATGCTACTCAGGGTGTTCAAGCTCAAACTTTGACTACTTTAAATATGGCACGAGAATCAAATCTCATTATTATTCCTGTTGTTAGTAAAATAGATTCGCCTCTTGCAAGAACTGCCGAAGTTAAAGAAGAAATTTCAGAACTTTTAAATATAGATATAAGCGAAATTTTGGAAGTATCCGGAAAAACTGGTGATGGTGTTGCTGAACTTTTAAATGAAGTTATAAAAAAAATTCCTGCACCAAGAGGGGAATCAGGGGAAGACAATTATCAGTTGCAAATTGATGAAAAATCTTTTAGGGCGTTAGTTTTCGATTTTAAATATTCCAACCATAGTGGTGTTACGGTCTTCGTCAGAGTTTTTAATGGCGAGGCAAAAAGAAATACTCCGTTAACTTTTAAAGTTTCAGGAAAGTCATTTACAGCCACAGAGGTTGGAATTTTTTCTCCATCAGAAGTACCCACTGATACTTTGTCAGCTGGAGAAATTGGTTACATTGTTACGGGAATAAAAGAATCAGATATTGCCTCTGTTGGAGACACCATTTCTCACATTAAGGATCCTTTGCCACCACTTCACGGCTATTTTAGACCATCACCAGTAGTTTGGGCATCAATATATCCAGAAGGTGCTGATGATTTTGCTATGCTTAAATTGGCGCTCGGAAAACTTAGACTTTCTGATTCATCTTTTACATATGACGAAGAAACTTCTGGAACTTTGGGTAGAGGATTTCGTTGCGGATTTTTAGGAATGCTTCATTTGGAAATCATCGTTGAAAGATTAAAAAGAGAATATACTTTGCAACTTATTGTTACAACTCCAAGTGTGAATTACGAAATAACTTTTAATAATGGAAAGAAGGAAATGATTTTTTCTCCGTCACTTTTTCCTGAGGATCATATGGTTACAAAAATAATGGAGCCTTGGGTAAGAGTTAGAATTATTACTCCCGGTCAATATATTGGAGCGATTATGCAACAACTTTATGAGCATGAAGCAGTGATAGGAGATTCTGAAAGCTTTGGGGACAATAGAACCTCGCTCACACTCGAGATGCCTTTAAGAGAACTTATGAGAAATTTTTTCAATGAACTCAAAAGTATGACATCGGGTTACGCATCAATTTCATATGAGGCAATGCCGATGAAAGAAGCTGATGTTGTAAAAATGGATGTTTTGGTGGCAGATGAGCCGGTAGCTGCATTTTGTAAAATTGTTGCTAGAAGAAGAATGCAGGAGGAGGCGGATTTGACCGTGGAAAAACTTCACGGAGCTATAGAAAGAACAATGTTTAATTTTAAAATTCAAGCAAAGGCAACAGGAAGGATTCTTGCCTCCAGGTCTGTCTCGGGAATGAAAAAGGACGTTACTGATTATTTGTACGGAGGTGATATTACAAGAAAAATGAAACTCAGAGAAGCACAGAAAAAAGGAAAAAAGAGAATGAAAGAAAGAGGAAAGGTAAATATTACTCAAGATGTTTTCTTGAAGATGATGAAGTCGGAATAAACGCGGACTTCACGCAGACTAGACCCCAGTACCATAACTTTGACAAAGGGCAAAGTTAGCTACGGGGCACGGCGCGGACTAGATGCGGAAAAATACAAAATACAATGTGATTACTTCGCAGGTGTATTGTTTTTTGTGTGTCGTATGTTAATATCCTGTACAACTATACTGGTCGGTGTGGTCGCAAACCATCCGGTTTCCCTCTCGGGGAACTCGCCGGCCAGTATAGCCTTATAAACACAGGAAGACTAATAATTTAGTCTCACACTGTTAGACCCTCCAACCAAGGGTCTTTTTTAATGTAATTATATAGAAATACAAATATTTGATAAATATTGCCTTGTCATAATTTTTAAACTAGTTTAATCTTGTCAAGAGTCTTGACAAGAAACTTCAACACACAAATAACATACTAACAAACTGGAGTTTGTTAGTATGTTATTTTTAACTTGCACATTTTTTTGCAAATGATAGTATATCAATACTCATTGATATATGAAAAAGAAAAGTCTTGTGAATCTTCCACAATATCTAAAAGCGATAAGTGATAGTAACCGTTTATCTATTCTTAATGCTCTTAAAAAACGACCTCTGTGTGTTTGTGAGATTTTTTTATTGCTCAATTTGTCTCAAAATCTAGTCTCACATCATTTAAAGGTTTTGAAGGATATTGAACTAATCAAGAATAAAAGAGATGGTGTAAATATAATTTATTTTCGGGATGAGAAAAAAATTAATAGGTATCAGACATTATTAAATAATATAATAAAACAATGAAAATACAGGTTTTGGGTTCTGGATGCAAAAAGTGTAAAGAATTATACGAGCGTACTCAAAAAGCAGTTGAGTCTATTGGCCTGGATACTCAGGTAGAATATATAACTGATGTTCAGAAAATTGTAGAAATGGGTGTAATGTCTAGTCCGGCTTTAGCGATTGATGGAAAACCTATTATTGTAGGCACGCTTCCAGAAATAGAAAAAATTAAACAGGTAATTTCAGATCATATTTCTGGTAGCGATACTAAAATAGATGGCAAAAAATGTAGTTGTTGATCCAATTGTCATCCTCGCGGATGCGGGGATCCAGGTTAATTAAATTGAAATGCAACGCAACTTGGATCCCCGTGTTCACGAGGATGACAGAAAAGGGAATTTCGTAATTCAAAGTAATAAAATAATATGAATATTTTTTATCCTATACAATTATTGGCCGATTGGCTTACATATACTGTTTTTAATATTGAATCAGAAACACTTTTGGCAAACGCAGTCAATTTTTTTATATTTGATACCATTAAAGTACTCGTTCTTTTATCAGTGATCATTTTTGTCGTTTCTATTATTCGCTCATATCTACCTCCAGAAAAAATACGCGCAATTTTGTCACATAAAAATAAATATGTTGGAAATATTTTAGCTTCACTTTTGGGAATTATTACACCTTTTTGTTCCTGCTCCGCTATTCCTTTATTTTTAGGTTTTATTCAAGCAGGTGTTCCACTCGGAACAACATTTTCTTTCCTAGTTGCTTCACCAATGATTAACGAAGTGGCGTTGGTTTTACTTTTGGGACTATTTGGTTGGAAAATTGCTCTTATGTATATAGTGAGTGGACTTATCATTTCTATTTTCTCTGGAATAATTATCGGTAAGATGAAAGTAGAAAGTTTGGTAGAGTCATTTGTTTACCAAAGTACAATTAAAGGAAATATTGATTTACCAAAAATGTCTCAAAAAGAAAGAATTATATATGCTAGAGATTACACATTAGATATCTTGGATAAAGTTTGGATTTATGTATTGTTTGGTATAGGAGTCGGAGCTTGGATACACGGTTATGTCCCAGCTGACTTTTTGGCTCAATACGCAAGTGCTGATAAATGGTATGCTGTGCCACTCGCAGTTCTTATTGGTATTCCTCTTTATTCAAATGCTACAGGAATTATTCCGCTAGTATCAGCTCTGACTGAAAAAGGGGTTTCTATTGGAACAACACTGGCTTTCATGATGTCTGTCACAGCCCTTTCCTTGCCTGAATTTATGATTTTGAAAAAAGTTATGAAAATTAAACTGATCTTGATTTTTGCAGGAATTGTGGGAATAGGGATTATTTTTACAGGATATCTATTTAATATGTTTCTTTAGGTTAGGGTGGTGTGGAGATGAAGTGAATAACAAAACACAAAAAAAGACGATTTTTGGTCGTCTTTTTTTGTGTTTTGTTATTTTGAGTTTGGAGTTGGAGATTTATTAAAATCCTCCTCATCCTTTTCATTTCCCCTTACTTCATCAGCAGCTTTTATTCGTGCTTCCGCAAGACTCATCTTTGGATTTTCAATAGAAATTTGGTAGGTAAGTGCCTCAATATTAAATTCTCTTATTTCTGCTGGGCTTGCCTTAGGTTCAATAGATTCTGTTTTTTTAAAATCAACCATATAGATAATATATTATAATTAATTAGTAAAACCACTCCATTTATTATTTCAATCACTTCCAAAGTGATGGAGAAAAAGCCAAAATCATACTAATAATTAGGAGGAAGCCTACCACCGCCCATGTATATTTAATTACTTTTTTTGTTCTTTTATCGAAAAGCATTTTAATGTGTAGAGTTTTATAGCTGTTAAAGTTTATGGTAATATATGTATGTCTAAGAATAATAAATTAATTTATTTTATACTTATACTAATTCCTTATACTACTTTATAACTATACACCAAAATGATAGATTTTCAACAAAAAAGAAAAGTAAACAAATTTATTTATTCAAAACTTACTTTTGTTGTATTATTGGTTCTGGTTATTTTTCTGGGTAGAGCAACATATAATATATATCTAAAATCAAGATTCAGTTATGATAATTATATTTCAGTAAAAAAAGATTATGACAATTTAAATTCTAGGAAAAATATGCTAGAGTCTGAAATCGGGAGATTGAAAACAGATTCGGGTACAGAGGAAGAAATCAGGAGTAAGTTTGATGTTGCGAAGCCGGGAGAAACCGTGGTAATTGTAATAAACGGAAGCAGTAGTAGCTCCACGGATATATATAGTAAAGGAGGAGGTTTTTGGTCTAGGGTGTGGGGAATGTTTCAATAAGATACGAAAATTATACGAATTTTACGAATGGCTACGAATAAATTAAATAAGCGAGTGTAGTTTAGTGGTAGAACTGGTGCTTCCCAAGCATCGGGCGAGGGTCCGATTCCCTCCACTCGCACAAAAAATTATATATTGCTTTTTATGACCCGTGATATATAATTTAGTTATTAGTAAAATTAATTTAAACCTAAAACATTTTAACCCTATAACAAATATTAATTTGTTCGGGCAAAGCAAAATGTTCGGTGAACAAATAAAATGAAAAAAGTAATAATGTATTCAACGCCAACTTGTCACTATTGTAATTTAGCAAAAGATTTTTTTAATGATTACAATATTCCATTTGAGGTTTATAATGTGCAATCAGACTTGGTAAAAAGAAAAGAAATGGTTGAAAAAAGTGGGCAAATGGGTGTGCCAGTAATATTTGTAGATGACGAAATGATCGCGGGTTTTGACGAAGAAAAATTAAGAGAACTCTTAGATATTCCAGAACCAGAGATTTAAAAAAAAGAGATAAAAAACAGGTTATAGAAACCTGTTTTTTTATTGTATTTTTGTGTTATATTTGAGAAGTTGTTCATTTGCCTTCGTAGTTCAATGGATAGAACGATTCCGTCCTAAGGAATTGATGTCGGTTCGATTCCGGCCGAGGGCACTATTTTAAAAACACCGTTAAGGTGTTTTTTAAAATAGTGCCCGAGAGTAAGCAAACTTCTTTGCTTACGCGCCGGAATCGAACAGCGGAATGATGTTCCACAAGCTTGTGGAACGAATGAGCTGGTGCCCAGACAAAGCTGAGTGTCGACGAAGCTTTAGTTGAGGGAGAATGCGAAGCGCGTCCGGCCGAGGGTACAGAATTGTTATTTTATTAAGATTTTTGATATAATATTCCTATGAATCCAAATGAAAACGATTTGTTAAAAAAAACATACGAATTAGCAGAAGAGAACAACCATATTCTCAAGGGTGTTCGAAGTTCAAATAGATGGTCAATGTTTTTTCTAATAACAAAATGGGTAGTAATTATTGGTGTCGCGGTTGGAGCGTTTTATTATATTCAACCTTATGTAGATCCATTTTTTAAGGCCTATCAAGATATACAAAATAGTTTTGGTAGAGTAAAATCTGTCGTAAATTCTATACCAAAAAACAACTAGAATTTTTTTAATAAATAGTGTAATATCTCCTATGTGCCCTAAAACATTGAATACAGTGTTCGGGCAAACAATTTTAATAAAATTGTTTAAGCCAAGGTAGCTCAGTTGGTAGAGCATATCCCTGAAGAGGATGTGGTCGTGGGTTCAAGTCCCACCCTTGGCACATATTTAAAATCACCCATTTATATGAGTGATTTTAAATATGTGCCAAGGGAACGAGCTGACTGCTCAGCTCGTGTTGGGACTTGAACAGCGGAATGATGTTCCACAAGCTTGTGGAACAAATGAGCTGGTGCCTAACCCGAAGCGAGTGTCGACGAGCTGAGAGGTGAAGGAAAGATTCCCACCCTTGGCACAAAAATAAAACCCCGAACAGGGTGTTTTGTTTTTGTGCCAAGGGAGGAAGCAAATTTCTTTGCTTCTGTTGGGACTTGAAAGACGGAGTATGTCGCAAAGCGACTACGAGTCGGGTTGAGGATTGGGTGGGGACCCAACCGAAAGACCTTTTGAGATATTTTATGAGTGTAGCGAAATAAAATATCCAAAATGGTGTACTGACCATGTAATGGTCGAGAGTACTTTGGCTTTTGCGAATACTTGAAGCAAAAGACTTAGTAACTCATGACCTAGCCACCCTTGACACAAATGATTTGGCGGTGTTATACTTGATATAATTATAAGAGGTCCAGTCGGCTTTTTGTAAAAATAATATACAAAATTTTAATATAAAATATATGATAAATCCAGGAGGTTATTTGGAAACGATGGTTAAGCGCGGAGAGGCCAGATCTAACGAACGGGTTATCGATCCAGAAGATGCTCGATCTGCAGCTTTATCAGAACAACCGTTTAGAGATGAGGCAGCAAAAGCTAATGAAGACTTTGATAACAATCCCGAAAATTCAGATGCGTTGATAAAGAAATTTGACCTTACAAAGGAAGCTGTATCAGCTGGTGAGAGAACGCTCGCTAATATTAGAATTGCAAAAGAAACTGAGAAAGGCCGTATCAACAATATAGAGGTAGCTCGAGAAGGTGTTGTGTATGAAGAAACTGCTAGAAATTTAGGAATAGCTCCTGAACTAGCGAAGGCTGTGTATGAAGAAGTATTAAAAAATTTAAAAAAGGTTGGATTAGCAGGAGAAAATGCAATTGCTATGGAAGCAATTGCTGTTGAGAAAGGCCGTATTTATAACCCAGATATAGCGCGAATGGGAGCTAAGTATGAAAATTTGGCGAGAAATTTGGAAATGAATCCCGAACAAGTGAAATCGGTGGGAGAAAAAGCAATTAGGGTAGAAGAAAAAGAAATTCAAAAAGGCCGTATTCTTGACTCAGAGTTGGCCCAAGTTGGCGCAATACATGAAAATAAGGCTAGAGATTCAGGAGAGACTCCCGACCTAGCGGATTACATAGGAGAAAAGGCAATTGAAAGAGAAAAAAAAGAGAGAGGTATTACTGAATAAATCATTAATTTTCTACTAGCAAAACAAAAAATTTTTATAAATGGAAAATTGCCAATAGTTTAGAGTACTGTAACTTTACTAGCGTTTGAACTACAAACCATTATTAACAATTGTTTTTTTGTGTCTATCTTTAATAATAACGATAAATTATCAATAAATTAACATGAGTATAAATACAAATAATACAATTCAAAACGATAATCATAATTTGGCAGATTACTCTAAAAAGGAAGAAGAGTTAAAAAAACTGGTAGAAATAAATGATAAACTAGGAGAGGAAACCACAGATATTATAGACAAATCTCCTTTAAATTCAGTAAGATTAACAGAGATAGAAAAAGAAATTTCAGAGAACTTAAGAAAAATTGAAAAATTAGGTAAAGAGATAGAAATAGAAAAAGAGATAAAAAGGATAAAATTAAAAGAAGAGAGTATTATAAATAAAATTAATAAACTTAAAGAGGAAAACAGATTGATTTACGAAAACAGGTTAGATTTAAAAATGAGGGTAGATATCCCCGACGAAAGGACAGAAAGCAACAATAAGGTTATAAAAGAGTTGGAGATAGAAAATATAAAAAATTTAGAATACCTAAAAAAATTACAGGTCATGTAATATCATAAATATAGTTGAGAATTTTGTTAATGAAAAAATGAAGGAGGTAAGGATATCTCAGGAAAAGTAGTTAAAAACCGCCAAAAGGCAGTTTTTTGTTTGAATTAAAATATTCACTATGTTATAAATTATGTGGAATTCTAAACTTGTGTTTAGAATAAAGATCTTTTGGTAAGGGAGAGTGATATGAATAAAATTTTGGCTATTGGAAATACAGAGTTTCTTCGACTTGTTATTGAATATAGCGCCAAATATCCAAACAATGTTTCGTTTGTTTTAAAAAGAGAAGTTGAGCCTGTGTTTAGCGAAGAGTTTATTCAAAAACTCATCGTTATGGAGGAACGTAAGTATCCGCAAACTAAACCAAATAAACACGGTGTTTTTTTTGGCCGATTTAGTAAACTTTGTAATATTAGGCCAAATACAAAGATCAGCTGGTCAAAAAAACGTTTCAGGATAAGAAGACAAATAGTCACACGGTAATAAAAACCCCGAGTCGCAGACTCGGGGTTTTTCTATTAAACACTCTTTATTTTCAACTTAGCTTGTCTATGTTTATCTATTTTAGGCATTCTTATTGTAAGTAAACCATTTTTGTTCAGTGCTTCTGATTCGTCAACGTTAATTTCTTGTGGAAGAAGAACCGTTCTTGAAAATGATCCCCAATATAATTCCTTGTGAAAATAATCGTTACCCGCAGTGCTGTTTAATTCATCTCTTCTGCCTTTAATAATTACCATATCTCTGGTAATAGACACATCCAAATCTTCTTGTTTAACACCAGCTATCATTGTTTTTATCACTATTTCAGATGGGGTTTGATACATATCAATTGCGAGCTGACCCTCAGTCTCCATCTCTTCAGTTTCTTCCTCAACTTCTAATTCTACCTGATCATCATTTGATTCTTGATCATTATTTTCATCATCAACTCTTACAATTCCTGTAAGTTTTTCAAAAAAAGATTTTTTCTTCATTTAAATTTAAATAATTATGCTAATAAAATTTGTTCCTTTCTTATTTTCTTAATTTTTTCAAAAGCTAATAGTATGATTATAACAATAACCCAAATAAATTCCAATGCCAAAATAGAATTTTGACTATTTCCAATCATCATATAATTAAATGTTCCGTGAACAATAATTGCAGAAATTATACCAGCTATAATATACAAATCTTTTTTAATTTTACTGTAAAAGAAATGAAAACTAATAAACATAGCTATTATTGCTGATGAGGTTGTGTGTACTAAGGTTGCACCTATAAACCTCATATTTCCTGTGAATAATGTTGCAAGGTAATCTTGCTTGCTAAATGGTCCAATTAAAAAAAGCATATTTTCTATAGCAGCAAAACCAAGTGCCGTTGAAATCAAATAAATCATCGGATCTATCGGTTTGTTATCAAACTTGGATGAAAGTACCAGCACATAAGACATTACAAATTTTGAGACTTCTTCTATAAAAGGTGCGAACATTGTAACAAGTAAAAGATTGTCTAGAGTGACAAACTGTTGTTTACTTGCACCTATCGGTAGTAATTTGTTGGCAACCGCTATTGAAGCGTTTATATTTTTTAAAATTGTTTCAAACCAAGGTACTATGTGGCTCAATAAGCAAGATTCTAATACATGTTTTAAACCTAAATTGTAAAAATACTTTTCTAAAATTAAAGAAATAACAACTGCAACCATTCCTCCAATAAAAGATAGCGCGACTATGCTTTTTGGCTCCGGATCTTTTCCAGCTTCTCTTGTCCAAAAATAGAGCCAAATAAGAGTGGGAATAAGACCACCTAAAAAAGCATAAAATATGGGAACTAATGATTGTATATCCAAATTAATTAAGTTGTTTAATTGTTCAAATCTATTTCCTCTTTATATTTTAACCTATTATTGGCCATTTTTCTATCATTAACATATGTTTATCTGCGTTTATCTGCGTATTATCTGCGTCATCAGCGTTTAGTAGTGACTGCCAGATTTCTTCTGTAACGAAAGGCATAAAGGGGTGGAGAATTACTACAATTTTTCTAAGTGTATGAAGCAGAAATTGTTTTCTGGATTCTTTTTCCTCCTCGTTGCCTTCAGAAAATATTTTTTTACTTTCCTCAAGTAAAATATCAGCCAAAGTATGCCAAGTGTAATGATATATTTTTTCTCCTGCCATATAAAATCTGTACTCTTCCATATCTTTTGTTACACCAACAATCATCTCGTGTCTTTCTTTGGCTAGTTCTTGATCTCTTTTTGAATATTTTTCAAATATTTCCTCCATAAGTTTTGTTCCTTCGGTATTTTCTAAAATAAATCTTGTAATATTCCAAATTTTATTTGCAAAGTTTTTGTAACCTTTAATTTTATCTTCCGATATTGCAGTATCTGTACCCGGAGTGTTGCCTATAACAAGTGCCATTCTTCCGGCGTCCGCCCCGAATTTTTCTGTGACGTTTAATGGGTCAATACCGTTATTTTTTGATTTTGACATTTTTCCACCTTTAGCATCACGAACCATTCCGTGAAGATACACAGTTTTAAATGGAATAGTTCCTAAAACATAGCCTGTCATGAGAACCATTTTTATTACCCAAATAGGCAAAATATCATAACCTGTTTCAAGAACATCTGTAGGATGATATAGTTCCAAATCTTTTGTTTTTTCTGGCCATCCAAGTGTCGAGAAAGTCCACATAGCACTCGAAAACCAAGTATCTAATGTATCCTCGTCTTGAATCCAACCTTCTCCTCCAGGTGGATTTGTTCCGCAATATATTTCGGTATTTACTTTTGACTTTTCGCTTTCGACTTTTGACTCGTTTTTGTACCAAACTGGAATTCTATGACCATACCAAATCTGTCTTGAAATACACCAATCTCGAAGGTTATCTATCCAATGAAAATAAGTTTTGCTAAAATATTCCGGAATAATATTTATTTGCCCTTTTTCTACTGCATTTTTCATTATTTCTTTTAATGTAGTTTCCTGACCAGTTTTAATGCCGTTTATTTCCGAGTGTTGAATTTTAAAAGGTTTATTTACTGCAATAAACCACTGAAGTTTTGGTAATGGTTCAACGATGCCACCAGTTCTCTCTGATGTGGAAACATTCTGTTTAATATTTTCTTCTTTTTCCAAAAGCTCTTCGGATTTTAGCCATTCAACAATCACTTCTCTTGCCTCCGTAACTTTTTTGCCAAAGATTTTTTCATCTCCGACTGTCATTTTTGATCTCTCATCTATAACAACTTTATCTTTTGGAAGATCGTGTCGTTCAGCCATTTCCCAGTCAATCATCGAATGAGCTGGGGTTACGCCAAGCGCACCTGTACCAAATTCTTTATCAACTTCTTTGTCAGCAATGATCTTGATGTGAATTTTTACACCACAAAAAATAGCGTCATATTCTTTACCCACATACTGTTGATATCTAGTGTCATCTGGATGTACTGCTACTGCAACATCTCCAACTTTTGTTTCAGGTCTGGTTGTTGATATTGAAATAGGGAAGTCTTTTGAATATTTAAAGGTATAAAATTTTGCGTCTCTTTCCTCATAAACTATTTCATCATCAGAAATTGTTGTTTGTCCTTTTGGGTCCCAATTTACAATTCTATTTCCTCTGTATATAAGCCCGTCATCATACATTTTTTTAAAAACTGTTCGGACAGCAAGATTTCTTTTTTCATCTAGCGTAAAAGCTTCACGAGACCAGTCACAAGAAGCACCAAAAGTTCGTAGTTGGGAAGTTATAGTGTCATGACTTTGCTTTGCAAAAGCATCTATTCTTTTTAACAATTCTTCTCTTCCTAAATCATATCTAGATTTATTTTCTTCCTTTTTAATTATTTTTTCAACTTTAGATTGAGTTGCAATAGCAGCATGATCTGTTCCTGGAAGCCAAAGTGTTTTTTTACCCCTCATTCTTTGGTAGCGAATCATAATATCTTCAATAGTAAGCGTAAGAGCGTGTCCCATATGAAGAGTACCCGTAACATTTGCAGGTGGAAACATTATTGAATATTTTTCCTTATGTCTTTCAGGAAGGTTGTCTGGATTGAAAAATCCTGAATCTTCCCACTTTTTATATATTCTTGGTTCAGTTTCTTGAGGATTGTATGGTTTTAAAAATTTATCGTTCATTGTGATTATATAATAGCAAAAACCTGCTTAACTGAACAGTGCTGATTGTATTAATTAGTAGTTAAAAAAGGAAGGGCCCGTCACGCAATATTTTCTGCAAATAAGTGACGGGCCCGATATTTGGAGATCGCGAAGATCTCAAAAAGAACTGGTGTGTCGGCCGGCGGGTACTCCTGTTTTCTTTTACTGCGCGCGCCCGCTAAAAGACGCGTCTGCATTGGCCGGCCGACACATGTACTATATTAATTATAAATAGAAAAAAGTCAAACATTTTTAAATTAATAAAAATACCGTGCACACCATAATACTACTGGTGTGCACGGTACCAACCAAACGATGGTCTGGTTGTTAGTTTAGCTTAGTGGCAGCCAGCGAACTCGCGCCTTCTGCTTCCGCGGTGGCCCTGCCGTGAGGCCTGGTTGTTGCGGGGATTTTTCTTTTTGCTCGGCAGAGGCTCGTTGAAGTCCTCTCCCGTCCATCCCTGGTTGTGGCCGAAATTGACCAGTACCGAGAAACGCTTTTTTGTGCGCTCGACTTCTTCGATGGTTTTTTGACTTACCTGAGTTTTCAAGAAATGCGAGGTTTCGCCATTCTTGTCCAGGTCGGTGATCATGTTGGCGAGAAAGCCGGGCGTTTTAAGCTCGGCATCGGTAACCGGCAGGTCGTGAATCTGTTCCGACGTTATACCATACCTTTTGCAGATAGCAGAAGCCATTGCTCCGGGTATTTTCCGTGTCATTCCCGGTATCCCGATTCTGATCAGGTTAACGCAGGTAACTTTGTTATTGCTATGGTTCATTTTCTCTCCTTACCGTTTTTTCAACTAAGCTTCGATAGTTATCGACAGCGCTTTATCAACCAAAATTGATTAACAAAACGCTATCGATAAAATTTGTAAAGAACAATCTGTTTTTTAAACAGAAAGAAAAAGTATATATTATTTTAAATTCTTGTCAAATTTTTTTATAATAAAAAAACCGCTACTTCGTTTTTTTAGACGTCATAGCAGTTGTTAACAATTCCGTAGAATTGACCTACTTGGTCACAAATGTGACTAAAATAGGATTTGATTATCACTGAAATTGGTGGAGCCCTGCAAAAGCCCGTTGAATTTGCAGGGCTCCATAATTCATGTAAACCTCCAGTTGCGTATTATATACGCCATTGCAACCAGCAGATTATCTGCCGGGAGCGCTCACTGTATCGCCGTTTGCATAGTACGCCATAAGTACGCTATGGTTGTTGAAAATGACACCGAAACGACGCCCTGTGGCCCACGCATTTTTTAAACCCTCCTCTGACATCTGAATTTTCATGACATATATTAACTCTTTGTTGGTGGGGTTGTTTAGCCAATCTGTAAGTCCTTCATCAGTGTTGAGAATACTCAGTGATTCCTTATCGTTTACTATAACCACTTTTTCGCCGGGGTGACTACTTTTAATAAGTTCTTCGGCCCCTTTTGTATTGACTCCAATTTCTTTTTTAATGGCAAGGTACACCTTATTCATTTCTCAGCTCCTTGTTTTCTTCCATTGGTTTTTCCCAAAAAACTCAACACTAAAAAACTCGGAATCGGCATAATAGCATAAATATAAAAAATGTAAACCCTGTCATTAATTTTTACTAAAATTTGGTTGTTGGATAAATTTACAAATTTAAAATATAAAAACACGAATAACTCAAAATATATAAAAAATTATTTGAAGTAAAATAAAACACCGCGCTTTGTCGTAATAGACATCGCGCGGCGTACATCAATACAGGGTTTTATCCTTTTACTACCTGATTTTTACTACAAAACGTTTATTTTCTCCTTACTGTAGTTTTTGCAGCAAAACAAAGATTTTCCTTTGGATGAATTTAGTTAAACAGTGAAGTAAACCTTTGTGAAGAGGAATGGATGATTTCTCTTTCACCGGTCTCGGTATTTGTTACTATGGCAAAAAACTTTTTGCCACTCCGTGAAGCTATTTTTGCTTCAGAAAACAACCCCGTGCCTTTCTTGGTAATGTCTACGCAGATATCGAATGCGTTCCCGGCTGAATCGATCAGCTGATGAAGCCTGCCTTTTTTCTCCAGTGATGTTCCGTTTATTTTTCCTTCCGGTTTTAAAACGTCCTTCACTTTTGCAAGCAGTTCAGCGGTCGGACTCTCCGAGACAACGATAACGCATTTGATTTTGCATTCGGTCACAGCCATTTGTTATTACCTCTTTGTTTATTTATTTCCGCTAGTTTCTTTCGAAACTATCGGATACTGATTTCTGACAGAACTCCAAACAAGCGACTATAATACCATAGGCATAAATAAAGTCAAGAAAAATACATCTGAGTTCAAGAAATAATCGCAACTAAAGTGTAAGATTAATAATTATGGCGAAAACAATAACAAGGAACAAAAACAAAGTAAAATCATTTAAAAGATTGAGTTTCCAAGAAAGAGTCATCATTGAAACAAGATACTGTA
>CAINLW010000049.1 GCA_903850545.1 uncultured bacterium
CCATTATGGAGTTGAAGTTTGGGTGTCGTTTTATAGCCAAAAAGGAATTTGTGGAAGGAGCGTCTACTGGGATAGTTGTAAGCCAAGATTTTTCATTTATTGATTGTACTGGCGGTCATCGGGAAATAAAAACAGAATTGATTTATTACAAAAAAGAATTATTTGAAATCCTCGGAAGAGATATTTACCTCCACGATGTTTTGGGGGCGATAGAAAACACACTTCAAAACTATGGAGAAATGGGGAGAAGTAGAACATTCATATACGAAAGATTTTTAGAAGTTATTAGAGAGTGGAATCTCAAAAAACCACTTCACAAGCAAGAGGAGGAAACGAAACTTTTATTGGCTCACATTTTTGGATTTAAGGAATAAATATGAACCACATAAAAAACTGGTTAAATGAAGAAGCAACCATCATAAAAATCCTTCCTTTCGCTGTCTTTTTTTGGGCTATCGTAATTTATATCTTTATATGAAACATACAAAATAAATAAGTTGTGTTATTTATTAAAATAACATATAATAAATATATTAACAATAATAAATTAAGTTGTATGTCAAAATTTGATTATGGTGATCTAGCAAACAAATATCAAAGAGAAAGTAATTACTCAGATGATTATTTTACAATGCAAGAAGGAGCAAACAAAATGCGAATAATGTCAGGGTCTGAACCTATTTCAGAACATTTCAAAAAAGGAGTTTGTATTGGACAAGATAAGGGTTGCACATATCATAATGAAAAAGAAAGTGCCTCTCTTAAATTTCTAACCTGGATTATCGATAGAAAAGATAATACATTAAAACAATACAAAATGCCTTATACGATTGTGAAGCAAATTGCAGCTTTACAACTTGATCCTGAATATGCTTTTGAAGAAGTTCCAATGCCTTACGATGTTACAATCAACGCAAAAAATGCAGGAAAAATGGAAGTTGAATATACATTAACAGCAGCACGAAGTAATTCTCCTATTGAAGCAAATTTACTTGAAGAATTTACAAAAAAAACAGATGTTAGAGAAATTGTAAATAAAATGAAAATAAATTCAGCAAAGAAACAAGGAATTGAATATAGTTCAGGTAAATCAGATTATGACCAATCAATACCAGATAGTTTACCTGTAATTAAAGAACTAACAGACGCCGAACAACATTTAGAAGATATTCCTTTTTAGTTTATGAATAAGATTCCATACTCTCAAGAATTTGAAAAGTTTTGGAAATCTTATCCTAGAAAAATTGATAAAACACTTGCGTGGGAAGCTTGGAAAAAACTTGACCCTGATGAAGAAGATATTTCTTTAATTATGGAAGGAGTTGAAAAATGGAAAAAATCAGAAACGTGGAATCAAGGTTATATAATTTATGCGGAAAGATTTCTCAAACGTAGAAAGTGGGAAGATGATGTAGAATCAATGGATATTAGTAATACATTCACTATATGATAACAAAAGTATATTTCAAAGACCATAGTCAAGAACCAATGACACTAGATAATGAAGCTGGGTCAAAATTAAAAAAATGGTTTCTTGACAAAAAAATATCTGATGAATCATATATTGATTTGAAAGTTTGGGCTGGACATAAAGGAGATATAAAAAACATCTATTTCACAGCAGAAGAAAAAGGAGCAAACTATCATGAAGAATATTTCAAACAAATGGTAAGAGAGGGATGGGAAATGAGAAAAATGAAACTAGCTCGAACTATAGAACAAAAAGCCAATGATTTAGAAATTGTAAAACTTCTTGTCTACGCACTAAAAGGAACATTTGAAATTCCGAAAGATATTGAAAAACAAATAATTGATATACAAAGAAAAGAATTTGAAAAAGAACCAAACAAAGTTTACATAAATCTTTCTTTGTTAAAAGAACCAATAGATAATATTTCAAAAATACACGAAGAAAGTGATATGAAAAATTTAACTAGACGTAGTTCAATGATGATAGTTGAACGACTCATAGGACAGGATTCAACAGCTTATAATAATGAGCAGGCCGAGTTGAATTCATTAGCCGCTTTAATAGATTTCTAAAATGAGATTTACAATAGAACAAATTGAAGAAGAAAATAAAAGAAGTATACTTGTCAATGAATGGGTAAAATCAGGAAGAAATTATGCAGAAATTGCCGAAATGATGGATTTAACACCTGAAAGAGTGCGACAAATTGCTGAAGATAAAAAAACACAGTATTGTAGTTATCACGATAATCGATATGCAAAAAAATGCAATTTTTGTACTCGTGAAAATAAATACTTGAAAAAACTCGAAAATCTTGATGAAATAATGAAAAAAGAAATTTCTCGTCTTTCAACAAAAGATAGATCAAAAGAATTAGTTGAAAAAAGACTCGTTCTTATCAACAAATTACGAACTGAAAAGAATTTAGCTATTGCTGAAATTGCAAAACTTTTCGGATTTGACCACTCAACAATTATTCATTACTTCAAAAAATACGATGAACGAAAAAGCAGACAAAGCGTTTAAGTTACACAATCAAATAGTTAAAAACGAAGAAGAAAGAAGACGATTGCTTTACGAAAATTCTTTAGCACTGTTAGCGATGCAAGAGAGTAATTTATATCAAGATATTCTTGGAGACGAAAAAGCTCCTTGGTCTGGATATTTAGGACAAGTTGAAATCTTCTATTCTAGGAATAAAGTCTATGATATGACAAGAGTAGCAAAAAAGTTTCTTGTAGACTTAAAATTAGACTACAATTCTATCGCAAACATACCGCTCTCACGTTTGTGCGCAGTTCTCTCATTAGTAAAGACAGAAAACATAGAGTTATTACTTTCACAGGCAAAAACATTGACAGCGAAAGATTTTGATATCGTTCTCAGAGAAATGAAAGGACTTGTAACTGAAGATCAAGAACACGAACATAACTACCAACACGTGCAACATTGTAAAATTTGCGGACACAGAGAAAATATATGATAAAAGAACACAATCTTAGTTGGTGGAAGAAAAAAGCCGATGAAGAGTTCTCAAAATATATTCGAAATAAGTACGCCGATAAAAATGGATTAGTAAAATGCTACACTTGCAAACATTACGGAACAATAAAAACGATGCAAAATGGACATTGTCTTCCTAGACAATATCTATCAACAAGATTCTCAGATAAAAATTGTCGTCCTCAATGTTATGCTTGTAATATGCTTTATGGAGGAATGGTAGTTATTTTTCTAAATAAACTTTGCGAAGAGTATGGAGAAGAGTTTAGATATGAATTAGAAAAAGAAAAATACGTTATCACACAATACACCATAAAAGACTATCAGGAAATGATTGAAAAATGGAAAAGTGTGGATAAAAAGGAAGAAAAATAACTTTTGTAAAAAACCTTTTTTATAAAATTCAAAAGAAAACTAAAACAAAGCCTATTTTGAAATCAAAAAACAACCGAGTCATATTGTAAAATGGATAAAACGGTTGTGTTATTTTACAAAAGAGCTTATAATGTAATTAAGGAGGTAGAGGATACGACGATTCAAAAGTTAATAGCTTGCGAAATCGAAAGCCCACTACTGTTTTCCTAATTATTAGTTTATTAGTAAAAAAAATGAACAACGAAGAAAAAACAAATTTTGTAGAAATATTACGAGATAGAGTCGCTAATAAAGAGAAATCGAGAAGTTTTGAAAAAATTATTGAATTGATTGACGCAAAAGCATTTCACAGAGGTTATCAGCAAGGAGTACGTGATTCAAGAGAAGATTTAGTTAATCTAACAAAATAATGTCGAAACCAATCACAGTTTCAATCAACTATAAAGATATCGAATTCGAGGAAAGCTTCAATAGTGATAGAGAAGCAATCGAATTTATTAACCACTGGTCCATTGATAAAGATGAATGGGTCAAAAATGTCGAAGAACGAATTGAATCAGATCGAATTGATGAATCAAATATGACATAACAAAAAATATCCACTCATAATCTTGTGCGTTTGTACTTGCGCACTACTCGCTCACAAGAGGGTAGTGACAAGGTATAAACGAAAAGTACTATTGACTAAAAATAAAATACAATGGCTTTTCAATCAAATCAAAGAGTAGTTGACAATCTAGTTTGTTATATAAGTGACTTAGAAAGTCAAATCGAAGAATATGAAACTGTTATTTCTAAGCTAGAAGATACTATCGTAGACTTAGAAAAACAATTAGAAACTAAAGAATAATTTTATGAATAAAAAACAGATTATATACATAAAATTAGATAAAATTTTACCAGACATAGATCAACCTAGACGAAATTTCGATGCAAAAAAACTTGCAATTCTTGCTAATTCAATTAAAGCAAATGGTGTTCTTGATCCATTGAAAGTAGAAAAATTAGACAACGAACAATACCTTCTCGTTGATGGAGAAAGAAGATACAGAGCTTGTAAGATATCAGGAGAAAAAGAAGTTCCTGTTATCATTATGGAGAACTTAAATATGGTAGAAAGACTTGTTAAGCAATTTCACTTACAAGAAACACACGAAAGCTGGTCAACAGCTGAAAGAGCAAAATCTCTTTCATTTGTAGCTGAACAATCAGGTTGCGGAATTGAAGAACTTGGAAAAATGTTAGGACTTCCTGAAAGAACTGTTGAAATGTATCTTGCTTTTGGAAAAGTAATCAACAAAGATAAATACATCAAATCAGAAATATCATCTGACTTCATTGAACCTATTGGTTGTCTTAATGCAAAAATTAAAAAAGCCTATAAGAAAAATCATGAAGGAGAAGAAATGCCTGAAAATTCAAAGCAAGCGTTTGAAGAAAAAATTATCGATATGATTAAAAATGGATCGATAAAAATAAAATCAGATATTACAAAAATCGGAGATGCTTGTATTCATGAACCAAAATTGATTCTACAAATTGAAAAAGGAGAACATACACATACTAGTGCAGAAAGTTTATTCATTCAATCAAAAGCACAAAACCAAGCTCGCGCAAGAAAGATCGTTTCTAGTGCTCGTTATCTTGACCAACTTATTTGTTCATATCTTAAGACACCACAAAATCTATTTCTAGAAGAAGATATTCATCCGTTAAAAAGAGCTTCACTTTCGTTAACTAAATTACTAAAACAAATTGATTCTTCTTATCATGACTAAAAATCTTTGCGGTAAAACAGTTACGAGAAATAACGCGTACGAGATTTGGCAACTAAGAGATTGGACGTGGTATGTTTTGAAAAAGTACCAATCAGAAGAAAACGAAGCTAAGAATCAATATGCTAGATGGTTCTGTCTCGTAACTAATTCTATTGTAGGAGAAAGAGGTGAGATGGGGGATGTCTACGTTAAAGACATAAAACAAGACGCTATTAGAGTTAAATAATCATCTATGATTCAAACAAAGGACGGTAAATTTCTTATCGTATGTACATCAAATTATTCGAATAACAAAGATAGTTATGTATGGGTCGATGAAAATATGGTACCCATTTCAGAACTTCCAAGAGATTGTAATGGACGATGTCATATATCAAAAAAAGAATTCAAGAAAAAATACAGCAAAATAGAGACGAAATAAGTGTGGATAACTCAGTTGATTAAAATTACAAAGTAACTTATAATATGTATATCGATAGTTAATTAGTTCCCTTTGAAAAAGTATTAGTCACATTTTTTCAAAGGCACTAGCGAATTATCAAAGTTCGTTAGTGTTCTTTCACAGAGGTAATATGTTAAACGTAAATGAAATTTTCCGCTCCATTCAAGGAGAAGGAAAAACAGCAGGTAAAGAAGTAATTTTTATACGATTATCCGGATGCAATTTACATTGTATCTGGTGTGATACTCCTTACTGCTGGAATTGGAATAGCACAAGTTTTTCGCATCCCGTCAAATTTGACGTACAAAACGAATTGCATCAAATGTCCATTGACTCTATTCTTGACACTTTGTTGTCGTTAGATGCTCAATGCAAGCAAGTCGTTATCACAGGAGGGGAACCACTCCTTCAGATGAAAGAACTTGAACTGCTTTGTACTCGCCTTGTAGATAGTGGTTATGGGATTGAAATCGAAACCAATGGTACGATTTCACCTACATCACAACTCATGTTGTTAGTAGAACAGTTTAATTGCTCACCCAAACTCAAACATTCGCAAAACGATATGCGTGTAGCGAATAGACCAGAGGTACTCAAACACTTTGCACAACGACCAAATGTATTTTTCAAATTTGTAATCGCCAACGAAGATGACATTCCAGAAGTGTTAGATCTCGTTAAGACAAATGGTATAATGCAACACCAAGTGTATTTGATGCCTGAGGGTCAAACAAAAGAAGAACAAGAGCTGAAAGAACAACAAGTACGTTCACTTTGTGAGAAACATTCGTTTAACTTTTCTCCTCGACTTCACATAACAGAGTTAGGTGGAGGTCGCGGAATTTAATAGATTAAAATAAAGAAATGCTCATTGAAGTAAATCATTTTTTCGACGCAGCGCATAAACTTGAAGATACACAGTCTTTGATTACAAAAGGATGTCGTAATCTTCACGGACACACCTATCACGTTCGAGTCATAGCAATGGGAACAGTAGAAAGAGATGGAATGGTAGTTGATTTTTCAGCAATAAAGAATGTAATCAACGAACTAGACCATACCATAATGCTAGGACCTTCAAACTTCACAGACGATATCATAGATGTAGTTAGTAAGTATATCCCAACGCAAAAAGTTATCAAGTTTTCAGGACAACCTACAGCTGAAAATATCGCTCTATATCTCAAAAACAAAATTCAAGAAACGTATCCAGATCTTTATGAAATCCAAGTAAAAATAATTGAAGGATTCAAAGGAGATTACAAAAGTAACTCTTGCACGATATGAATCAAAATGAAAAAGATATTATTGGAATCGGTACTATCGCTACAATTTTTCAACTTATTGGAGAAAACA
>CAINLW010000050.1 GCA_903850545.1 uncultured bacterium
AGGATACAAAAATGCTGATAACTTAATGCCAACTCCTCAAAAATACTTCGGTCACACTCGTGTAGAAGATATGAGCGGATCTGAAACTGGAACAAAAATGTTATCAGGTCCAAAAGCTGGTGTTCGTAGAGTAATCGAAGTGCAGAGCGATTTATATCAGAAAGGGAATTTAGAGAGAGAATTGCCAAAAGAAGGAAGAACTTTTGAAGAGATGAAGCAAACATACAAAAATACCGGAAATGAAATGTATAATATGACAAAATCTGAATGGGAAAAAGAATATGGTTTAGAGTCAAAATACGCAAAATCAAAACAGAAAAGAGAACAAGAACTTTCCAAACTCCAGCAATACACCGACCCAACCGCCCACTTCCGAATGGTGCGTGAAGAAGTAAAACAAGCAGCAAAAGATGGTAAGACTAAGTTACAGTTCCCTACCGGCGATACGGCGATGAAGGTTGAGGGGTTGGGAGATGTACAAACTGTACAATCGTGGTACTCACTAGGATCAGACGGAAAAAGAATAGTCGAAAATGGTACGTATAAAAAATTGTCGACCGAAGAATTAAAAGTAGGATCAGAAGTTACTCAACTTGGTACGGGTCACTGGATAATCACCGATGTCCTCGGAGATGGGAAATTCAAGGCTGTGCGGAGAGATATTTATGATGGTAGTCGTATGAAAACTTCTTACTATCAAGGAGAGAAAGATGTAAATAAAGCTATAGAAAATGCAAAAGAATCTTTTGACATCTCAGGCAAAGTAGACACCTCAAACCCTATCTACAAATTCTACGAATCAACTCTTGGTAAATATCTCAAAAACAAATACGGAGCAAAAACGATTACAGATGACAAAGGAGTAACGTGGAACGAAGTTGATTTGAAACCTGAGCACGGAATTAAACCAGTTGAAGCATTTGCTGGTACGCTTGGTATGACAGGACTATTGAATCAGAAAAAAGAAAAAGAAGAAACAAAAGTCATAACATCACCTTTCATACAAAAAGAAATAGAAAAAGTTCAAAAAGAATCAACTTTTATCCCTAAAGGATATCTCGAAGCAATTGCAATGATGGAATCTTCAATGAATACAGATAAAACAAATCAATTCAATGATGCTGGAAAATTTGGTTATATTTATGGAATAACAAAAGGAACATGGGAGGATATTAAAAAAAGAAAACATTTAGATGATAAAATGCTTGATACTGTTTCTGGAGCAACAAAAGTTGCCTCAATAATTCTTCAAGATAAAGCAGAAAATACTAGTGTAAAATATGACAATAAAAAAGGAATAACAACAACTACAACAAAAATTCTACCGTTCGATATGTGGTTGTATTTGAATCACTATTCAAGTCTACAAAACAAAACTAAAGAAGAGATACAAACAATTAAAGAAAAGTTTCCGGAATATGTGAGACAATATAAAGACTCAAAAGGTTTGATTCCACTTAAATAAATGCTATAATATATATATGAAATTCGAACTCAATTATCCTTTGGACGTAGTAAATATTAGTCAAAAATTTGGAGAGAATTCAGTTTCTTTCTATAAAGAACTTGGAATGAAAGGACATAATGGCATAGATTTTAGTTGTGAATCAGGTACAATTTTGCGTGCAGCTCATGATGGACACGTTGTTTATACAGGTTTAGATGATAGTAATGGTGAAATACTAGTACTCTCGACTAATGAAATGTACGATTACAATGGTAAACAGGTATATTTCAAAACTATTTATGCTCACCTTACATCAAATTCGTACAAAGTTGTCCCAGGACAAAATGTATTAGCTGGGGATATTATCGCACTTTCTGATAATACGGGTAAGTATACGACTGGACCACACTTACATTTCGGACTCAAACCAATAGAACAA
Source organism: uncultured bacterium (assembly GCA_903850545.1). Classification (GTDB taxonomy): domain Bacteria; phylum Patescibacteriota; class Minisyncoccia; order Phycocordibacterales; family GWA1-40-21; genus Bog-1340. Next base: position 1,887 of record CAINLW010000050.1, read on the forward strand.
GGACAGGAAAATTATATTTGGACAAACCTAGAACAAGGTAATGGGTACTTAGGCGCAATAGACCCAGAACCTTTCTGGACAGGAAAAAAAGCTTTCGATATAAAACTTATGAGAGCAATGATTCCTTTATTAACACAAGTAATAGATTTATTAAAACAACTTTATGCCACAATTAAACAAAATCAAGGAAGTATTAGTAAGTAAACGTTTTCTTTCTTTTTATTGGTCTCTCGGTGCAATGATATTTGCTTTTATAGCAAACAACATTGTAGACTTTGGACTTTCAACTAATTCAACAATTGTACTAGGTCTTTTCTTTGCTCAATGTTCGAAAGCTTTGAATAATTATATCAAAGAAAATAATATGTAAGTGATGGTTTCTTGTCGTTGACTTACACAAAAAGCACAGAATCGAACCGTGCTTTTTTGCTGTGTGGACTTACAAGAAAAAATAAAAAACTCGTAAGTGTTGCGGGTCCAAGAATCGAACTTAGCTTCGTTGTTTATGAGACAACAATGAATCACCAGATTCTACCCGCAATGCGTTACAGTTATCAACGAAAAGTTAAAAACTGTAACATTGAAATAGTCGATAACACGAGGTTTAGTTAAGCTTTCACTGTACCACCCTTTTTATTATCTTCTACTTTTATATTATAGCATCTTTGAAAAGAAAATTAAACTATTTTTCTAAAATTTTTATAATTTCGAAACGTAGAATCTGATTTGAAAACCATAACATTCCAATTATCTTTATCTCTATCGTAGTATTTCACTAACCATTTCCCTAAAACTTGTTTTTCTTGATAAAAATCTCCTTGAAAATATCGTAAAAGTTCAATTCGTAATTCTTCTTTCAACTGTTTTTTTGCTTTTTTTGTAAGATTACTAGGAATCGTTTTTGCTGTTTCAAGGATTTGATCAAGAGTTTGTTCTGTTTTGTTAATTTTAGGTGAAAAAGAAATTTTTTGACCAGGAAAAAAGTTTGAATCTCTTTTCTTATTATCTTCTTGTATTATTATATCAAGTATATTCATAATTCTTTAACTTTTCAATGCTTTTTTTATATAAGAGGAGTTCTTGATTTACAGTAATCTCTTGTATAAATTTATTTACTTTTTTTATTGTTTCGTGGAAAATTCACAAACAACGTGTTGAGTAATAGTGAAGACTGAAAGAAGTAAAAACTTCTTGAAAGATTGCCGCCTAGAAGTTACCTTCCTGGAGATTAGCACGGCTCCTTGCATTTTACGTGATTCTTCAAAGCAATTATCGCTCCTCTTTCACGATATAAATGCCAGTTTTATAGGATAATGGCGAACTAATTTTTACGACAAAGAAAGAAGGCGCTCGGTGATGCGAGAACCTTCTTTCTTTGATAACCTGCATCACCAAGTTACGATATTCGTATTATAGCATCTTTTTTAATTTTACAAACTCCTTTCAAATCCAAAAGTTGGGGATAACTCAATATCCCCATAAATAACCTGGTTGTCCTTTAATTAAAAGTATCATATAATATACGTATGAAAGAAAAAATAAACAAAGCCATTAGTGAAATGGAGTCGAAGATAAAATTCGACGAAAAGAAGCATATTTATACGACTGTTGATGGAAATAAATCTTTACAAGGTGTTTCATCTATATCAAATATAATGCCAATGGATTGGTTATCAGCTTGGGGAGCTAAAGAATGTGTTAAGTTTCTAGGGTATACTGATTATGACAATATTGAGTATACGACAGAAATGTTAGAAAAAATTAAGTTAATGGATTCTAATGAATATCTCAAATTATTAGGACAAGCGAAAGGAGCTTGTAAACGTAAATCAAACAAAGCATTAGCGGACGGTCGAAAAGGACATTTGTGGCTTGAATCCTACGTTAAAGCAAAAATTAACGGAACTGAATTACCAAAATTACCAACAGATGAATTACTGAAACGTCCCCTCTTACAGTTCTGTCAATGGTCATTTGATAATGTCGATTACTGGATTGCTTCTGAGGCTTTCGTTTCGTATCCTGAAAAAGGTTACGCGGGACAACTCGATGGTGTCGCGATGATGAAAAATAGCAAACTTGCTATTATCGATTTTAAGTTCGCACAGCATCTTTCAGAAGATTATTATTTACAGACAGCAGGATATCAAGCAGCTTTTGAACCGTATGGAATTGAATTCGATACACGAATACTTATACGTTTACCTAAAACACTCGAGAAAGAAGAATATGATATGAAGACGTATAAATATTTTATGATACCTAATAATTTAGAAGTAATGGAAGTTCCCACGCCATATGATATTGACAGGGAAACATTTTTCGCGTCGATATGGGTAAAGAAATGGATTCATTTTGTCGAGAAAGATTTTTAAGCGATAATTAAATAATCTAGGAGTTACAAGCTAATAAAGAGAATTATGGACATCAACAATGATTATATTTCAGAAACGGATTGTAAAAATTCCGCAAGACAAAACTGTCAAAGATGTGGTGGTACTGGAAAAATAACAATTACACCGATATATTTTGGAAATAGTTATAAAGAAACTTGTAGTTGTGTTTTTGAGA
>CAINLW010000051.1 GCA_903850545.1 uncultured bacterium
ACTTCTTTTACTACTACCGGAACTTTATCTCCTATTTTTAGATAATCCCCGACATTATCAACTCTAAATGGTGCAATTTCAGAAACATGTACAAGTCCGTCAGTGTCTGGAGCAATATTTACGAAAGCGCCAAAAGCTTCTATTCGAACGACAGTTCCCTCAAATTTTTCACCAGATTTATATTCATGAGTCATAGCCTCAACTATTATTTTTGCTTTTTCAGCCGAGCCATTCTTTCCTGTCAAATAAACTGTTCCATCATCATCAATATCAACTTCTGCACCTGTTTTTTCTTTTATTGCTTTAATCGTTTTTCCTCCTGATCCTATTACTCCACCAATTTGGTCTGGTTTAATTTTAATAACTAATATTTTTGGTGCATTAACAGAAATATCTTTTCTTGTTTCTGGAATAGCTTTTTTAATCACATCCAAAATTTGCATTCTGGCTGCTTTTGCCTTTTGGAAAGCGATTTCTAGAACTGGAATTGGAATACCGCTGACTTTTACATCCATTTGAATTGCTGTAACTCCTTCAGTTGTTCCAGCAACTTTAAAGTCCATATCCCCATAGTGATCTTCTGGTCCCTGAATATCTGTTAAAACTTTATAAGCACCCTTACCATCTGACATAAGCCCACTTGCAATACCTGCAACTGGTCTTTTTATTGGAACGCCTCCATCCATGAGCGCAAGTGTTGATCCGCAAACAGATCCCATAGAAGTCGATCCGTTAGAAGATAAAGCTTCAGAAACAAGTCTTATTGTGTAAGGAAAATCAACATTTTTTGGAATCATTGGGAAAAGTGCTTTTTCTGCAAGATTTCCGTGACCAATCATTCTTCTGTTTGTTCCACCCATTCTTCCTGTTTCTCCAACTGAGAATGGAGGAAAATTGTAGTGATGCATAAATCTTTTTGACTCCATTTTTTCTTCCATACCTTCGATTACTTGTGCGTCTTTTGGTCCGCCGAGTGTAAGTACTGAAAGAACGTGGGTTCCTCCCCTGTAAAAGATTCCAGAGCCGTGAAGTATTGGTGAAAATCCTCCAGCCTGTGCAAACAATGGTCTGAGTTCATCTATTCCTCTTCCATCTGCTCTCTTGTCAAATTTCAAAACCTGATCATGAATAAGTTCATCAAGTTTTTCTTCAATATATTTGTCTGCAAATTTATAATCATCTTCAGAAAGAGTTTCTTTGGCAGTGCGCATCCATTCTTCAGTAATTTCGTCTATTTTTGCATGTCCAGGAATTCCACTCATTACTGTTTTTGCAAATTTTGGCTCAATTTTGTCAGCGAAAAGTTTTATAACACTTTCAGGCATAACTGGAGCAACTAAAACTTTTTTTGCGACGCCAATTTTTGCAATAACTTCTTTTTGCCAAGCATTTATTTTTTCTATTTCTGCAGATGCGAGTTTTAATGCTTCGACAACTGTTGATTCTTGAGCTTCTTCCCCACCAAGCTCAATCATGTTTATATTTCCATCTTTTCCGCAAGCTAGAAGGTCGAGTTCATATGTTTCGTTTTCTCTTTCAATATAAGTAGGATTTACCTGGAAGCCGTCAGTTTTGTGTTTAGAGATTCTAACAGAGCTTACTGGGCCGTTGAAAGGAATATCTGATACTCCAAGTGCTAGTGAGGCTGCAATAACACCTAAAACATCTGGATCATCTTGATCAAGTGAAAGTACAGTGATAACAACTTGAATATCATTTCTTATCCATTGTTGAAATAGAGGACGAATTGTTCTGTCAGTGATTCTTCCACAAAGAATAGCCTCATCTGAAGGTCTACCTTCTCTTCTCGTGTATCTTGAACCTAAAATTTGTCCTGTAGCATAAAACTTTTCTTCATAATCTACAGTTAGAGGGAAAAATCCAGCACCCTCTTTTGCTTTTTCTGACATAACAGCCGTTACAAGAATAGCTGTTGCACCATATCTTAATATTACCGAACCATTGGCATTTTCTACCAAATCATTAAACTCGGCGCTAAGTGTTTTTCCACCAAGCTCCATTGAGAACGATTGTGTTTTCATATTTTAATTCTGTCATTCCCGTGAAGACGGGAATCCAGGTTAAATTAGATTTTGCTCTTCGAATTTCAGATTACCCGCTTTTGGCGGACAAACTGCTTATTCGAAGACCAAATCATGTTAATAAAAGGCGGTTCTGCTTCGCATGAAGCTACGCAGAACCGCCTTTTATATTAGCACAAAAATTATATTTTAAAAATCAGGTACCTCTGAGTTCAAGAAATAATCGCAACTAAAGTGTAAGATTAATAATTATGGCGAAAACAATAACAAGGAACAAAAACAAAGTAAAATCATTTAAAAGATTGAGTTTCCAAGAAAGAGTCCTCATTGAAACAAGATACTGTAGAGACAAGAAATCAAGATCGGATATTGCAGAGGAATTAGAGCGTCCAATCTGTACCATTGTCCGAGAAATAGATAATAACCCTCGTATAGGTCGCGGTAAGTATTCAGCC
>CAINLW010000052.1 GCA_903850545.1 uncultured bacterium
TTATTACAGCTGTACCAAAAGAAGGTAAACTTATTTTCTCAGAAAAGAATCTTGAGAAAAAAGAAAATCAAAAGAAAGCTGATAAATATAAAGTCGGCGATACACTAGCAGGTGAAGTCACTGGAACAGTAGATTTCGGAATATTCGTAAAACTTGAAGATGGACTAGAAGGACTTGTTCACATTTCAGAAATTGACTGGGCGCTTGTAGAAGATCCAAAAACAATGTTCAAAATCGGAGACAAAGTAAATGTAAAAGTTATAGAAGTAAAGGATGGAAAAGTCTCACTTTCAATCAAAGCACTTAAACCAAATCCTTGGAAAGAAGCTGAAAAGAAATACAAAAAAGGAGATGAAATAGAAGCCGTTATAATTAAATTTAACAAATATGGAGCTCTTGCAAGCATAGAAGAAGGAGTTTCAGGTTTAGTACACATTTCAGATTTTGGCTCAGAGGTGAAAATGAAAGAAAAAATAAGCTTAGGTAAAAGCTACACTTTCAAAATCAATGTTTTTGAACCAAAGAATCAAAAGATGGGATTGAATTTTGTAAAATAATAAAAAGATTTTAAAAATATAAAATGGCGACTCGTAAACGAGTCGCCATTTTGATTTGTATTGTAAAATAATTAATTTATAAAGTAATATATATAAAAGTAAAAGAACGGTCCGCTTTAATGCGAACCGTCCCTCGTGCTAACATAGCGTTCTTATATCCATGGATTGTTCATTCTGGTCCATGCTTCTTGCTGGGCCATAGCCATTCTTACCTCTTCCGAATCTTCTAGATCGGGTGCTTTTGTTGCTTCTTTAGGTTTGCGATTAAAAATCGCAATAAAAAACTTCTGTTTTTCAATAAACCAAAGAGCAAGCAATACTGCTATCGACACCGTCAGAAACACTACAACTGTAAAATACGCCAGATTTCTTATTTCTTGCATTATATTTCCCCCATTACTAAGTTCGTCTTTTTTAATATAAACAAAAAATCACAACAAAGTCAATGCCTTGTTATTATCACTTCTATATAAATGACATTTTGTCTAGATTACAAACTATTAATCTTCATCGTCGCGACTTCCCTTCCTTCAGTAATAATCAATTCAAGTCCCATTACGGCGTTTTTCATTATTTTTTTCAAAGATTCAATTTCGGAGGGTTTAAATTTTCCAAGAATCAAATTTGCAACATCTTTTTCACCTGAAGGTTTTTTCATTTTGCCACTCGCAGTAGTTGGTGAAATACCAATTCTCATTCTAATAAAACTAGTCGTCTTCACAGCTTTTACAATTGATTCTACACCTCTATGTCCTCCAGCACTTTTATTAAATGAGATCTTGATTTTTCCAAAAGGAATATCAAGGTCGTCATGTATCACTACAAGTGTTTCGGCCTGTTTTTTATTTTTTACCAAAGATCTAACTGCATCACCGGACTTATTCATAAAGGTGTTTGGCTTTATTAAAAGTGCGGAATTTTTTCCGATTTTGGTTTTTGCTACCTCAGATTTTAATTTCTTATCCTCTTTCCACTCACTCGAATCTAAATCGATTTTTTTTGCAAGCGCATCGACAGCAATTCTGCCAGTGTTATGTCTTGTGTTTTCATATTCTTGTCCCGGATTTCCGAGACCTGTAATTATATAATTCATGTTTGTATTTTATATATTTTTAATAATAATGCAATATTATAATCAATACACCACATCATATGAACACAGCACTCTTCCTTCCTGAGTGTTCTTTTCCGATTTTAAAATCATATTTGGTTCTTTGGAGCTAAACTGTTTTAAACCACTAACAACTTTGACAGGTATAACATTGAGAATTATTTTATCGATAAGTTTTTCTTTTAAAAATACATCATTGAGTGATGGGCCACTAGATAATAAAATATTTTTTCCAAGTTTGGGAAGTTCACTAACCGACCGAATAATTTCATATCCTTTTTGGGGCGTAAAATTACCATCCCTACTTATAACAACTTTTTTAATTGGCAAACTCTCAAACAACCTCCTTTCTTCTGGTTCATATTCTTGGATGGCTTGATAGCTGTTTTTCCCCATTGCAAAAACATCATAGGCAGTACACAACTCTAAAAACTCGTGCCAAACTTCGTAAGGAACAAAATCTTCACTTCCGTTAACTTCATTAATATATCCATCTTTTGAAACTGCATTGTAAAGTGTAATCATCACTAAAAAGTATAACATAAAAAACATCGCTGCATTAATAAAAAAATAAAGTAAAAAATAACATCCTCGAGTCGCGACTTGCGACTCGAGGATGTTTCAGACACCCGATTGTAAGATATCTGGGTAAAAAATTGCTCCCGACGCTCCGGAGTGAGGGCCCCACACAACTTGCCACCCCTTACATATTCCCAAGGGAGCTAGCCTGTTACTCCATAGTTTGTGCTCAGAGCACAAGTTGTCCAAGAACATATTTTTTACTGATGCCACCTGATGTTCTAGGGCTTTGATTTTAGCTTCCTCTATTGATCCTTCACACCCTACATCTTTGAGTTCACTGAGATCTTCGCGTGCTTTTGCAAGACGCTCAGAATACTTTAACGCCAAAACGAAGTCTTTTTTAAGGTCTTCACTGGCGACACCAGCTATATGAAATTCTTGCGGAACTTCATCCTCAGGTTTACAAAGATCCAATTCCTCTTCTGTTATTGCATTTCTTTCCTTAAGAATTATTTCTGACCATGTCATAGGACTCTCCTTTAATACACTTTCCGTGTTCAGAATAACAAATATAAATTTTATTGTAAACTTAATAACAATTATTTACGCGCTGAATTTTGGTCAAGCCAAAATTCAGTTTCTTCTTTTAAAACTTTATAAAATCAATCTTATGTATTTTTCGTGCTTAATTTGTGTTTTAGTAAATTTAGGAGTATAATTGACTCAGATCACATTTTTAGCACGATTTTTAGCCCTATTTTGGGTTATTTTGTTAAAAATTTGAAATATTAAACATAAAGTATGGATGATATAAAAAAAGAAGAAAACGTAGTTACTAAAATTCCTACAAAATCACAATCGATAAAGGATTTTATAAAAGAGACACTATATATAGTAGTTTTGTCTTTGGTTATAGTATTACCTATCAGGACATTCGTAGCTCAACCGTATATTGTTTCTGGTGCTTCTATGGACAACACATACCAAGATGGTAACTATTTGATTGTTGATGAAATTTCTTATAGATTTCAAGAACCAAAAAGAGGAGAAGTAATTGTTTTTAAAACCCCACCAAAAGGTCTTGAATTACAAAATGTTTCTTTAACAAAAACTATTTATTATATAAAAAGAATAATTGGTCTTCCCGGAGAAACAGTTGAAATAAATGGCGATCAAGTAAAAATTTTTAATAAAGAAAATCCAGATGGTAAAATTATAACTGAACCTTACATACATATAGACAAGCTTATTCCCTCTTCATTTTCAAACATGAAATTAAAAACAACTTTGGGTGCAGGCGAATACTTTGTTATGGGAGATAATAGACACAACAGTTCTGACTCCAGACTTTGGGGAATTATGCCAAGAGCAAATATTGTTGGTAAAACTTTATTTAGACTCTTTCCTTTTAATGAAATTTCAATTAATACAGGAGATTATAATGAATACGAAATATAAATAATATAATTTAATAACAATTAACCTGGATTCCCGCCGGAGTTTATACTCGTGTAGACGGGTACGGGAATGACACAAAAAAAATGAAAACAAAAAAGGTGAAAAAATTAAAGAGTGTTTCAAAAAGAAAATCAGTAAAAAAGTCTTCAGCTAAAAAAACAGAATTTGTAAACTTTTTTCCAGTTAACAAAATGGCAGAAGCTTCTTTGTATTTTGGATTTACACCCTCAAAAGCTCCTCAGATATCAAAAGATGATGTTCATAAAGCTTCAGCCCTGAAAGACACTTATTCAAAAAACGTTGTTGGTTTACCTTGGATTTTCTCTCAAGTTTTTGCTGAGGAAAGAATCGCGCTACTGCGTGAATATTTAGACAAAAACCTTTCATCTTTGCCACAACCGGTTATGCTCGTTCATGAAAGTGATATTATAAAAGAAAGAGCAAAACACACTATTAACCTTGAAGTGATGGGAACAGACAGAAGTATTGCAGAAGCTTTACTTATCAAAACAGCAGTATCTATTTTGAAAGATAACGGCTACAAAGATTTTTCAATTGAAATAAATAGTATTGGGGATAAAGAATCACTACATAAATTTTCGAGAGAGCTTACAAATTATTACAAGAAAAATTTAAATAATATGTCGGCACATTGCAGGCAAAATTTTAAAAAAGACGCTTTCTATTTACTGCACTGTAATGAATGTGATGAAAACAACAAACTAAAAGAATCCGCGCCAACTTCTGTCAGTTGTCTTTCGGATATTAGTCGCGCACATTTTACAGAAGTTCTTGAGTTTATAGAAACAATGGAAATTCCCTACAAAATTAATAATTATTTAGTGCCAGATAAAAAATATTGTTCTGGAACTATTTTTGAAATTAAAGAAACCTTAAGTAACGGTGAGATGGGAGATACTCTCGCTGTCGGTTTTAGGTACGATGGCATGGCACAAAAAATCGGACACAAAAGAGACAATCCTGGAGTCGGCATAAAAATTTTCTTAAACAAAAAAGCTGTTGTGAAAAAAGTTTCCAAACTTGCAAAACCAGTCGCATTTTATATTCAACTTGGAGATGAAGCAAAACACAGAAGTCTTGAGCTAATTGAAGCTTTGAGACAAGAAAAAATATTTGTTCATCATATGCTTGGTCGCGATAAATTTGGCAGTCAATTTGCGCACGTTGAAAAAACTAAAGTTCCCTATGTAATCATAATGGGTAAGAAAGAATTTCTAGATAACACTGTAATGATAAGAGAAAATGTAACTAGAACTCAACAAAATATTCCAATTCATAAATTGGCTGAGCATGTGAAAAAACTTAAATAACTTCTAGCTATTTACTGTTAGTTTTTAAGAAACATATATGAATATAAAATATACAAAAGACAAGTTGTTTTGTAAAACAACAAACTTACATATCCACAGCAATTATTCTGATGGAATATTTTCTGTAAAGGAATTGGTTAAAAAATGTAAAAAGGCTGGATTAACTTTTGTTGCCCTGACTGATCACGATAATATAGATGGCCAAAAAGAGTTTTTATCTTTTGCAAATAAAACAGGTCTAAATGCCTTTTCTGGTGTTGAACTAGAAGGTATGTATAAAAAGATGCAAATCCATATTTTGGGATACGATTTTGATTTTAAAAATAAAAAAATTGTAGACTTATGCAATAAATACAAAAATTTTAGAAAAAAATATGGCGAAAATACACTAACCAAAATAAACAAACAACTTAAATTAGAAAACAAAAAGTTTGATTTAAATGCAAAAGAATTAAAAAAACTCTACGGAAACATTACAATGAGCGTAGATATAGTGAATTATTTAGTTCTTAAAAAAGTTGCAAAAAATTCTGATGAAGGTTGGCAAAAATATGTTCTTCCAAACAGAGTTAAACTTGAAGTAAGCGCAATTGAAATTTTAAATGTAATAAAAAAATGTGGAGGCTTTTCTATACTAGCTCATCCAGGACATAATTCCCTTTCCTTCACCAAATATGGAATTTCAATAAAAGGACAGGAAAAATTAATTGGTGAACTAAAAAAATTCGGGTTAAACGGAATCGAAGTGTATGGCACCAAACACACCAAAAAACAAGTGAAAGATTATTTAGGAATTACCAACAAACTTGGACTATTGGTAACTCGAGGAACTGATTTTCATTCGAATGAAAAAGGTCATAATGTTTTAATATCAGAATAAATAATGTCATAATTCACCATCTTGCATTTTTATAAATTGGATGTTAATATCTTTGACACATACCTGTCTCGTTGTAAATTACGGATAAGGGTAAATATGAGCAAATAGCTCTATATTTTAATAACAATTTATAAAATTAGTAATATTTAATTTAATACAAAAATGGCAATAAATTTAGAAATCACAAAAAATAGTAACGAGAGCAACGCAAGTATGCTTAGACGTTTTACAAAGAAAGTTCAAGGTTCTGGAGTACTTCCAAGAATTAGATCTATTAGATATTCAAAAAGAAAACTTTCACCTTACAAAGTAAAGATGCAAAGATTGTCTTCTATCGCATTAAAAGCAGGAATTGAAGAACTTATAAGAATGGGCAAAATGGCAGATAGAAAAGAAACACAAGGAAGACCTGGGCAAAAAGCAAAAAAATAGCACTATACGAAAATTGTGCGAATGATACGAATGGCTACGAATAAAACATTTTTAATTGTGAATGAGACAAAAGGCAAACTTCCAAGTTTGCCTTTTGTTAAAATAAAAAACAAAATTCTTGGTAAAAAATACGAGTTGAATTTAATATTTGTTAGTGACAAAAAGATACATACATTAAATAAAACATATAGAAAGGTAGACTCTCCAACAGATATTCTAAGTTTCCCTTTAGATAAAAACTCGGGGGAAATATTTATATGTAAAAAAATTGCTAATAAAAAAGCAAAGGATTTCGAAAGAGAACATAATAATTTTTTATCTTTTCTGTTTATTCACGGGTGTGTTCATTTACTTGGGTATGATCACGGAGACAAAATGGAAACTATAGAAACCAAGTTCAGAAAAAATTTTAAAATTTAATTTTTTCTTAAAGTAAAAGCATCCTGGGCGTTATGCACAGGATGCTCTATTTTCACAGATTCAATTTCAAGTTGAGAATTCCCTTGGTCCCTGAAAGGACTTACTTAGAAAATCAACAATGATTTCGAAAACGCTTTCCTTCTTTTTAATCCCCACAACTATTTTTTTGCCGGCTCTTAGGATGATTTTATTCTTTTTAATTTCAAGTCTATTACTTATTGCTTCCCTAAGCGCCGTGTCCGCCACTATGACGGGTTGCATGAAATTCTCGATCGATGCATCCGCAGATTCAACGTCTGCTTTGCACACCTCACAGTCATTGTGCTGATTTATCTTATACAGCGCGATATATTTTAACTTAAGGAGATTGGTGAGCAATAACACCTCTTCCTCAGTCATATCCGCCAATATCTCACTTTTAGAAGCAAAGCTTATTGGCATTGAAAAAACCGCAGCATTTGTTTTCACATTCAACAACTTCTCAAGTTCTTCCATTATCATTATTGTAATCCTCCTGAGATATTCTTGTCTTCCACACCACAAGATATATTAAAAAAATATTTTGTCAAATCTTAAACTAAATGTTTAATTCGGAAATAATATCTCCGTTTGTATTTTTAGGTCTTATTTCCTTATTATTTCCTATCGCTTTTATAAATGAGTTTTGGTATAATATTGTCAATAAGTAGTGAAGCAACGTTTTCCGACCCCAGAGAAATATAAATCTTACATGATTTGATTTTGCTGAAGCAAAATATTTCACAGGGTGCTTATTTTTTATAATTGCTTCGCTTATTAAAAAATAATCATGTCACAAAAAATATCAGTTGGAATAGATATTGGAACATATCAAATCAAGGTGGTTGTCACTGAGAGTTTTTTAGCTGAAGACGGAACATATATTCCAAAAATAATTGCTACAGGAGAAGCTGAATCTAAAGGCTTGAGACATGGTTATATTATGAATATCGCGGATGCGACAAGATGTATTAAACTAGCAGTGTGCCAAGCAGAAAAAGTCTCAAAAACCAAAATAAAAAGAGCCTATATTTCTTATGGGGGAATAGGACTTGGTTCAATTGTAGGAAAAGGTTCTGTAATGATTACAAAGGCTGATTTGGAAATTACAGATTTAGATGTAAAAAATGTTTTATCTGAAGCAGAAAATTCCTTACCTGATCCAGCACTAATGAATAAACAAATAATACAAACTGTTCCTCAAGCATATAAAATTGACGGACAGGTTGTAATGGGAAGACCAGCAGGAATGCGCGGTTCCAAACTTGAAGCAAAAGTTTTGTTTATTACGTGCCTCAAACAACATTTAAATGACATAATTCAAGCTGTAGAAGATGCGGATATCGAAATACTTGATATTATCCCTTCACCTATTGCTGCCAGCATGGTAAGTCTTACAAAAAGCCAAAAAGTTGCGGGGTGCATTTTGGTAAATATCGGTTCAGAAACAGTATCGCTTGCAGTGTTTGAAAATAATATTCCAATATCACTTGAAGTCTTTCCAATAGGTAGCACTGATATTACGAACGATATTGCTCTTGGTTTTAGAATTCCAATTAACGAAGCTGAAAGCATAAAACTTGGAAACACAGGAGAAATGCCATATCCAAAAAAGAAGCTTGATGAAATTATTATGGCAAGACTCACAGACATTTTTGATTTGATAGAAGCCCAACTCAAAAAAATTGGTAGAAGTGGACTTTTGCCAGCAGGTGTTATTTTAACAGGAGGAGGATCAGGTGTAGATACAATAGAAGATATTGCGAGAGTCAGTTTGAAGCTTCCATCAAAAGTTTCATCAATAAACATAATTTCAAATATCAAAAATAGTCAATTGAAAGATTCATACTGGTCAGTTGCTTACGGTCTCTCTGTTTTAGGTTTAAATTTAAACGGTGAAGATACTTTCATTACAGTATTCAAATCTGCAGGAGAAACAACAAGAAATATTTTAGATGTAATCGGAGATTGGTTTAAAACATTGCTTCCCTAGTAGTTGTTAGCTATTAGTTATTAACTGATAGCTTTTAGAAAATACACAAGAATTTAAAATACAATACACAGGGCGACCGAAGGTCGCCCTGTGTTTTATTGTTTATAATTTTCTTGTCAATGTCTTGACATACATATTCTAGGTCAAAATAACATCACTCCAATATTAACTTTCTTCTTTAGATCAAGTATTGTGAATATTTAAGAAGCTAATTATCAAAACGTCAACCCTTTTCTTTTTTTCACTTTTTCTGATATTATTCAGTGCATAAGAGTATTTTTAGTTGCAATTATTAACGTTAATTTTGCTTTACGCTATTAGCTATAAGCCAAGAAAAAATGCCACAAATCAAACCGGATATTGAAGCCTTTGCAAGAATAAAAGTTTTAGGTGTCGGAGGTTCAGGAAGAAATGCTATCAATCATATGATCAATTCCAAAGTAAAAGGAGTTGATTTTATTGCTATTAACACTGATGCCCAAGATTTGCACCATTCTCTTGCTCATAAAAAAATACACATTGGAAAAAACCTAACAAAAGGTCTAGGAACAGGAATGAATCCTGAACTTGGTAAAAGAGCGGCAGAAGAAACAAAAGAGGAACTCCAAGAAGCACTCAAAGGAGCAGATATGGTTTTCGTAGCTTGTGGAATGGGAGGAGGAACGGGCAGTGGAGCAACTCCAATCATCGCTAGAATTGCAAAAGAATTAGGAATCCTTACAATCGCAGTTGTCACTAGACCATTTATGTTTGAAGGTTTACAAAGAAACAAAATTGCCGAAATTGCTATAGAAGAATTAAAGAAAAACGTTGATGCTATTATTGTAGTGCCAAACGACAGACTTATGTCTATGGTTACAAAAGATACAACTGCAAAATCCGCTTTCGCTATTTGTGATGATATTTTGAAACAAGCGGTTGAAGGTATTTCTGATTTAATAACAATACCTGGAACAATAAACATAGACTTCGCAGATATAAGAGCTGTCATTGAAAACGCTGGTTCTGCTCTTATGGGAATCGGAAGAGCTTCTGGAGACAAGAGAGCGGAAGAAGCTGCAAAATGTGCTATCAATTCTCCTCTTCTTGAAGTTTCTATCAACGGTGCAAAAGGTGTATTATTCTCAATCGCCGGTGGAGATGACGTTACTCTTTTTGAAATACAAGAAGCTGCAAAAATTATTACCGAATCAATAGATCCAAATGCAAAAGTAATTTTTGGAACTGTTTGTACAGATAAATTAAAGAAAGGAGAAATACAAATTACAGTTATTGCTTCTGGTTTTTCTGACATTCTTCCAAATAAAAAATCTCTTTTTCATTCTGTAATGACACCAGCTACTAATGCACCAAAAACAACAACTGTCGAAGATAAAAAAGTGAAAGAAAAATTAACATCATCCCTTGTTTTGGATGATGACAAGATTAAGCAAACAATTTCTGATGATGATGATTGGGGTGTGGTTCCTTCTTTTCTACGCAAAACTAAATAATAAATTTTAAAACCGCAAAAAAGCGGTTTTAAAATTTGCTATTTGTTTTTTTAATATTATAGGTATAATTGTGTATGTATAAATATTTAATATTATTATTAAAAAAATATGAATAATGAATCATTATATGACTTGTGCATAATCGGTGGCGGACCAGCTGGCGTAGCTGCAGGAGTTTATGCTGCGAGAAAAAAAATAAAAACTGTATTAATTACTGAGCACTTTCGCAATCAAAGTGTGGTTTCAGATAGTATACATAATTGGATAGGCACAGTTTCAATAAGTGGAGAAGACCTGGCCTCAAATTTAGAAAAACATCTCAAAAGTTACTCTAAAGATATTGAAATAAAAGAAAAGGAAATTGTCTTGGAAATAACAAAAAACTCAGATAATTTCTTTGAAATCTCTACGAACAAATCAAAATATGTTTCAAAAACTGTTTTGGTTGCATCAGGTAGTATAAGAAAGAAAATCAAAGTGAAAGGTGTAGAAGAATTTGAAGGAAAAGGAATTACGTATTGCGCTACCTGTGACGGACCGTTGTTTTCAGATATGGACGTTGTTGTTATCGGAGGCGGAAATTCCGCATTTGAATCAGCTTCACAACTTTCTGCTTATGCAAAAAGTGTAACAATACTGCAAAGAAGTGACTTCAGGGCAGATCAGATTACAATAAAAAATGTTTTATCAAATCCAAAAATTAAAGCGATTCCACATGTTGATTTACTCGAAATAAAAGGCGATAAATTTGTAAAATCAATAATTTTTAGAAACAGAGACACAGAAAAAACCATCGAATTGCCTGTTACTGGTATTTTTGTTGAAATAGGATCAGATCCTTCGGTTGAATATCTTAATAAAACCAATATAAAATTAAACGATAAACAAGAAGTTATTGTTGATCCAAAACACCAGAACACATCAGAAAAAGGAGTTTGGTCTGCGGGAGATTGCACTGATGGACTTTATAAACAAAACAATATTGCAGTAGGTGACGCTATTAAAGCATTGGAGGATATTTATAAGTTTTTAAAATCACAATAATTCTTGTTACTACGCTTTTAAAATTCGTAGCCCATTTCACGTGCAATATAAAGAAACGCAAGCTTCTCCCCCTTCTCTTTTTTGGTAGTTCCAACTTGTTCTCTCAATTTTAGAGCACGATTAAGTGTTGCGGAAAGATTATCGGGATAGTGACTAAACTGCTCGCGTAATTTTTTCTCTTCATCTTCATTTATTCCATTTTGCTTCTTTAGAAGATATCTAATCTTTTCAAAGCGTAGAGCCTGCCATGCAACAAAACCGGGCTGGCTATCAAGCCATTCCAAAAATACAGAGGTCGCTCTCGCTCGATCATTTTTGTCTTCCTCATTATCACCGTTTACAAGACGTTCCATAACCTCTGGGAGTCGAAGATTCCCATATAGCTCGCGCATCTCATCATCACCACTTTTGTAAAACTCCCTATTATCAGCAAGTCCAGCCGCCCCAAGATCTACAAGTGCGGTTACAAGAACTTCGCGTGGAACTAGCTCACCTTTTTCTAACGGACCTTCGAGATGTGGTTGAAAAAACAATGACCCCTTAACAATTCCAGCTTTTTCCAATTTAATAAACATTTCCTCCAAAGCTGGATTCTGTTTTGTGACAATTTTATAATATGGATATTCCTTAAATACAGCTCCAAATTTTACATCAGGATATGTCGCATCAATCGCCCAAACCACATTATCAATTTGTTCTTTGGAAAATATTTCTTCACCAGCTTGCTCATTTGCTTTTAACATTTCTTCTCTTGTTAATCGTCCGCTCTCACCCTCATTTCCTTTAGTGCTTTTTGGTTCATCACCTTCACGTGCACCACGATACCTTCGAATCATTGCTAATATATCATTTGGATTTGCTTCATCATATTCAATAACTAAATCATGTCTAGCAATGGCTATTTTTATTAAAGCTCGCTGTTCCGGTGAAAGTTTTAATGCTTTGGCTATTTTAGCCTCATACCGCTCCAATGCCAAAAGATGTTCCGGTGTATGATAAACCTTTGGGTCAATCCCTCCTGGGCCATGTTGTTTTTTATGTGAGATTAAACCATCAACAGATAATTTTTCTGATGCAGTAATCATCTTTTTAGTTTTCTCTTCTAGAGTAGTTTTTTTTATTTCAAATTTTTCATCCATGTTTTTATAAAAATTCATTAAATAATTTATTTTGTGGGCGGTACAGAAATTTCTCCCTCGACTAAACCTTTTTCGTCAAAAAGTTTTGTCTGCACTACAAGAGTACTTCTATTTTTCTAATTCGCTACGCTCATAAGTAAAATAAGTCGGGCACCAGCTCATTCGTTTTTTCTGCTGATAAAACATCATTTCGCTGTTCGAATCCTGACGCAAACAAAGCAGTTTGTTTGCTTACCACCCATCAAAAATCCGTTTAAAACAGATTTTTGTGGGCGGTACAGGATTCGAACCTATGACCCTCTCTACGTCAAAGAGATGCTCTACCAACTGAGCTAACCGCCCATATTAAATTATCAAAACTTGCAAGCGATGTTATCAGCCAAAACAGCATAACCGCCCTAAAACACTTTAACAAAAGAGATATTATCACAAAATATCATCCAAAACAATTAAATTAAAAAGGGAAAATCATTGTATACAAAGAGCTTCCCTTTTTAATTATTGTTATTTTATGTTATTTTTTTCGCAAATTTCTCTAACTTTATTTACAATTTCAGAAGGAATATATTGACTTTTTACCAAATATGCTACGGCACCGAGTTCCATTCCTTTTTTCTCATCACCAGGCTCATACATGTTTGTAAGAAAAACCACTGGAATATTTTTAATTTCAGAATCAAGTTTGATTTCTTCCATAACTTCAAATCCATTTTTTCTTGGTATTTGAATATCAAGTAAAATAAGAGAGGGCTTGATTGTAAGATTTTTTAATTTAGAAATTGCTTCTTCCCCATCCATAGCAAACTCAATTTCAAACAAACTAGCTTTGAATTTCTTTTCATAGATATGTACCAACAAGGAATCATCTTCAACCATGAATAACTTTATCATATCAATATTATACTACTATGTGTAGAAAATAAAAGTTTATATAAATCTAAATAGATTATTTCCTATATTTCTTAGTTCGCCATTTGTCGGCAATCTTTATGCGAGTAAGAGAACGTTCTAACTCTGTTTCAAAATGTTCAAAGTCAACATGTTCTTTGTTTTCCATTTGCTTTCTTAACTTTTCTGCATTTGCTTTCGCTTCAGTAATTTTCTCGTCAGAAAGTTCTGCAACATGTTCAGCAAAATCTGCCAGGACAGCAACTGTAGTTTGACCATCCTCTTCTTTTACTTCAATAAATCCACCGACAACTGCCATAGGAACGTGCTCTCCATTTATAAACGCAACAACATCTCCCGAAGCAAGACTTGTTATTAATGGGACATGACTTGGTAAAACTGTTATCTCACCCTTTGTTGTAGGCAAACTAACTTGATCCACCAATTCTTCCAAAACAAGTCTTTCCGGAGTTATTATTTTTAATTTAATTTGCTTTGACATTGATTTTGCGAAATCACGTCGCACGAGTCCTATAAGTGCGACGCTTTTTCAATTATAATGCTCCTCTCATATAAAAGTCATTTTCTGGTTTATCATCATGTTTTCCTTCAAGAATTTCTTTAAATGATCTTATTGTTTCGGCAAGTGTGACATATTCTCCTTTTCTTCCAGTAAATTGTTCAGCAACGAAGTTTGGTTGTGAAAGGAACTTTTGTATTTTTCTAGCTCTTGAAACAAGTTCTTTGTCAGCATCTGAAAGCTCTTCCATACCCAAAATAGCAATAATATCTTGTAAGTCTTTATATTTTTGCAAAACTCTTTGAACTTCTCTAGCAACAAAATAATGATCCTTACCAACAATATTTGGATCAAGAATTGTAGAAGATGAGTCGAGCGGATCAACTGCAGGATAAATACCGATTTCTGAAAGTGAACGATTCAAAACTACGGTTGAATCCAAGTGAGAGAAAGTTGTAGCTGGTGCAGGGTCTGTAAGGTCGTCTGCTGGCACATAAACCGCTTGAACTGACGTAACAGAACCTTTGTCTGTTGAAGTAATTCTTTCTTGTAAAATTCCCATTTCTGTCGCAAGAGTTGGCTGATATCCTACAGCAGATGGAATACGTCCAAGAAGAGCTGAAACCTCAGAACCAGCTTGAGTAAATCTGAAAATATTATCTATGAAAAACAAAACGTCTTTATTTTCTTTATCACGAAAATGTTCAGCCATAGTAAGTCCAGAAAGAGCAACTCTTAGACGTGCTCCTGGTGGTTCATTCATTTGTCCGAAAACCATGGCCACTTTATCTAAAACTTTTGAATCTTTCATCTCGTGATACAGGTCATTACCTTCACGAGTTCTCTCTCCGACACCAGCAAAAACAGAATATCCTCCATGATTAGCTGCAATGTTATGAATAAGTTCTTGAATAACAACAGTCTTTCCAACTCCCGCTCCTCCAAAAAGTCCTACCTTCCCTCCTTTCATTACTGGACAAATAAGATCGATGACTTTGATACCAGTCTCAAGAATTTCAATTTTTGTTGATTGAGAAATGTATTCTGGAGCCTTTCTATGAATAGGAGAAACTTCACAAGAAAGAGCTTTTCCATTATCAATTGGCATACCGAGAACATTGAACATTCTTCCAAGGGTGTCTTTTCCAACAGGCACAGAAATAGGCATTCCAGTATTTGTTATTTCCATTCCACGAGCAAGACCGTCGGTAGAATCCATCGCAACCGAGCGAACTGTATTTCCTCCGATATGTTGCTCAACTTCAAGTACGATAGTTTGTTCGCCTTTTTTAACTGTAAGAGCAGTGTAAATCGCTGGAAGCTCACTTTCAAATTGAACATCCACGACCGGACCGATTATTCTTTTTATTGTTCCTGTTGTTTTCATATTTTTATCTAATAATTTAATAAATATTTTTAATTTACCGACACCATTCCCGCACTAATTTCTGAAATTTCCCTTGTAATACCTGCCTGACGAGCTTTGTTAAACACTAGAGTCAAATCATCTATCATCTCACCTGCGGCCTCACTTGCATTTTTCATTGCCATCATTCTCGAGGATTGTTCAGAAGCATTTGATTCAAGAAGCATCTGATAAATTTGCATTCTGGTCAATTTTTCTGCTAGTGATCCAATGAGCTTCTTTTGATTCCCCTCAAATAAATAATCAATTTTTTTATCACTCCCTTTTTTATCATCATGCGCCACATGCTCTATGTTTGTTATTAAATCCCTCAGATCGTTTTTCGAAACTGGAAGCACCTGCTTGATATTCGGTTTCTGAAAAAGTACTGAGTTAAAATCTGTATAAGCAACTAAAACCTTGTCATAATTACCATGAGAATACTCGTCGATCGCCATTTTTGAAATCGGAATAACATCAGATAAAGAAATATCATCTGGCAATTCCGTAAAACTGGCAATAATTTTCCTATCAATTCGACGCATCATCATGTCTCCTTTTTTACCAATTGTGACAATATCTAAATTAATATTATTATTTTTATTTTTTAGCAAAGAAAGAACTGTTTTTGTAACTTGAGAATTATAAGCTCCGCAAAGTCCGCGATTTGAAGTAATAAAAATTAACAAAATATTTTTTACCTCTCTTTGTACAAAAAGTGGATGGGTTTGATCTTCGTCTTTGTTGTCAAGATTTTTTGCAATTGAGGTCAAAACTTCCCAAGAATATTCAGCATATAATCTCGAAGCAAGAGTAGAAGAAATAGCACGTTTCATTTTTGATGCGGCAACAAGTTCCATCGCTTTCGTGATTTTCTTTGTGCTTTTTACACTTTTTATTCTTCTTTTAATTTCCTTCGTACTTGCCATATATTTTGATTCAAAATCTTTTTTTAATTCTAAACAAAACTCTTTTTAAAATCTTCAATCGCTTTTTTAATTTCTGCTTCACCTGCATCCGTCCACATTTTTGTTTCAGCAATATCTTTATAGAATCTTTTGGCATTGTTTTCGGTATAGCCTACAAGGCCTTCTTCAAATTCTTTTATTTTTTCTAGTGGGACATCGTCCATATATCCTTTGGTTAAGGCATACAATGTAACAACTTGATGAGTTGTTGAAACCGGTGCATATTGAGGTTGTTTCAAAATCTCAACGGCCCTCTTTCCTCTTTCCAATTGTTTTTTTGTAGATTCATCCAAATCTGAACCGAACTGAGAAAAGGCTTCAAGTTCACGAAATTGTGCAAGGTCAAGCTTCAATGTTCCGGCAACTTTTTTCATTGCTTTAATTTGCGCAGAAGAACCGACACGAGAAACAGAAAGACCGACGTTTACTGCTGGTCGAATACCCTTATAGAAAAGGTCTGTTTCAAGGAAAATTTGTCCATCAGTAATAGAAATAACGTTTGTGGGAATATAAGCTGATACATCGCCTGCTTGTGTTTCAATAATAGGTAGTGCTGTAATAGAACCTCCTCCGTATTCTTTGTTTCTTCTACAAGCTCTTTCCAAAAGTCTGGAATGCAAGTAAAAAACGTCTCCAGGATATGCTTCACGTCCTGGTGGTCTTCTCAAAAGCAAAGAAATTTCTCTGTATGCAACAGCGTGTTTAGAAAGATCATCATAAATAACCAAAACATCTTTTCCTTGATCCATAAAATATTCAGCGATAGAAACTCCAGTGTAAGGGGCAATATAAGATAATGGTGCTGGCAAAGATGCTCCGGCTGTAACAATAACTGTGTAAGCCATCGCTCCACCTTCTTCCAAGCGAGTTTGAAGTTTTCTAAGCTTTGAATCTTTTTGACCAATTGAAACATAAACACAAATCATGTTTTGTCCCTTTTGGTTTAATATCGTATCAATAGCGATTGCGGTTTTACCTGTCTGACGATCTCCGATTATAAGTTCTCTCTGTCCGCGACCGATAGGAATAATCGCATCGATAACTTTAATACCAGTTGAAACTGGTTCGGAAACAGAAAGACGAGTAATAACTCCGGGAGCAACTTTTTCTATTGGATATGTTTTGTCTGCTTTTATAACTCCCTTTCCATCAACTGGAACACCAAGCGCATTTACAACTCTACCAATAATATTATCTGAAACCGGAATTTCAAGAATTCTTCCTGTCGATTTTACTTCATCACCTTCTTGAATTTTAGAATAATCATCAAGAATAATAATACCAACGGTATCTTCTTCTAAGTTTAGAGTAACGCCGATTTCACCATTTGGAAAAGTGACCATTTCTGAAGATTTGATATCAGAAAGACCTGAAACCTTTGCAATTCCATCAAAAATCTCAACCACATGTCCGATTTTCTCAACCTTTATCTGTGATGAGTAGCTATCTATTTCTTTCTTCAAATTTTCTACAATTGTGTTGTTGCTCATACTTTTCTTATTAAATATTCTTGTAATTTCTTAATCTTATTTTTAACAGTTAAATCAATAATTTCGTTATTCGCTTCGATCTTCATTCCACCCAGTAAATTTTCATCATATCTTTCTTCTAAAACTACTTCTTTGGCTGAATATCTTTTTTTTATTGAATCTATAATGCTTTTTTTACTTTCTTCAGACAATGTCTTGGCACAATTTACTTTTGCTATTATTATTCCGTCTTCTTGGTTTATTATTTTTTTAAGACTTAACAAGATATCTCCTGCTCTATGTAAAAATCTTTTACGAACGAGAAACTTTACAACATCTCCCAAAAAAGCTTTGTCGGCGCCATCTTTATCTTTTGCTGATAAATATATCGCTCGAGCTATATCAATGTTTGATGTATTACTCATTATTTTTTACAAATTATTCAACTCTTTTGCAGTTTTTTCATCAAAATTCGCATCTATTTTTGCTTTGAGGATTTTTTCGGTAGCTATCATGGCTAGAGAAACTATTTCTTTTTTTGCTTCTTCTATTATCTTTATTTTTTCGGCTTCAAGTATTTTTTTTGCATTTATTATTACAGCTTCAGCCTCACTTTTAGCACTTTCGAGCATTTCCGTCTTTTTCTTTTCTGCCTCCTTTGTGCCTTTTTGAAACAAAACGTTTGCTTCAGCTCTAGCTTTTGCCAAAGTGTTTTCGTATTCTTTCACAGATTTATCCAAAACTTCCGCATTTGTCTTTGCATCACTAATACCTTTACTTATTTTATCTTCCCTTTCTTTCATCAATTTACTCAAGGGTTTCAAAGCATAATAATACAAAACAGCAAATACAATAGAAAAATTAACCGCCTGAGCAATTATTATTTTCCAATCAATATGAAAAGTAGAAACGATTGATTCCATAATTTTAAAAATTAAAAAACATTATAAACAAATACGGCAACTAATTTTTCAAAATTTGCATATCGTGCAAACGTCGAAAATCTAGCAGCCGTAGCTACTAGATAGAAAATGCGATAACCAGCGCGTAAATCGCGATAGCTTCAGCAAATGCGAAGGCCAAAAGCATAGGAACAAGTATCTTACTTGCAGCCTCAGGATTGCGTCCTATTGATTCCATTGCTTTAGAACCAATCAAACCAATTGCAATACCAGGACCCATTGAACCTAGACCGATAGCTAATGCTTTTGCGATAGTGTTTAAATCCATATATTTTATTTATTAAACTTTGCTAATAATAATCGACTCCTTATTTATTTTTTCATGCTCATCATGTGTATTGTGTTCGTTATGTTCCTCATGGTCGTGATCTGTGGATGAAATTGTAAAATACACCACAAGTAACATTGAAAAGACGAGTGCCTGAATTACTCCAACGAGTATTTCAAGAAACATAAACGGTATTGGAATCACATATGCTACAAGCGAAGCCATAGAAGCAAGTAAAACTTCTCCTGCAAACACATTGCCAAAAAGACGAAAAGAGAGTGAAGCAACTTTTGCAAATTCACCAATAATTTCTATTAAACCTACAAAAAATGTGATAGGTGCAACGAGTATAACCGTTTTGTCCTTTTTTATCTTTGTAAATATCTCACCAAGAGCTTTCAGGTTAACATATTTATTGAATGTTTTCCAGATTCCTATAGATAAAATACCGAAAATATTTGCGCTTATTACTGCCATAATAGCTAATGCAAATGTTGTATTGATATCAGCTGTTCCACCTCTTAAAAATGGTATAAAAGATAAGCCATTTTCTGTTTTTTCAAGAAGACCGAGTCCGCCTATTGGCACAAGTCCAAGCCAATTATTTACCAAAATGAAAAAGAAAACAGAAATCGCTATCGGAAAAACTTTAACTGAAATTTTTCTATTATTTGTAACTTGGTCACAAAGACCAAGTGCTCCTTCTATTATAACTTCAAAAATATTTTGTAATTTGCCTGGAACCTCTTTCAATTTTAAACGAAGAATAACCGCAATAATAACCAAAATTATTACGGCTGAAGTACTTGTTAAAAGAGAGTTTGTGATAGTAAAACCATGATAATGTAAAATCGGCTCAGCAAAAAGAGTCGTTTCATAACTAATTTGTTCTTTTACAGTTGTTTGTTGTCCTTCTTTTTCCATAAATTTTCTTTTTCAATCGATTTCATATAACGACTTACTGTGTATACGATACTATATGATGAAACGATAAACGCGACTCCAGTGAGACCCAAAAAAATCCACGGTTTAGTATTAAAATAATTATCGAGTGCCTTACCGAGAATTAGGGCTAATACTACTGGTATCACGATATAACCGGAAACTTTGTAAAAAATCTCCAAACCAGATCTCCACCAAACCTCTTTTACATTTAAATTATTTTCTTTGTTTTCCATAAAATTTAGCGTAAAAAAACACACTTAGAGTTTATCCACTATCTAATGTCTGAATCAAACATTCAAATTTCGAGCTGGAAATATCGAATTCCGACGAAACTGTATCGAGATACTGCGAGGAGGAATGAGTTATTTGTAGCCGAAATTTGAATATTTGGGCAGACAAGCCATACATTGCTTATCCTTTTTGCGGTTAGATAGTGGATAAGCTCTAAGGTGGCAAAAAGATTATAGCAGTAATTAAAATTTAATGCAAAAATTTTATTTAGAAAATTCACACCTAAAACATCTAGAATGTTTTGGAGAGATTGATCATCAAAATTGATATTTTAATTATAAAAATCATCAATTATCTTATCGATATCTATTTTCAAAATTTTTGCCATTTTGTGAATATGAACAGTTTTAGGAATACTCTTGCCCGATTTCCAACTATAAATAGTCTGGGTAGTAACCCCGAGTTCCTTGGAAAAAGCTTTGACATCTTTTCCTATTTTTATCATTTCTCTATAAAAAGATTTCATATAAGTTTTTAGTTAGTTCAAACAGTTTCTTTAGTACCACAAGCCCATGTCTTTCAACATGGGCTTTCACGATGATGAACTCAGCTTCTATGAACATGTACCTGTATGTAATGTGCCACCGAAAATATAGCACCATACAGATGTGCATATCGGTGGCCGATAAACCACTTCATGCACTCTGACCTTGCGGGTTCATGGCCGATTTCATTTCTTACCAGCCACTTGATGGGCGGTGTTTGAACCAGCCACATCTCCACACAAAGTTTTACCCTAAGAAGTCCTTTGCTCATATCCCCTCCCAAAGAACTGCTTGCGATTGCATTTACTAGATTTACAATCGCTTCCAAACCTCACTTATAGTATAATCCCACTTGCAAATAATTGCAAGTACTTATAATTTAACTGTTGATAACTTTATTCACTAAATAAATGGCTTAGTATAGCCATAAATTGGCATAAAAAACTAATAAAATGACAATGTTTGTTTTTAGTAACAATAAAATCACAAAAAACAACCTACAAAAAGGTTGTGAATGATTTGAATCAATATGATATTTTGTTAAAAGAGTGTAGAGAAAACATAAACTACATTAACGAAATTTAGGTATTTCTTGAGATAAAAATTGTTAATTTATCACTTATTAAAAGTATTAAATAAACTTTCCTATCTTACAACGGTGTGTCACTGGTGTGACAAAATTTTATTGCGAGATATTTTTTAAATATTTTATGAATCTATTTGTTGTTGGAAGAAATTTATATAATGAAAGTTTATTTATATCCTCCCATTTCATCTCAGTTATTTTAGGATCCTTTGTACTCAACTTACCTTTTATCATTTTACACTTATAACAAAACACTATGGTGTGTTGTAAATAATCTTTGTGTTTCCAAGTTTTTGTTACCGACAAAGGAAACATATTTTGCACTTTTACTTTAAGTCCAGTCTCTTCTAAAATTTCTCTTTTTAATGTTTTTTCCAACGTCTCACCAAATTCATTTTTTCCACCAGGAAAATCCCAAAGCATATGTGCTTTTGTAATGTTTGGATCAAACCTTTTTGTTATCAAAATTTTACCTTTATTGTTAACAATCATTCCCAGCACAACAACAATTGTTTTCTTTGAGTTCATAAGAAATTTATTTATCGAACCTGTATTCAGTAACTTTATCTAAATCAATACCGTAGTGTTTCCGATGAACAACCCCTTGGCTTTCAAAAATAGCATCACTCCAATTTAAACCAAGTAACTTTGCACCATCTCGAACTCTTTTCTCTGAAGTAGATTCTATTTCAAAAACCATCGGTATTTTGGGCCAATGATTTATTTCAAATAAAATATCATCTTTTTGATATCTTACAATTTCCTTTTCAGCATATCTGGCAAAAGGTATATCTATTGATTTTAAAAATTTTACCATCATATCGGCAGATTCTACTTCCAATTCTACCTCTTCTGTACTATCAACTTCCCATGTTTTGTTAGATTTATAAGTTAACCAAGTTGTTTTTCCATCTGTCCTGACTCGTATCCTTCTATTATCATCTATCCAATTTTTATGTTTAAATATCCATTCCTTAAAAAAGAATGTGCCCGTTTTTTCTGCTCCTATTTTTTTTAATTTCAATAAGATATCACTTTCATCAAGATTTATAAAACGTGTCTCAAATTCAATATTTTTACTCATAGATGAGATTTTAACATATTTGGGGTAAGGAGACTATATGCGAAATTATGAACACTCAAGATAATACCTATTCGAATCTTTAATATTGCGGTGAAACGTGATTACTCTTTCGGTCTCACATAATTTTCCTCTGAAAATTTGCTCGACCCCGACTCCTTCGCTTTCACTCAGTCCGTCTTTCGATTTCTTGTATGGTTAGAATCGAAATCAGATTGTTGAGAGCATGAAGATTTTAAGGAAATGAACTCTATAACCTTAACTAATTTTAGTTAATATTAAATCGCTAATTTCCTTTGGATTTAATTTAGTTGTATCAATCTCAGTATATTCTGAAAAGTCTTTGCTTTGTTGCATGCTATATGTGTAATCAAATCTTTCCCTGTTTGGCATCATATTTCTTTCTTCTCCTCTTTTTTGTATTCTTTCCCATAAAACCTCTTTTGGAGCAGAGAGATAAAACATAAAAACATCCGCATTATGTTTAATCGCTATATCTTTTAATTTTTTATCACGCTCTTTTGTAATTCCGCTATCAATAACAATATTTATATTATTTGAAAGGAAAGAGTCAGTAATTGAAAATATTGCATCAAATGCTATTGCATTAAAATCATCAGTAGCTTTTGATTTGGTGATTAAATTCCTTATCATATCAAGCCCAACAAAAACGGTATTTTCCATTTTTTCTTTTAAAATAACACTGACCGATGATTTTCCAGCACCTCTTGCCCCATCTAAAAGTATAAGTTTTGGCTTCATATTTTAATATTAAATTTTAACAATATATCACTTTCATCAAGATTTATAAAACGTGTCTCAAATTCAATATTTCCATTCATAAATAATATATTATCACATTTAGAATAAGGAGACTATATGTAAATTTTAAGCAATTTTTTGCGGGCCATCACGTGTTAGAACCTTAGGTAGTATTGCCTGTAAGGCTGGTTTAGCTAACTTTAGAATATCATATCGACGAGTCTCGAGCACTCTAGTTAGTTAAATGAATATCCTGATTATTTTCAAATTGATTTTAAGTAATCAATTTCTCGTTTAAATAGTTCAATAATCTTAGGTTTACAAAGATTTTCTATTGACATAAACCTCGTCTTACCAGGATCATAATCATCGTCTCTTTTTGTATATAAATTCCAACAAAGACGAGGAAAATTTTCGGGCTCAGGGTTTAAACTTTTTTTTCCAATCAATACTGCCACTTCTTCAAAAACCCTAAAAAACTCATTCGGTTGCCCATGAGTAACGACCACAGGCATTACCTTTCCAGATAAAAGTTTCTTGTTCTCATATAATTTAATCACATAAGATAAATACCTTAACAACATTTCTTTAAATGATTCTCCTGGTTCAGAAAAACATTCTTTGAGTTCCGGATATTTATATTCTTCTTTATATGTGTCATCAGCCTGCAATATTTCACCAAGCTTTATTGGATCACCAAAATGATAATTAACAATACCTGGCCCTTTACCACCATTAGTCCAAGATTCATTATTAAATATATTCTGTGCCAGCACAAGGCCTTCAAAATTATCTCCAGGTTTATAATCAGGAGGAAGAATTAATTTACCTTGTTTTATCGCTTGCAAGTCTTCATCAATTTCAAAAGGGGGAATTGTTAATTTAATTGGTTTATTATCTATAATTTTTTTTACTAATTCTGCGGTTTGCGTGGTCCTTCTTTTGGAGGAGACATAAAATTGCAGAGTTTCGAATCCGTGTTCTATAGCATGCTCATAAATATGATCTGCAATTAGTTCTGCCATGTCTTCCTGTCCCTCCTCCAGTTCTGGGTCACGATTATTGCGAAGATCATTCTTATCTTTTAAGTGTTCTGCTATTAGAATTTCCGGCTTTTCATTCATGTTGTTTTATTTATTGAAATTAGATAAAGAGGTGATCGAAGAAAAATACTTTTTTAAATTTTCGTGGGTAAATTTTTTACAAGGCAATAACTTTTTTTATGATGAAGAGCTTAAGCACAGTAACTGCAAGTCCCGTTTCTTCTGCTCCTATTTTTTCTAATTTTAACAAAATGTCACTCTCATTAAGATTTATAAAACTCGTCTCAAATTCAATATTTTTACTCACAGATGAGATTTTAACATATTTAGGGTGAGGAGACTATGCTAAAAACTGCAGTGAAGCAGATTTTTTAGCTTTATGACCTTACGGGGACCATGGGTACATTTATCTCCCTCGACTAAAGCTTCGTCGCCACTCAGCTTTGTCTGCCCCACAAGAGGACTTCTATTTTTATGAATAAAAATATGTCGGGCACACGCTCACTCATTTTTTCTACTGAAAAAACATCGTTCCGCTGTTCGATTCCCCGACGCAAACAAAGCAGTTTGTTTACTTCAGGTCACAAATTCAAAAAGCGCTATTTAAGCGCTTCCTGAATTTGTGACCTTACGGGGAATCGAACCCCGATTACAGCCTTGAAAAGGCCGTGTCCTAACCGTTAGACGATAAGGCCATCGAAATACACACAGTAATATAACACTTTTTGAAAAAAACGCAAAAAGTGTTAATATCAAAATGACAACAAATTTGAGCAATAGCGAAATATATTTGGAGAGGTGTCAGAGTGGTTGAATGAGCCGCACTCGAAACGCGGTGGGCCGAAAGGTCTCGGGAGTTCGAATCTCCCCCTCTCCGCCAAAATAATGAGCTTGCGAATATATTTTCGCGAGAGGAAGAAGTGCTGGGAACACTTCTGTGGGAGATTCGAATCCCCATTGAGCATATTTTATAAGTGAAGCGAAATAAAATATCCAATGGGAGTACTGAAACTGTAAGTTTCGAAATTCTTCCCCCCCTCCGCAAAACCAATATTATTTTATTCTAAAAAAGGTTATAATTATGCCTACTTTAAATATAATTAAAAATAAAATGACTAAAAAAATATTACTCGTGGAGGATGATAAATTTCTAAGAGAACTCCTTTCGAAAAGATTAAGAATGGAATTTTACAGTGTTCTTGAAGCAAATGAATCATCAGAAGCATTTAATCATCTAAATGAACATGGAATAGACTTGATTCTTCTTGATTTACATTTACCTGGTATTCCTGGTCTAGAAATTTTAAAAGAAATTAAATTTAAAAAAGAAATAAAAAATATTCCTGTAATTGTGTTTTCAAACCTAATGGAGGAAAAAGAAATGAACGAAGCAAAAAAACTTGGTGTTTCAGATTATATAATTAAGGCCAATTTTTCCCTCGATGAACTTGTTGAAAAAATTAATAAAATTTTGAAATAATTTTACACCTATGTCTTTCAATCAATACGCTTCAAAAAAAATAAAGGATATATTTTCTGAATTTAATACCACTGAAAACGGTTTATCTGTAAATGAATCAAATAAACGACTTCAAACCTATGGGAAAAACCAAATTAAGGTAAAAGAAACAACTTGGCTTGATATAATCATTCGTCAATTTAAATCCCCTTTAGTTTATCTTTTATTTTTTGCAGCCGTTTTTGCATTATATTTAGGGGAAAAAACTGATGCATTATTTATATTTTTCTTTGTTTTATTAAGTGCAGTACTTGGATTTGTACAAGAATATCATTCACAAAAAGCTGTTGATGCACTAAAAAAGTTGTTGGTTGATCACACCAGTATTATTCGTTCAGGTTCAAAAATCTTTGTTCACAGCTCAGATATTGTACCGGGTGACATTTGTGTTTTGGAACCCGGAGATATCATACCCGCAGATATGCGTTTAATTCATGCTGATAATTTATTGATTGATGAATCGGTCCTCACTGGTGAATCATTACCTGTAAACAAAACAGTTCAAGAAATAAATATAATTTTAACTGGCGCGCACGAGGCTCTAAATATTGGATTCTCCGGCACAACGATTGTTCAAGGAAGAGGTGTTGGTATTATTTTTGCCACTGGCCAAAATACCGAGATTGGCGCTATCACAAAACTCACTGCAGAAAGTGAAGGAATAAGTACTTTTGAAAAAGGGCTTTCAAAATTAAGTGTTTATATTTTAAAACTTATTATTGGTACTTTAATTTTTGTTTTTTTGGCAAATGTATTAATAAAAAAAGCTGATGGAGTTGTGAGTGTAGCTGATATGATACTTTTCTCAATTGCTCTTGCTGTCAGTGTTATTCCGGAAGCTTTACCCGTCGTTTCAGCACTTTCTTTTTCAAGAGGAGCCTACAAATTGGCTCAAAAACATGTAGTTGCAAAACGTTTATCTTCAGTTGAAGATTTGGGAAGTATTGAAATTCTTTGTACCGATAAAACTGGGACGATTACTGAAAACAAATTGTCAGTCAGTAAAATAAAAAGTGAAGATGAAAAACAATGTTTACTTTATGGAACACTCGCCTCTGACTTCCTTTCAGAAAAAAGTGACAAAAATAATTCATTTGATTTAGGACTATGGTCAAAATTAGCCCTGGCTGAACGCGAAAAATTAAATTCATATAAAAGAATAAATGAAATTCCATTTGATCCGGAAAGAAAAAGAAACAGTGTTTTAATTAAATCAGACAGTAAAAATTTATTGATTGTTAGGGGTGCACCAGAAACAATAATTAGTTTGTGTGAAAATATTTCAGCAAACGATAAAAAGGAGTCTGTGGACTGGAT
Source organism: uncultured bacterium (assembly GCA_903850545.1). Classification (GTDB taxonomy): domain Bacteria; phylum Patescibacteriota; class Minisyncoccia; order Phycocordibacterales; family GWA1-40-21; genus Bog-1340. Next base: position 26,908 of record CAINLW010000052.1, read on the forward strand.
TACAAAAGAAGGTCTGGAAGGAAAAAGAGTCATTGCAATTGCTACAAAAAATTTACAAAATAACACTACATACGAGTCAAAAGAAGAAAACAATTTGACGTTCCTTGGTTTAATTTCTTTTGTTGATCCAATCAAGCCCTCTGCTACGCACGCAATAACCGAAGCCTGCAAACTCGGTGTTAAAGTTAAAATATTAACTGGCGATAGTTATGAAGTTGCTATGTCCGTTGCAAAAGAAGTTGGTATTATTAAGGACGCTAGTGAAGTTATAAGTGGGAGTGAGTTTGATAAAATTTCTGAAACTGAACAAGAAGCTCTTATTGAAAAAGTAAGTGTTTTTGCTCGCGTATCACCAGAACAAAAATATAAAATTGTTCAGTTGTTCCAGAAAAAATACGAGGTTGGTTTTATGGGAGACGGAATAAATGATGCACCAGCATTAAAATTGGCAAACGTCGCTCTTGCTGTAAATACTGCTTCAGACATAACACGTGACGCTTCAGACATTATCCTTTTAAATCCTAGCCTAAATGTCATTATCGACGGTATAAAAGACGGCAGAGGTATTTTTAATAACATGGTTAAATATCTCAAAATTACCCTCATTTCCAACTTTGGAAATTTCTTTGCTGTCGTTGTTGCAACCTTTCTTATTCCTTTTTTACCGATGCTTCCAGTACAAATTCTTCTTTTAAATTTATTGACTGATTCGCCAATGATTGCGATTGCACTCGACGCTGTTGATAAAAATGAATTACAAAGACCTAGAGCTTATAATATTAAAGAGATAATAAAAATGTCAGTAATCTTTGGTTTAATAAGCACAGTTTTTGATTTAATTTTCTTTTTTTTGTTCTTCAAAGAATCCCCTGCAGTATTACAAACCAACTGGTTTATAGGCAGTACATTAACAGAATTAATTCTAATATATTCTATAAGAACAAAATTACCTTTTTACAAAGCTGTTGGTCCATCAAAAACACTTATGTCATTCACTGTTTTACCAGTTATAATCGCACTAATTTTACCATTCACTCACTGGGGTAAAGAAATATTTAAATTTATTGCACCTACAAAAGAACATCTGCTTTTAATTTTCGTTGTCATGCTTTCCTATTTCGTAATAACAGAAATATCGAAATTGGTTTACTACAAGTTTGATAAAACAAAAACTAAAAATATTATATGTTAGGTGGTTTTTTGTTTACATTTCTGCTAAATTAGATTCTATTATGATTATTTTAGGAATTGAAACATCGTGTGATGAAACAGCAATCTGTATTATTGAAACAGATGACAATTCCCCTTCCTCTAAAATTAAAATTCTTGGAAACCAACTCTATTCTCAAATAGCTCTACATGCACAGTATGGTGGAGTATTTCCCATGATGGCAAAAAGAGAACATATCAAAAACCTGACTCCGTTACTGGAACAATGCCTTATTGAATCAAGTTTTTTAAAGTCAAATATCAAAAATCAAATCTCAAAAATAAATGAGGAAAAAAAAGAAAAAATAAATGAAATATTAGTTCGTGAACAAGGTTTATTTGAACCTTTTATACAGTTAGTAGAAAAAATTGACTCGACTTCATGGAACAAAAAAATCGATGTAATAGCTGTTACAAACGGCCCAGGTCTTGAGCCAGCACTTTGGGTTGGAGTAAGTTTTGCAAAAGCCATATCAGAAATTTGGGATATTCCTATAATACCAACTAACCATATGGAAGGTCATATTGTCGTAGCGCAACTACAACAATATAACGAGTCAAAAGTTGAAAGTCATAAAGTTATAAAGTTAAATTTAGAAACTAAAAGCTATCAACTAAAAACTATCAACTATCCGGCAGTTGCTTTGCTTATAAGTGGTGGTCATACACAGCTAGTATTGATTAAAGAAAGTTTAAAATATGAAATTATTGGAAACACAAAAGATGACGCGATTGGAGAAGCTTACGACAAAGTTGCAAGAATTTTAGGACTTCCCTATCCTGGTGGACCAGAAATCTCTAGACTAGCTGACATAGCGCGGAATAACGCTGACTTGACGCAGATAAACGCAGAAAAATCAATTCTAAATAATTCTACACACGGTTTACCTGAATTAAAATTTAAACTTCCAAGACCTATGATTCATTCGGGCGATCTAAACTTTTCATTCTCTGGAATAAAAACTGCAGTTTTATATTTAGTAAAAGACATATTTCAACGTCAATCCGCGTCTAGTCCGCATTTGTCTGCGACAGTTCAAGCAGAAATCGCCAAAGAATTTGAGGATGCGGTAGTAGAAGTAATAGTTAAAAAAACAAAAGAAGCCGTAGAGCAATACGGCGCACAAACTATTATTATTGGAGGCGGTGTCAGTGCAAATAAAAAAATACGAGCTGATTTTACAAAGCTTGCTGAAAATTTAAGTGTAGAATTTCTAGTGCCAGAAGTTAGTGCTTCTACAGACAATGCTTTTATGATTGCCTTGGCTGGTTATATGAACATTAAATCAGGAAAATTATCGCAAAAGGACTTTAAGGCTTTTGGAAACCTGTCTTTACAATAAAATTGTAATTTTCTTGACCCCCGCACCTTTTCTAACTAATTGATATAAACTAATCATTTTCTTTAGTTGATATATAAATAATGTTGTAAATTAAGGTTAAGTTGGAAAAGTGCACTGAGTTAGAAAAATATTGTCGCTTCGCTCTGTCCTGAATTCAATATTCTATCGCAACTCCAGTTTTGTTATATAATACCTCAAGAGGTGTCAGACCTGCAAATCTTTTTCTCGGTCTAGTGTTTATTAAATACTCAACCCATTTAATATCTTCATCCGAAACTTTTGCAAA
>CAINLW010000053.1 GCA_903850545.1 uncultured bacterium
GAATCTACTCATTCCGCAGGGGATATTGTTTCTAAAAAAATGCTATGACATCCAAATAAGATCCCCTAGAGGTGGAATTTTATAGCGATGATAAAAACGATCTTTTATATATTCTCCAAAACTTACTCCTATCTTCCGACAAGTCCCCATCAATCCTAAAAAAACATCTGAGGCTTTTGCTCCTGCTAAGCTTCTAAAATATCCTCTGATCTTTCGCTGAATTACTTTCTCTCTCATTGCTAATTCTGATGTATTGTTGTGTAGTGGAATACTTGGAAATTCTAAAACGAGAAGCAGCTCTTCTTTTTTTGCTCTTGTTTTTTCCATTAATTGATTTAAGGCAAAGTAACACGTTTCTGCAGAGAAAATTAAATCAAACTCTAAGCTCAATTCTTTTTTCATTTTTTTACTTGGTACTTCTTTGTAAATTTTTAGTTTTTTATAAAAATTCCAAAAAGCTTCTCTAAAATCAGAAACTGCCTTGATAAAGTCAGGGTGATTTGGTGTTAGCTTTGCATAATGGCGTTCTTCGTGAATTAAGCAAAGGCCTAAGTATTCTAAAATTCCTTTAAACTGAGGAGCATCATCGCAAATTAAAATATTAGATCTTACACAAAGAACATTTGCTCTAAATGCCCCAATCACGCATCCTTCTTTGATGTGCTTCATCCATTTCGAATTTATTTTTTTAACATTTAAAATAATAATATTAAGGATTTTTTTTGTAAAACTTTCTAAATCATACAAGCGATTTGATTCTAACTTTATTAATTGGGCCATTATCGATTTATTGCTTATTTTGTCAGCAATATAATCGATGGCAATACTGTTTAACATAAACTTTAGGTCAGATCCGACCAACGCTCTTACAGCAGCTTCTCTGTTCTTCGATAAGGTTGTGTAGTAGTCAGTAAAAAATTGATTGCACACAGCTATACAGTAACCATTCTTACCGTTTAGCCTTGCTCCAGTATCATCAATTTGGGAATAATCACTTCTGGATATTCCTGCTTCTCTTAAGTTTTTTCGTTCTATTTCAAATTTTGAATGGCAGAGAATCATATTCGAAATTTCACCTTCAGATATTTGAATTCCTAATCCTATCAATGTTTTAAAAATAAGATTTTGAGTCATTCTTCCTTCATAGTGAAACTGGATAACGAACGACCAAATTCCAGGCCCAAACAAACTACCTTTATATTCCGGTGGCAGTTCTCCTTCGAAAGTTTTTCCAAGTGTTGGAGAATAATACTTATGAAGAACAAATTTAATATTTGCTAAGCTAAAATTTATATCTTGAATGACAACATCTCTGGTGCCCTTATACTGAGCATCTTTTGGAAGAGTTTTCTTGTTAACATTTATTTCTTTTGTAAATTGAGTTTCTATTTCTTTAGTTTTTTTATTTTTTCCACGACCTTTTGGTTTCCCTTTTTTATCTTTTGGATTATCTCCTTTAGATTTTATATTTTTAGGAATAACAGGTTTCCCTTTTTCTCCCTTAAAGCGGTTGATTTCATCTTTTAGAGTTTGATTTTCTGCTGATAGTTCGATTGTTGTATTTATTAACTCGTCACACTTATTTAGGAGTGTTGTAAAAACATCCCTACGTTTATCTATTGGAAGTTTCACCATTAAAGAAATTGGAATGTTTTTAACATCAGTAAATTGCATTGATAGATAATGCCACAACTAAATTAGTCGGCCAACTTACAAGGCCTTACTTTTGCTTACATGGCCTTACATTTGATAGTTTTTCCCCAATCAAATGAGTAGATTC
>CAINLW010000054.1 GCA_903850545.1 uncultured bacterium
ACAGTATCTTGTTTCAATGATGACTCTTTCTTGGAAACTCAATCTTTTAAATGATTTTACTTTGTTTTTGTTCCTTGTTATTGTTTTCGCCATAATTATTAATCTTACACTTTAGTTGCGATTATTTCTTGAACTCAGATTATTTAAACATGCCAAAAAGGGGATTTTGTGGTATTTTGAATATTCGTTGTATAATGTTGATCATGAAAGAATAAAGTTTTTTAAGGAAAATTTAAAGATAAGTAGTATAATAAAATTTAGGAGTAATTATAAAAATATGAAAGAATTATCAAATGAATTTAATCCTGTAAATGGGCAAGACAAAAAACCTGAAACTAGTATTGAAAATGCACCAGAAAATGTTAAAGAAAAAGGATTGGGTCGTAAAACAAGTTATAATTTTGAAGAGATAGGAATACTTGAAGCACCGATAGAGAATTTGGTAAGACAACTTTGGGAAGCTATTATAAGTGGTAAGTATGATGTAATAATCGGCGATGATGCTGCAGGACGCATACCAACATTAGTAATTCGCAAAATAATGGAAGTCATGATGCGTGAATCTAATCCTAATCTTACAGCAGAAGAAGATCGTGAAAAATTAAAGACATTTTTTGTGGCAGGAGGTGTAAGAAACGAAAATAACCAAACTCTTTTAGATTTATTTAAAAAAATAAAACCTAGCATAAAAAATAGGGCTCTTGTTGTTACGGAATATATCTTTTCCGGCTCAACTATTGGTAAAATTTCAGCATTATTGGAAGAAGCCGATATACCCTTTGATACTGCTACAGTTCTTGCAGACAAAGAGAATTTAAAGCAGGTTAATAATTTATTATCGTCAAAAGGGCACAACTTATTATTCGGACAATCTTACACTGGAAAGGTACCAAGAATTTATCAATTCGGTAAAATATCAGGAGTACTGACAAGAAGGAATGATAACTCAATAATTGGAAATTCCGCACATGCAATGCCATACAGAAAGGCTTTGGAAAATTTTGATTATAGTGTATTTGATATTTATATAGAAAACCCCAAAGAAGGTGAGGCCCGTAAATCTTCTGATATTAAAAATATACAAAAAAGCTTGAATGAAGCAAGGGAGGACGTTGATTTGATGGCGGATAGAATTTTGAAAAAAATAAAGACAAATAAGTAATAACGAGTGAAGGCGATTTTATTGATGTAAAAAACATGCCAAAAAGGGGATTTTGTGGTATTTTGAATATGCGAAAATTAGGACAACGAATATTTACCCGAGAAAATTTTGACTGATGTAAAATCAAAGATTTTACTGGCATTAAGTTATTCGCTTAATGTGTCAGTCAAAACTTTAACGGGTGAACAAATGGCTACGAATAATTAACAGAATACAATTAACCTGGATTCCTGCCTACGCAGGAATGACAAAGTGAAACCTGGATTGCTTCGCAGGTGCTCGCAAAGACAATACAAATACAATGAAAGATAATAAATTAAAAATTAAAGCAGAATATAAGCCGGCGGGAGACCCCAGTAGTAGAGCCTCGAACAAGGCTCGGATCACTACGGGGCGAGAAGTGGTAATATAATATTTTAGTTATGCAACAGAACAAATTTAAATTAAAAAGCGAGTTTGCTCCGAGTGGGGACCAACCGAATGCAATTAGAGAGTTGGTCGCTGGTGTTGAGAGTGGTCTGAAAAAACAGACGCTTTTTGGTGTTACCGGATCAGGAAAAACTTTTACTGTGGCGAATGTTATTGAAAAAATACAAAAACCAACTCTTGTGATAGCCCACAATAAAACTCTTGCAGCTCAGCTTGCTCAAGAATATAAAGAATTTTTCCCTAACAATGCGGTACACTATTTTGTTTCTTATTACGACTATTATCAGCCGGAAGCTTATATGCCGATTACCGATACTTATATTGAAAAAGAAGCGATGATAAATGAAGAGATAGATAGACTTCGTCACGCTTCAACACAAGCGCTTCTTACAAGAAAAGATGTGATTATTGTTGCGTCGGTTTCTTGTATTTACGGTTTGGGTTCGCCAAAAGAATATGAAAAAGTAAATTTGAAACTTAATGTCGGTGAAGAATTGTCCAGACAAGATTTGGTGAAAAAACTTATCAATGTTCATTTTGAAAGAACAAATTCTGATATAAAACCAGGAACATTTCGCGCTATTGGAAACTCTGTGGAAGTAATGCCTGTAAATGAAAAGATTTTAATAAGATTAGACTTCGCCTCAAACGCGGACTTGACGCGGACTAGACGCGGACTTGACGCGGAACATACGAGAAAATTATCCAGTGGAGGGTCGGAGGTGATATCAAAAATATCGAGGATTGACTCCGTATCGAGGAGAATTGTTGAGGATAATTTGCAATCCACATTTATTTTTCCAGCAAAACATTTTATCACTGACCAAATACAGCAGGCGAGTGCATTTAAAAGTATAAAAGCTGAGCTCGAAATACAACTTGAAACTTTGAAGAAGGCTGGCAAAAATCTTGAAGCGGAAAGACTAAGAAGGAGAACAACTTATGACTTATCGCTTATACGAGAGGTTGGATATTGTAATGGAATTGAAAATTACTCGAGACATTTTTCCGGTAAAGCACCTGGAGAAGCACCAGACTCACTTTTGGAATATTTTCCAAAGAAGGAAGATGGAACTCCAGACTTTTTGACTATTATAGATGAGTCGCACGTTACTATTTCTCAAATAAGAGGAATGTATGCTGGTGATGCCTCAAGAAAGAAAATCTTGATTGACTACGGATTTAGATTACCTAGTGCAAAAGATAACAGACCTTTGAAATTTGATGAATTTGAAAAAAGAACTAACCAAGTCATTTACACAACTGCGACACCTGGAGATTATGAAAAGGAAAACTCTGAGAAAATTGTTGAACAGGTTATACGACCAACTGGACTTATTGACCCAGTCGTAGAAGTAAAACCTATCACACAGATGCAGACAGACGCAGACTTCACGCGGACTAACGCAGAAAAAAGAAAAAAAGGAGGTCTTGTCTTGAGGAGGAACGAAGTGACGGGAAAAGGCGAGTCCTCGGTTTTTTCTGATATTGAAAATTATCCTGGACAAGTTGGGGATTTTATAAACGAGACAGTAAAAGTTGTAAAAAATGGCGGACGTGTAATAGCCACAACCCTAACAAAAAAGATGGCGGAAGATTTGAGTGAATATTTGAAAGAAAAAGGAGTGAAGGCAGAATATTTGCACAGTGAAATAAAAACAATTGACAGAATTGATATCCTTACGAACTTTAGAAAAGGGAAGTTTGACTGTTTGGTTGGAGTAAACCTGCTCAGAGAAGGTCTGGATTTACCCGAAGTAGAATTTATTGGAATTCTCGATGCAGACAAGGAGGGATTTTTGCGATCAGATACTTCACTTATTCAGACTATCGGAAGAGCGGCAAGAAATGTTCTTGGAAGAGTTGTACTTTATGCGGACCGCATGACTGGCTCTATGGAAAGGGCTATAGATGAAACAAACAGAAGAAGAGAAAAACAAATTGCTTATAATACAAAACACGGAATAACTCCAAAAACAATTATTAAAAAAATTCACGATATTACAGAACATATGAGAAGTGATCATGACAGAGCAGTAACCGAACTTGTGAGAATTGATGAAGAGATGATGAAAAAGAGCCCAAAGAAACTTATTAAACAAAAAGAAATTCAAATGAATGCGGCAGTGAAAATGTTGGATTTCGAAACGGCTGCTATTCTTAGGGATGAGCTTAAAAAAATAAAAGAACTACAACAAACAAAGGAACAGAGTAAAACCAAACGAGTGAAGTCCCGTAGCTAACTTTTCTCTTCAGAAAAGTTATGGTACTGGGACGAGAGTGCCGCTTTGTTGCGCGATGAGATTAAAATTTTGAAAGAGAGGTTGGAAAATAAGATAAAAGATAAAAAAGCTAACGTTGGATAATTTTTTACTATCTGATACTATTCTAGTCAGAAGCACCAGGTTGGAGGAAAAATGATTAAATTCGGAAATGTAACAATCGAAACGCCTCATCGGAGTAAACTAACCCCTGAGGAAAAAGTACTCTTCGAGCGCGAGTTTAAAAAATGGCAGAAGAAGCTTGAACCGATAGTCAAAGCCACTAAAGCATCCCAGCGAATTACAGCAAAGGATCTTTCCTTAACAGTGACAATATGAGAGAAATTCCGTACTCAGTAGAGTAAAAAGGGGTAATTCAGCCATAGCTGAGTTGCCCCTTAAACAATATTAAAAGCTACATTTTTGTAGTTTAAATAATAAATATGGTATAATTTATAGAGTTATGTGGATAGATATTCTCGTTAAAATTATTGTCGCATTGTGTGGATTGGCCAACCTTCTTTTGGCTTTTTATGTTTATAGAAAAAACATAAAGGATAGAGTTAACGTAAGTTTTTTCTATTTTGGATCCGCGACAGCTTTATGGTGTTTTACCAACTTTGCATCAATGATGCTAAAGGATTTGTTTTGGCTCAGGTCAACTTATGCAGTTTCATGTATTTTAGCATTAGCAGGTGTTTTCTTTACCTACGCTTTGTCAAATAAAAAATTAAGTAAATTTTTGACAATATTTTTGTCTGTTATTACTGCTGTATTTTTTTTACTAAATCTTCTTACTCCTTTATCTATAGAAAGTATCACATCTTTTACAGGTTTTGGTTTCGAAACAGTTACTGGTCCGCTTATTCACTTCTGGGAATTTTATTTCTTCTCGATGGTTTTAATAATTGTTTGCATTCCACTTAGTGTTATAAATAAAGTTGACGAACAAAGAAAAAGACAAATATTATACTTTTTAGCAGGAGAGACAATTTTTGCATTTTGGGGAATTTTTGTAACGATTGTTTTACCTATGTTGGGTGTAAGTGATTATATAAATCTTGATTCACCGTCAACTATTTTTTTAATAGGATTTACTAGTTATGCGATTATCAGGTACCACTTGATGGGAATAAGCTCATTATTTTTTCAAGCCTTTATTTATTCTTTAGTAATCATCAGTATTATCACATCTCTCTTGTTACTAATGTTTGGGGGTTCATATCTTTTTGCACATGCGATGATATGGCCACTTTATGTAATAGTTGCGATTGTATCTGTTGTGCTTTTCTTTATCGGTCGTTTATTTTTTGTGGAGAAAAAAGATTTAGAGGAAGCAAAAATAAATTTGACCGAATTACTTAAAGTTTCAGAAAAGAATCGTATAGAAGCGGAAACGGAGAGGGATAAAACCGGCTCTATTATTAAAAGTTTTTCTGACGGTCTTATCATTCTTGATGAACAAAAGAATATTTTTTCAATTAATCCTGAAGCCGAAAAAATACTAGAATTAAAAGCTTCACAATTGCTAAAAAAATCATTTAAAAATTTGGCGAATTTTCCTAAAGCCTCTCCCATATATTCTATTTTAAAAGATGAGTTGACTAATGTTTTTAGGAAAGAAGTTGATCTTGAAAGGGATTTTGTTATTGAACTCACAGTGATGCCATTGCGTTTAGATAAAAAAGACATTGGTCACTTGATTGTAGTTCACGATGTTAGTCGAGAGAAAATGGTTGAAAAAATGAAAACAGAATTTGTTTCTTTGGCCGCTCATCAATTAAGAACACCACTGACCGCAGTAAGTTGGGCTATGGAAAGTCTAAAAACTGGAGGTTTTGGCAAACTGACTGAACAACAATGTGTGATAGTTGAAAATACTTTAAATAAAAATAGAAAACTTATTTCTCTTGTCAACAACCTTCTTGATATTACTCGTATAGAAGGAGGAAAATATTTGTATGACATTAAAATGTCAAATATGGAAGAAATTGTAAATTTTGCATTGGATATGTACAAAGATGAAATGGATAGGAAAAAAATTAAAATTGAATTTAAAGTGCAACCAGATTTGCCACAAATAATGATTGATGCAGAAAAAATAAAGCTGGTTGTACAAAACCTTATTGACAATGCTATAAAATATTCATTACCAAATGGTAACGTGTTAATTTCTTTGGTTAGTGATGGCAAAAATGTAGAATTTAAAGCCGTAGATTTTGGTGTTGGTATTCCAAAAAATCAACAAAGTAAAGTTTTTGCAAAATTTTATAGAAGTGAAGATGCTGAAAAAATCGATCCTAATGGTACCGGTCTCGGGCTCTTTTTGACTAATAATATTGTTAAAGCTCACGGTGGCAAAATCTGGTTTGAATCTGAAGAAGGAGTAGGAACAAGTTTTTATTTTAGTTTGCCAATTAAAACAATCCAAATTAATTAAATCTGGTTGTGATACAATACAAAATATGACATTCATTGATTTTTTTAAAAAAAATAAAAAGCCCAAATCTGTCACTTTAATACCAGACCAAAATTCTGGAGAAAATGAACAATTTAAGGATGTTTATACTTTAGCTTTGGTTCACAAACTTCGCACGCCACTGAATGGCGCAAGATGGGCACTTGATACTATTATTAATGATGAAAACAAAGATTCGAATAGAGGAATATTGAATGAAGGTTATAACAAAATTATTTCAGCAATAAATATTGTTAATGAAATTTTAAAAGTTGCTGAGATTAATACAAAAGATGGATTTTCTCTCAAAAAAGAAAAAATAAATCTATGTGTTGTTGTTGATGAAGTAATAAAAAACCTTCAATTTTTGAAAGATAAAAACGAAATAACCATAGAATATAATTATGTGTGTGATCCAACACCTATTTATGGTGATAAAGAGGTTTTGGATATAGCATTTACGAATATTTTCGATAACGCATATAGATATTCTCCAAAAGGAAAAGTTTCAGTTTTCTTGAGTAGGGATGATCATATGGCAAATTTTGTTATAAAAGATAATGGAATTGGTATAGATAGTGAAGATCTAAAACATGTATTTGAAAAATTTTATCGTGGTAAAAATGCTAAGATAATTGACTCAAATGAGAGTGGAATCGGGTTATTTTCCACAAAGAGAATTATTGAATTGCACCGAGGTCAAATATCAATTGATTCTGAAATAAACAAAGGTACAACATTAGAAGTAAAATTGCCTATAGACTAAAAAGTTGCAGGTGTTATAATTTAACAAATTATTAAGATATAAAAT
>CAINLW010000055.1 GCA_903850545.1 uncultured bacterium
ATCAATCTCTTTTTTGTTTAAAGAACCATTATCTACAAGTATTATTTTATCTACATTAATATCTGAAACAGTTGCATCTAGAACTTGTTTGAGGAATTTAAATCTATCTCCATATGTGACTGTGATGACGTTTATTTTCATTTTTTAGGAATTTTTATATCAATAAAATTATAAACTGTTATATCATATAATGTTTAAAATATATACTTTGTTTTATATTATTTTTGTCCAATTATAATATAATCCGTCTCTGTTTTGGATGTTCTTAAGATTAAAAGATATAAAATATTGATATATTTTTTTAAATAATTTTATTATAAAAAAACTAAAGCCACATGTTTTTATTAAAGTAATACAAATTTTGATTTTATTATTCATATGTTGCGAATATTTTTCTAGGTTCTTTTAATAGTATTAGTAGTATTGGGACCATAGAATATGAAATGAGTGTTGCATAAGCCGAACCAACAATGCCGTATTTTGGTATAAAAATTAAATTTAGTATTACGTTTATCATCATTGGGATAAAAGTAATAAACGCCAACGTTTTTTTTCTATTTTCAGCTATTAGATAATTTGTTGCTAAAATACCAAAAAACATTCCAATGTTAGACCAAACATATATTTTAAGAATTTCTATGGCGCCAAAGAATGCATCACCATATATTATTTTTATCATTAAGGGTGCAAAAATTGTTGTTATTATCGCAACAATTACAGAAAGTGTAAAAAGTAGAATAGAAATATTTTTTAATCGCGTGTAATATATTTTTTCAGATGTTTTTTTTGCATATATTATGGCAGGAAAAAAAACAGTTACGATTATAACTGGAATAAAATTCCACACTTCTGATATGCTAACTGCTGAACCATAAATACCAACAGAATGAGCGTCGAGCATGTTTTTTATTAAAATTTGATCTATTCTGGAATAAATTAATACGAAAGCACTTGTGAAGATAAGTGGCCAGGAATCTAACAATATATTTTTTGCTATAAGCTTATCGAATCTCCATTCTAATATTTTGCCTTCAATTTTCTTTTCATATACAAACCAATAAAAAATTGCATAGAGCATTGATTCTAAAAGTAAAATAAAGGCTAGATAAATTACCCCTTTTCCATTAATAATTATTAATATTTTTAATATATTGAGAATAAGAGTCACTAAAAAAGAAATAATAGAAGGATATTTTGATTTTGCCAAAGCCTGGAATTCAAGGTTTATTATCTGAAAGGAGTTAAAAATAAAAGTAACAGACAATATTAAAATAAGTATTTTTGATACATCATCTTGTGCAAAAAAAATAGCTGAAATAGAAACTAAAATAGCTGTAATAAAACCGGCAAAAAGTTTAATTGAAAGGGCTGTACCCAAATATTCATTTTTTTTATCTGGATTTTTAATTAAATCTCTGTACAAAACACCATCTATACCTAATGTTGCTAACATAGAAAAAATGCCAATGAAACTAATAGCGTAATTTAGCTGACCATAATTTCCTGGACCTAATTTTCTTGCGACGAAGGCAGTTGTAATAAAAGATATAATCATGCACAAAATTCTAGATGTAAACATCCATCCAGTATTTTTAAAATACCTTTGGAAACCGACGTGTGCCCATTTTTCTTTTATATAAGTCCTAGAAAAGATGTACATATTTTTTATTTTTTCTCACTTTCTTTTATTGCCCTTTCCCATTTCCAGGCTGATGACAACATATCTGCAAGGTTTTTTTCCGCTTTCCAACCTAGTTCTTTGTTTGCATGGTCTGTATTTGCCCATACTTTATCTATATCGCCGGGTCTGCTCGGAACTATTTTATAATTTAACTTTTTACCCGAAACCTTCTCAAAAGTTTTAATAATTGTTAGAACAGAATGACCAGTACCTGTGCCTATATTAAACACCTCATGTTTTTTTTTGTTTTTATTTTTAAACAAACGTTCAATTGCCACTATGTGAGCTTTTGCCAAATCAACCACATGAATATAATCACGAATACCAGTTTTATCAGGCGTATTATAATTTCCATAAACATTTAAAAAATCTCTTTTGCCAATCGCTGTTTGCGTAATGAATGGTACTAAATTATTTGGCTTTCCTATAGGTAATTCACCTATTAAAGCACTTTCATGTGCTCCAATAGGGTTGAAATATCGTAACGAAATCGATTTGGTTTTATTTTTAGATGAAAAAAAAGATATCATCTCTTCCGATATTTGTTTAGTGTGTCCGTATGGGGAGGAAGCTTTTTTAATTGGTGAGTTTTCCAAAACTGGTAGTTTGTCAGGCTGACCATAAACACAAGCTGATGAAGAAAAAACAAAATTCTTAATTCCAAAAACCGAAGCACATTTCAAAATGTTTATTAGTGAAACCAAATTATTATTATAATATTCTAGTGGTTTTTCTATCGATTCACCAACAGCTTTTAATGCAGCAAAATGAATTATTGCTGAGATGTCTTTATTTTTATTAAAAAATGATTTTGTTTTATTAAAATCGCATAAATCGAATTTTTTAAATTCAGGCCGGATTCCGGTAATTTTTTCAATGGCATCAATAACATTTTTGTGTGAATTAGATAAGTTGTCAATAATGACCACCTGATATCCCTTTTTTTGAAGCTCTACAACCGTATGCGATCCAATATAACCTGTTCCTCCTGTAACGAGTATTTTTTTCCCTGTTTTTGTTGGCATAATTATTTTATACTAGCATTTTTTTATGTAAAATAAAACATTATAATAATCAGTTGTTTATATGTTTTTTATGCTATAATTCCTAACATTAAAATTATTACATAAGTCGAAGATTTTTATAAGATTAAATTTGTATTTACATGAATAATAACAATATAGTTAAGTGGACAATAACAACTGGTCTTTGGGCGGTTCTTTTAATACCTTTTTATGTTGCGAATAGTATGTATTTTCCTTACATAACAGGTAAAAATTTTGCTTTTAGAATAATAGTAGAAATAATTTTTGCTCTTTGGGTATATTTGGCTTTTATAGATGCAAAATATAGACCAAAATTTTCTTGGATTTCTGTTTCAGTTCTTGTGTTTGTAGTTGTTATGGCATTTGCTGATATTTTTGCAGTAAATCCCATGAAGGCAATTTGGAGTAATTATGAAAGAATGGATGGATGGATAACACTCATTCATCTTCTGATGTATTTTTTAGTGTTTGGTTCAATAATGAAATTAAAAGAAAATTGGCTTTGGTTTTTCCGTTCGTCTGTTATTGCGAGTATATTAATGATAATTCCTGTTTTGCAAGAATGGTTAAAAACTGAAACAACAAGAGTTTCAGTGACACTCGGGAATCCAATTTACGTTGCCGTATATTTTTTGTTTAATTTCTTTTTTGTTTTAATACTTTTATATCAAGATGTATTAATAAAAAGCGAGAATACCGAAAAACCTGTGAAAACAATTTTTAGCAATTGGCTTACTTATGCATATTTGGCAGCAGGGTTTATTTGTGTCTTTGGAATTTGGAGAACCTCTACTAGAGGGGTAATACTAGGTTTGCTTGGTGGTTTGATAATAACGTCATTAATAATTGCTCTTTTTGAAAAGAAAGATAAATTAATGAAAAATTTTTCTATTGGGAGTTTGGTCATAATAGTATTGTTGATAGGAGGATTTTTTGCAATAAAAAATACTCAATTTGTAAAAAATAACGTTACTTTGGAAAGGCTAGCAGAAATTTCATGGACAGATGTTGCTGGACAAGGACAAGCAAGACAGTATGTTTGGCCGATGGCACTAGAAGGTTTCAAAGAAAAGCCAATACTCGGTTGGGGACAAGATGGATTTAATAATATATTCAATAAATATTATGACGTTAGAATGTATGATCAAGAACAATGGTTTGACAGAGCACATAATACCCCATTAGATATACTTGTCGCAGGAGGAATACTCGGCTTATTGTCGTATCTTTTTATTTTTCTTACTTCAGTTTTTGTTATTATTAAAAAGAAAAACGATTTTAATGTGACGGAAATTGGTTTGATAATAGGTTTGCTTGCAGCATATTTTGCTCAAAATCTTTTTGTATTTGATAATTTGATTGGTTATATATTTTTCTATGTGATTCTTGCATATTTGTATTCAAGAGATACAAATGGAGAAATTGTTGATACGAGAAAAATATCCGAAGATATGGCAAACTATGTTGTCGCACCGATTTTGGCTGTAGTATTTTTGACAATGATTTGGTATTGCAATATAAAACCTATGAATGCAAATACGAATCTTATTAAAGCTCTGCAATCTCTGTCTGGGACAGAGGCGAGTTTAGAATTGTCACTTGAATATTTTAGCAAAGTTTTTGATGCGAATACTTTTGGAAGTTCTGAAGCTAGAGAACAAATAATAAACATTGCTCCTGCAGTTGAAAAAGCGAATGGAATAAATGAAACTACAAGAAAACAATTTGTTGATTTGGCACAAAATCAAATGATTAAACAAATTAATCAAACTCCATATGATGCAAGATACCAGTATTTTATGGGAATATTTTTTGACAACACAGGTCATTTTGATTTGGCACTGCCATATTTACTAAAAGCAGTTGATCTTTCGCCAAAAAAATTGACAATGTTATTTGAACTCACAAAATGTTATTCGTATCTTGGACAAAAAGATAAATCACTCGAAACGGCAAAGTACGCATATGATTTGATGCCCGAATATGATGGTGCTGTAATGAATTACGCAAAAGCTTTGGTATCAAGTAATAAGGAAACAATCGCAAATGATTTAGTAGAAAATCTAATAAAAAAATATATTGATAAAGCTGACATTTATATTCAAAAAAATGATAAAACTTCAGCAATAAATGAAATACAAAAAGCAATAGATATAGTTCCAGGATTTAAAGAACAGGGAGATAAATTAATAAAAGGTATTTCGGATGGAAGTTTAAAATAATGCAGGAAAAGAAATAATAAATAAAAGTAAAAAGAGGAGGGTTACAAAGTAATTCGCCTCTTTTCTTTTGCATATAGATATTATAGACTGATCATTGAACATGAAAAAAATAATTACAGGGATAAAGCAAAACATAAAACTATCAAATTTCAATACATTTAGAACCGGTGGAAAAGCTAGGTTTTTTTATGAAGCGAAAAGCGAAGACAGTCTTGTGAAAGTTTTGAAGTTTGCAAAAGAAAACAAATTAAAATTTTTTATTATTGGAAATGGTTCGAATCTTTTGATAAATGACGAAGATTTTCCTGGACTAGTAATAAGAATGCTTATAAAAGGAAAAAAGGTAGAATCAAAAAGAGAGAAAAATTCTGTCGTATCTGCTTTTGCCGGCGAATCTTTTGATAATTTAATATTATTTGTAATTAAACATAATTTATCAGGAATAGAAAATCTTTGGAACATTCCTGGAACAGTTGGTGCAGCGGTTGTTCAGAACCTAGGTGCTTATGGAGTAGAAGTTGACGATTTTGTTGAATCAGTTGAAGGTGTTGATATAAATAATTTTAAAAAATTTGTTTTTAATAGAAAAGATTGTGATTTTGCATATAGAGATAATATCTTTAAAAGAAATAAAAAATTAATAATTACAAAAGTTTTTTTTAAGTTAAATAATAATTTTTCTCCAAATTTAAAATACGAATCTTTGAAAAGATATTTTTTAGACAAAAAAACTCCAGATATAAAAGAGGTAATAAAAGCAATAACCGAAATTAGAAAAGCAGGACTGCCTGATTGGAGGGTTATTGGTTCCGCTGGGTCTTTTTTTAAAAACCCAGTTATTACAAAAGAAAAATGCAATGAGTTGTTTGCTGATTATCCAAATATGCCAAAATATGAAGCAAAACCAGGTTATGTAAAGATTCCAATAGGTTTTGTTTTAGATAAAATTTTGGGACTTAAAGGATACAGAGAAGGAAAGGTTGGAACATTTGAAAAACAGTCTCTTATTATTGTGAATCATGGCGGCGCAACATATTCAGAAATAGATTCTTTTGCAAAAAAAATAGAAAAAATTGTTTTTAATAAATTTAAAATAAAAATTGAGAGGGAGGTAGTGGAAATTTAAAATTAAAAGAGTAAAAAGTATAGATAAAGTTTAAAAATTAAAATTTAACTAATAAAACACACAAAATATATTTCTTAGGATTATTTTTACTCTTTTAATTTTACTTTTTTATCTTCTGAGTTATCAACAGTCTAAAAACCATTGTATTAATTTTTATTCGTAGTAAAATTATACTTAGCAGTAGGTTTCAAGTTTTAAAAACTTGTGTCGATAAACTACTATTTATAAAAATAAAATAATTTTTCCGAACAATTCATAATTTCTCCTCGTTCGGAACACAAAAAACATGGCAGCAAAAAAGAAAGCAAAGAAAGTAGCTAAAAAAGGTAAAAAGGTAGCTAAGAAAGGAAAGAAGAAATAAGAAAAATTTTAAAACCGCTTTAATGCGGTTTTAAAATTCCAGGTTTTCTTTACGGTATAAGAGTCCGCCACCGCGGACACTGAACACAACTCGCTTCACTCAACTGATTACAGTTTCATGAATCGATCTCCGTTAGCTATCCAAAAAACGGCACACCAAACGGTGTGCCGTTTTTATATTATTTTTTTTATGCTATCATATATTTTATGTCACTTTTCACCAAAATTTTCGGAGATAGGCACACAAAACTCATAAAGACTTTAGAGCCGATTGTTAAACAAATTGGTTCTTTTGAGGATACCTACAAAAAACTATCAAATGATGAATTAAAAGCTAAAACACAAGAGTTTAAAGAAAGATTTAGTAAGGGTGAAAGTCTAGATTTAATTTTACCAGAGGCATTTGCACTTGTTCGCGAAGCATCAGTCCGAACACTTGGTCTTAGACCTTTTGATGTTCAGTTAATTGGGGGAATTATTTTACATAGAGGAAATATTTCTGAAATGAAGACAGGAGAAGGAAAAACTCTTGTTGCTACTTTGCCAGCATATTTAAATGCAATTTCAGGAAAAGGTATTCATGTTGTTACCGTAAACGATTATCTTTCAAGAAGAGACGCGGTTTGGATGGGACAAATTTATGATATTTTGGGATTATCAGTTGGAATATTAAATCATGAAGCCTCATATCTTTTTGATCCAACCCACAAAGAGCTTGATAAAGAAATCGACGAACTCGGATCATTTAAAGTTGTCCACGAATTTTTGAGACCTTGTTCAAGAAAAGAAGCTTATAATGCTGACATTACTTATGGAACAAACAACGAATATGGTTTTGATTATTTGAGAGATAATATTGAATATGATGTAGAAAAGTTAAGACAGCGTGAACATAACTTTGCCATTGTGGACGAAGTTGACTCTATTCTTATAGATGAAGCGAGAACTCCGCTTATTATTTCTGCCCCAGCTCAAGATTCAGGAAGTCTTTATGATGTCTTTACAAAAATAGTTCGGGAATTTACAAAAGATGTTGATTACACTGTAGATGAAAAACATAAAGCCATTCAACTTACAGATTCTGGAATTAATAAAGCCGAGAAGTCTCTTGGTGTGGAAAATATTTATACTGAAGGAGGAATTCGATATGTGCATCATTTGGAGACAGCGACTCGCGCAAAAGCTTTATATGAAGTTAATAAAGATTATGTTGTGAAAGATGGGGAAATAATTATCGTTGATGAATTTACAGGGAGACTTCAGCCGGGGAGAAGATGGTCTGAAGGTTTGCATCAGGCTATTGAATCAAAAGAAGGTGTAAAAATACAAAAGGAGTCTAGGACTTATGCGTCTGTTACATACCAAAATTATTTTAGAATGTATAATAAACTTTCAGGTATGACGGGAACGGCATTAACATCAAGCGAAGAATTTTTTAAAGTTTATCATATGGATACGATTCCCGTTCCGACAAATAAAATAAACCAAAGAAAAGATGAGAATGATTTAATTTTCCAAACTGAGCAAGGTAAATTCAAGGCGCTTGCAAGAATGGTAAAAGAAAAACATAAAGCTGGACAACCTGTGCTTATCGGTACAGTTTCAATTGAAAAAAACGAAGTTCTTTCCGAATTTCTAAAAAGAGAAGGAGTTCCTCACAATATTTTGAATGCAAAAAATCACGAAAAAGAAGGAGAAATCGTGGCACAAGCCGGTAAAATCGGTGCTGTCACAGTTGCTACAAACATGGCTGGTAGAGGAGTTGATATTAAACTCGGTGGAGTAATATTTGATAAGGAAGAATATGAAAAAATAAAATCACTCGGAGGTTTAGCTGTATTTGGAACAGAAAGACACGATGCACGCAGGATAGACAACCAGCTCAGGGGTAGATCTGGAAGACAGGGAGATCCGGGAGAAACGAGATTTTTTGTTTCACTTGAAGATTCTTTAATGAGAATTTTTGCAAACGATACAGTCAAAAAAATGATGAATAGGTTTGGAATTCCCGAAGATGAACCGATAGAAAATTCGCTGATTACAAAATCTTTGGAAAACGCCCAGACAAAAATAGAAGGTTTTAATTTTGATGCAAGAAAACATGTTTTGGATTACGATGATGTTTTAAATTTTCAGAGAATCACTGTTTATGAAAGAAGAAGAAAAGTTTTAGATGGTGGAATGGATGCAGTAAAAGAAAAGTTAGCAGAAATAGCTATTGACGAAAATTCACAAAGACTAATCACAGAAAAAGTTGCTATTTTAGGTGAACAAGAATTTTATAGAATTGCGAGAATTATAATGCTTCAAGCAATAGATATGTTCTGGGTAGATCATTTGGAAATGATGGACCATCTTCGAAGTTCGGTGGGTTTGAGAGCTTATGGTCAGAGAGATCCTCTTGTTGAATATAAGAGAGAAGGACTTAGATTGTTTAAAGAAATGCAAATTGATATTAATAATCAAGTAATAAATTTATTGCCACATATTGGCGCAGGTGCTTTTCAAGCTGAAGAAGAAAAATTAAAAGAAACTCAAAAAGGAATGAAAATGGCTGGAGCAGAAGGAAAAGAGGATAATTCTTCTACACCTGCAACAAAAAAGAAGGACGAGGTGGGAAGAAATGATCCTTGTCCATGCGGAGCAAAAAAATCTGATGGTACGGCAGTGAAATACAAGCACTGTCATGGGAAATAAAAACTCAAAATCACTAGAATTAGCAAAACTTTTTCTTGGGAAAGAGGTAGAAGTAATATTTGATCGACCACTTGGTAGTAAACATCCAAAATTTGATATGATTTACACCATAAATTATGGTTATATTTCTGGTGTAGAAGCACCAGATGGTGATGAACTGGACGCTTATTATATTGGTACTGACAAAAGTTTAGGTAAAATTACTGGTATAGTTAAAGCGATAATACACAGATTGGATAATGATGATGACAAATTGGTTGTTATGCCAAAGAATTTAGAAATATCAGACGAAGAAATTGAAAAAAGCGTAAATTTTCAAGAAAAATGGTTTAAGCATAAAATAATAAGATAGGAATAAATAAAATTGCATGAACCTACTCGAAAAAGTAAAAAGAGAAGTTAAAAAAAAGAATAATCCTGATAGTTTTATAATAAGCGTAAAAAATTGTGTAGACTCATTTTAAAAAAATATTAAAAAAGAGACGTTTCCGAAGGAAACGGCTCTTTTTATTGAATTTTAAGAGAGAAAATTGCATTTTTATTATTTTTATTGTCTGTTTAATTTTTTATAGATATTTTTAAAAATAATGTGATAAAATACGTTCTCATTTATTATGTTTGTGTAAAATTTATTAATTTTAATTATTTAGCCTAAAACATTCGAAGAAAATGTTCGGCGACCTAAATATGCACAAGATTTCAAAGATAGTAGCGAGAGAGATATTAGACTCAAGAGGTAATCCGACTGTTGAAGTTGATCTTACTTTATCAGACGGTTCATTTGGAAGATCAGCTGTGCCATCAGGAGCTTCCACAGGAAGTTATGAAGCAGTTGAGCTACGTGATGATGATAAAAAGAGATATGGAGGAAAAGGTGTTTTAAAAGCTGTTGAAAATGCAAATACCATTTTGAAGAAAGCCCTTGTTGGCAAGGAGTGGAATCAGAGGACTCTAGATACAAAAATGATAGAAATCGATGGTACTGAAAATAAGGCAAAACTTGGCGCTAATGCAATCTTAGGAATTTCTATGGCTTTTTCTCATGCCGTTGCAACATCTCAAAATAAACCTCTTTATAAATATTTCAAAGAACTTGCAAAGACAGGATATCCAATGAGAATGCCAGTTCCTATGATGAACATAATAAATGGAGGAAAACATGCAGAAAATTCTACAGATCTTCAAGAGTTTATGATTATGCCTGTCGGTGCAAAAACTTTTGCCGAAGCTCTAAGATATGGAGCAGAAACTTTTCATGCGTTAAAGAAAATTTTGAAAGGAAGAAAATTAAATGTTTCAGTTGGAGATGAGGGAGGATATGCGCCAGCTTTACCAAACAATGAGGCTGCAATTCAGGTGATAATTGAAGCGATAGAAATGGCAGGATATAAACCGGGAAAAGATATTTCAATTGCTATTGATGGTGCGACAAGTGAGTTGTTTGATAAGACAAAAAATAAATATATTTTGGCCAGTGAGGGAAAAGAGCTTACAAGTGAGGAGATGGTAACCTTCTATGAAAATTTGGTTGCAAAATATCCAATAGTTTCAATTGAGGATGGACTAGCAGAAGATGATTGGTCTGGATATCAACTGATGACAAAAAAACTTGGTAAGAAAATCCAAATTGTTGGAGATGATTTGTTTGTTACGAATGTTAAGAAAATAAAAGAGGGAATCGAAAAGAAAGCTTGTAATTCAGTATTGATAAAATTAAATCAAATAGGGACAATTTCTGAAACAATTGATGCGATAAACATGGCAAAGAAAGCTGGCTACACTTGCGTTGTTTCTCATAGATCTGGAGAGACAGAAGACAGCACCATTGCGGACTTTGTTGTCGGACTTGGAACAGGACAAATAAAAACAGGTTCACTTTGCAGAAGTGAGAGAATTGCAAAGTACAATCAACTTTTGAGAATAGAGGAAGAAACAAAAGGAAAAGTTGTGTATCCAGGCAAAGGAGCTTTTAAGGCGTAAGGATAATGTGTCATTCCTGCGGAGACAGGAACCCAGTTTAAGTGAATTTAATAAACCTAGATTTCTGCCTCCGCAGGAAGGACAAATCCATGAAAAAAAACACTGCAAAAACCGCTCTTATCATTCTTGATGGTTGGGGATATCGAACAAATACAAAAGGCAATGCTATAGCTGAAGCGTATAAACCAAATTTTGATATGTTGTGGAAAAAATATCCCCACACTCTTCTCGAAGCCAGTGGTATAGCAGTGGGTTTGCCGGAGGGGCAGATGGGTAATAGCGAAGTCGGTCACACAACTATTGGTGCTGGCAAAGTTGTTTATACGGATTTGTTAAGAATAAGCAATGATGCAAAAAATGGTGTTTTTTTTAAAAATAAAAGTTTTCAAAAACTCTTCAAACATGTAAATAAAAATAATTCAAATCTGCATGTGATGGGACTTTTGAGTGATGGCGGGGTGCATAGTCATGAGGAACATCTTTTTGAATTTTTAAAAACTGCAAAAAAAGCAAATGTTAAAAATATTTGTATTCATGTTTTTACTGATGGTCGCGATACACCTCCACAAAGTGCAGCAACATATTTACAAAGACTTCAAAAAACTATCGATGTATTGAAAATTGGCAGAATAGCATCTGTTAGTGGAAGATATTTTGCTATGGACAGGGATAATAATTGGGACAGATTAACAAAAGCAACAGATATGCTCTTTGGTGGAAAGTCAGAGATTTCTGAAATAGACCCTGCATCCTTTGTAAAAGGACTATATAAAAAAGGAAAAACAGATGAAATGTTTGAACCAGTAATGTTTTGTAAAAGAGATGAAATAAAAAATTGTGTAATAAGTAAAAACGATGGAATTTTCTTTTTTAATTATCGCGCTGATAGGGCAAAAATGATTTCAGAATTTATAATGAAAAAGAAGAAGTCGTTAAATCTTTGTTATGTAACAATGACCAAGTATGATGACAAAATAAAGTCTGATGTCGTATTTCCACCAGTAAAGATAGAGACAACACTAGCAAAAGAAATTTCAGAAGCCGGACTGAAGCAAGTGCACATTGCAGAAACAGAAAAATTTGCTCATGCAACATATTTTTTAAATGGGGGACGCACAAGTCCGCATAAAGGCGAAAAACACGTTTTAATAGAAAGCAGAAAAGATGTTAGGACTCACGATTTAGCACCAGAAATGAAAGCTAAAGAAATTGCTGACGAAGCACTCAAAGAAATTAAAAAAGGTACTGATTTTATTTTTATAAATTTTGCAAATACAGATATGGTTGGTCATACCGCGAACAGAGAAGCTATTATAAAAGCCGTAGAAACCGTCGATGAACAACTTGGCAGGGTTTATGATAGCGCAAAAGAAAATAATGTGACTTTATTTATCACTGCTGATCATGGAAATGCAGAACTTAATATTGATCCAGTAACTGGAGAGAAGCACACAGCACACACATCAAATAAAGTTCCCCTTATTGTAACCAGCGAAAAGTTAAAACTTAGAAAAGGAGATATTTCTGGTTTGGCCCCATCGATATTAAAAATGTTGAAAGTCAAAGTACCTAAAAGTATGAGTGGTGAAAATTTGATCATAGTCTAAGCTGAGGATATGGAAGGTGCTAGCGAGCAAAAATTAGTATATAATAGCAATTATTATTAATCAGTAATTATAACGATACAGATGTTTAAATCAATAGTAGAATATTTCGACAGATTAGAAGACGAAGTCAGGGTGAAATTAAGTCACAGATCTGTACTGTATGCATTTATTGGTGGAATGGCAACAATTCTTTTTTGGAGAGGTATTTGGCATACAGCAGATATTTTGATGTTTAGGGGTGGTTTTTGGGGTTGGTTTTTTTATGAACCTCTTACACTCGTATGGACATCAATAATGTTACTTATGACAGGCCTTTTTGTTTCAAATCTCATTGGAGAAAGAGTTATTATCTCTGGTCAAAAGAAGGAAACTAAAGTTGCGGATAAAACTGAAGTAGAAGTTGGTAAAGAAGAAAGCGAAATTAATGTTATGAGATCAAGGATGATTCAGATGTCAAAAGACATTGAAGAAATTAAAAAGGCAGTTATAAAATAGATAAAGTTATATTAAAGAATGTTTTTTTTAAATAAAAAAATTAAGGTTGCTGTTCATGATCGTAGTTTTCATTCCGATGATGTTTTTGCTGTTGCCATTTTGTCACTATATTTAGACAAACCTTTAAAAATATTTAGAACTAGAGATTTGAATATTCTCACTAAGATGGACTACCTTTTGGATGTTGGAAGGGAATATAAGCCAAATGAGAATAAATTTGATCATCATCAAGAAGGTTGGAATGAAAAGAGAAAAAATGGGATTCCTTATGCTACAAGTGGTTTAGTATGGAAAGAATATGGAGAGAAAATCTGTGGCACTTTAGAGGTCGCAAATGAAATTGATAATAAAATCATTCAAACAATAGATGCGGAGGATAACGGTATTGAAATATATAAAAGTATTTTTTCAGATATTAGGCCATATTGTATATTTGATTATGTTTCAGCGTTTAATCCTACCTGGAATGAGAATATAAATGACAACGAGAGTTTTGATAAAGCTGTAATTTTAGCGACGAATATTTTAAAAAGGGAAATTGTTATTGCAAAAGACTATGTTTTAAGTAAAAATAAAATAGACGAAATATATAATAAGACTGAAGATAAAAGAATTTTATTTTTAGATAGCGACTATGATTGGAAAGAAATTATAAAAAAATATCCTGAACCTCTCTTTGTAATAAAAAATGATAATAATTGGTCAGTAAAAGCAGTTAGTGTAGAAGGATATAAATATAAAAATAGATTAGATTTTCCCGAGAGTTGGGCAGGAAAAGAGGGCGAGGAGCTTGTAAAAGTTACTGGTATTTCCGATGCCGTTTTTTGTCACAATAATAGATTTTTGTGTATAGCAAAATCAAAAGAAGGGGCTATCGAATTAGCGAAAAAAGCTCTCGCTAATTCGAAGTTATAAAGTTGAAAATTTAATCTGATTAAGCCACGCTTTGTCTGAGTCTAAAGCGTGGCTTAGTCGGAGTAATATAGTTGCTATGCTCGTTATTTCTTTGACTTTATAGACTTTTACCTTTAGACTGTCAATATGGCTTTTATAGACGAACTAAAAATACACATATCAGCAGGACGTGGTGGAGACGGCGTTGTACGTTGGCTGCACGAAAAGGGTATAGATAGAGCTGGTCCAGCTGGTGGAAACGGTGGAAAGGGTGGCGACGTATATTTACGCGCCATTCGTGATATTGCTATACTTTCAAAATATAAAAACACAAAAAAGTTTGTTGCCGAAAGGGGCGAAGCTGGAGCAAAGAAAAGCATGCATGGTAGAAACGGAACAGATCTTGTTATAGACGTTCCTATTGGTACAGTGGTGACAAATCTTGAAACTAGGGAAACTTTTAATCTATTAGAAGATGGTGGAAAAATAAAAATTTTAAATGGTGGAAAGGGAGGTTTAGGAAATGAATATTTTAAAAATGCAGTAAATAGAAGTCCCGAAAACCAAACGGATGGAAAAAATCCTGAGGAAGCCGATTTTACTTTTGAGGTTGAACTTGTTGCTGATGCCGGACTTATAGGTCTTCCAAATGCTGGCAAATCAAGCTTGATAAATGTATTAACAAATTCAAAATCAAAAATCGGTGCATATCAATTTACGACACTTGAACCTTCACTCGGAGACATGCACGGATACATCCTAGCGGACATTCCTGGGCTTATTGAAGGTGCTTCAGAAGGAAAGGGACTTGGACACAAATTTTTGAGACACATTAAGAGAACTAAAACTTTGTTGCATTGCCTTTCTTTAGAAAGTACAGATTTGGTAAAAGATTATAAAATTATAAGAAATGAACTCAAAGAATACAGCGAAGAGCTTGCAGAGAAGAAAGAAGTTTTGATTATTACAAAAACGGACTTAGTTGATGAAAAAACTTTGGAAAAAGCTGTGAAAAAAATATCTAAATTAAATCCTAATATTTTGACTGTGACAGTGCTCGATGACCAATCTATCAAAAAACTAAAAGACGACCTAATAAAAATCTTGAGAAAGATAAAATAAAGTTTTTGGATGACTTGCCCGAAGAAAATTTTTAATAAAATTTTGACGGGTAAATCAATAAAGAATTTGAAAGATAGTCTAATAAAGATTTTAAGGAATATAAAATAAAAAACTGCCTTTCAAGGGCGGTTTTTTTATGATAATATCTCTAATATAAATTATGGCAGAAAATACAAAATACAAAGCAACTATCGGTCTTGAAATTCACGCTGAGCTCAAAACACAAACAAAGATGTTTTGTTCTTGTAAGAATGATCCTGATGAAGAAAGACCAAATTCAAATATTTGCGAGATTTGTACTGCACAGCCGGGAACTTTGCCTGTGTTAAATAAAAAGGCCATCGAACATGTTTTGAGAGTTGGTCTCGCTTGTGGATCAAAAATTGCCGACTTTACTGAATGGGATAGAAAAAATTACTTTTATCCAGACATTCCAAAAGGCTATCAGATAACTCAATATAAATACCCTTTAGTTTTAGGTGGGGGAATTATGGGAGTTGAACTCACAAGAATTCACCTCGAAGAAGATACAGGTTCGTCTACTCACGATGCGGGAGCTTTTTCTCTCGTAAACTTTAATCGCGCTGGAGTTCCACTTATGGAGCTTGTTACCGAACCGTTAATTCATAGTGGTAAGCAGGCAGCCGATTTTGCAAAAGAACTTCAATTACTTTTACAATATTTGGGAGCAGGGGATGCAAATATGGAAAAAGGTGAAATGAGAGTTGAGGCAAACATTTCAGTTTCTGATACAGATAAGCTCGGGACAAAAGTTGAGGTGAAGAACTTGAAC
Source organism: uncultured bacterium (assembly GCA_903850545.1). Taxonomy (GTDB): domain Bacteria; phylum Patescibacteriota; class Minisyncoccia; order Phycocordibacterales; family GWA1-40-21; genus Bog-1340. The sequence continues at coordinate 16,024 of CAINLW010000055.1, forward strand.
TCTTTTAGAACAGTAGAAAGAGCCGTTGCTTATGAAATTGAAAGACAAATAGACGCAATAGAAAAAGGTGAAAAAGTTATTCAGGAAACTCGCGGTTGGGACGAGGGAAAACAAAAAACATATTCACAAAGAATAAAAGAAGATTCTCATGATTATAGATATTTCCCAGATCCAGATTTACCAAAGATGATGATTTCGGAAGTTTTTGATTTGAAAGCTCTTAAGGGTGGTTTACCAGAATTGCCTTGGGAAAGAAGAGAAAAATATCTGAAGACTTATGAAATAAAAGAACAAGATGCGGATTTCTTTGTTAACAATGTTGATTTTGGAGGATTTTTTGAATCTGTTATCACTAGTTTTAATGGTAACCACGAAAAGTCTGCTGACCTCGTGGCAAGCAAGGATTTGATCAAACTTGCTTCAAATTATATTTCCTCAGATATGGTTGGTTTTATGTCAAAGCCGACGCTTTTGGTCGGCTCTCCGACTGGAAACGTCGGAGAAGATTCCAAAAAGTTTCCAAAGCCGGAAAGTTTTGCAAAAATTATCTCGATGGTTTTTGAAGGAAAATTATCATCAAGAACGGCTAAGGATTTAATTGAAAGATTGTTAAAAGAAGACATTGATCCAGAAGAAGTCGCAAATAAGGAAGGTTTGATACAGAAAAATGATGAAGGAGCAGTGAAGGGATTAGCTCAAAAACTTATTACAGAGAATCCAAAAGTTGTCGCTGACTACAAAGCTGGAAAAGAAATGGCACTTATGTTTTTTGTCGGACAAATAATGAAAGCAACAAAAGGTTCCTCAAATCCTCAGGTAATCAAAAAAGTGTTGGTTGATCTATTGAAATAGTCCCGTAGTTTTACCTCCAAGTTTGTTCTAACGCGTCCAATCGAAAATGTATTTATATATAATTTTCACACTCCTATGTATAGGAGTGTGAAAATTATAATAAAGTATGTTTGATTGATTATACATTATTGGAAATAACATGATTTTATTATAAGACGGTGATATAATATCCCCATGCATAATTTAGGTTACAGAAGTCATAAGAAAAGTGTATACATTGGTACAGACCATGCTGGTTTTGAAATGAAAGAAAAATTAGTCCTGTATATTAAAGGACTAGGTTATGAAGTTCATGACTGCGGTGCATATCAATTTGATATGGAAGACGATTATCCAGATTTTATTTCTCCTGTAGCAAAAGCCGTGGCTTTAAATCCAAATCATAATATTGGAATAATTCTTGGAGGTTCAGGCCAAGGGGAGGCAATAGTTGCAAATAGATATCCTAACGTTAGGGCAATTGTTTATTATGGGGAACCAAGTTTTTTTCATAATCAGGCTTTTATAAAAATAAGTAGAGAACATAATGATGCAAATGTTTTATCTCTTGCTGCTAGAATTTTAAAAATAAGTGAAGCAAAAAAGGCTGTCAAAATTTGGCTTGAGACACATTTTTCTAACAAAGAAAGACATGTTCGCAGAATAAAAAAAATAGAAAAGATTTCAAGAGAGATTAAAAATAATTTTGATTTTAAATAGAAAACTAATGACACAAGTACTTCCAGCAATAATAGCGACCTCATACGAAGATCTTTGCGATAAAATGTCTGTGGTTAAAGGAATAGTCGATCTTGTACAAATTGATGTGTGTGATGGAAAATTTGTTCCTTCTGAAACCTGGCCGTATATTGGTGATGAAGAGAATCATTTTGAGAAAATAATAACCGAAGAACAGGAAGGTTTTCCTTTTTGGAAAGATATGTATTTTGAAGCGGATTTGATGGTTAGTAATCCAAAAGAATCTGCAGAAAAATGGATTTTAGCTGGAGCTAAAGCTGTTGTTTTACATTTTGAATCTTCGCCAAATATTTTTGAAATAATAAAAGAATTAAGAAATAAATATGGATATGTTAATGACTCTGTCGCGGGGGTTGAAATTGGCGTTGCTATAAATGTAGATACTTCAGATGATGTACTAGATCAATTGTTAAAATTGAATGAAAATGGAAAAAATTCTATAGATTTTGTTCAATTTATGGGAATCGATAAAATTGGTTATCAAGGGCAAAAATTTGATGAAAAAGATTATCAAAAAATAAAAGAATTAAGAAAAAAATACCCAAGCATTATTATTAGTGTTGATGGAGGAGTAAATTTTGATAATTACAAAGATTTGGTAAAAGCTGGAGCAAATAAGCTTATTTCTGGTTCAGCAATTTATGAAAGTGAAAATATAAAGAAGGCGTGGGAGGATATGAGTGAAAATTAGAAAAAATGTAAATTAGTGATAAATTATTTAGGGAAATATAATTCACGGTCGTGAGTTATATTTCCCTATAATAAACTAATATTATATAATAAAGGTATGGGAAAACTTGAGGAAGAAAATAGAAAAGTAATGAGGGCAACCAAAATTCAAAAAATAGTTTTGAGAACTATTGCAACCGCAGGTATTTTGAGTGTAGCGTTATTGGCCCCAAACGCTTTGAAAATGTTAAAATTTTTTGGTAACAATAAAGATAAAAAGAACAAGACCTACTCAATAAATAATTCTCGTAAACGATTAATTGAAAAAGGTTTTGTTGAGTATTCAAAAAACGGATTGTTATCTTTAACATTACTTGGTAAAAAAGCGTTGAATAAATTTGAAAATAGAGATTTTAAAATTAAAAAACCTGAAAAATGGGATAAAAAATGGAGGATTTTAATTTTTGATATAAAGGAGATTAATAGAAGTGTAAGGGATAATATTAGAACCACATTGATTTCAATAGGTTTTGTAAAGCTCCAGAAAAGTGTTTGGGTTTATCCATATGATTGTGAAGATTTGGTAAACTTACTTAAGGCAGATTTTGATATCGGAAGGGAAGTCTTATATATTATTGCAGATAGAATTGAAAACGAAAAAGTTTTAATAGATAATTTTAAATTAAATTAGATTGAAATAGTTTATACACAGTTTTAATACTTAGTATGTATTTATGTTTGGGAAATATAATTCACGGTCGTGAATTATATTTCCTAAGTATATTTCTCAAGTGGAGGTTTTGATATTGTTTTGGTATAATGAATAATATGAATAAAGAAAAATTAGTAGAAACAGTATCACGTCTCATGGCAATCCCAAAGGGCATTCTTGCCATTGATGAAAGCACATCCACATGCAATACACGTTTTGAGAAACTTGGTATTATTTCTTCAGAAGAAAATCGCAGAGTATATCGCGAATTACTTGTAACAACTCCTGGTATAGAACAGTACATTTCTGGCTATATTCTATATGACGAAACAATACGTCAAAAAACCAAAGAAGGAAAAAGTTTTACATCAGTTTTACAAGAAAAAGGCATAGATGTTGGTATTAAAGTAGATATGGGAACGAAAGATTTTTCACCACATTTAGGGGATAAAATCACGGAAGGTCTTGTGGGTCTCGCTGAACGTTTGCAAGAATATAAAGAAATGGGGGCGACATTTGCCAAGTGGCGCGCAATATACACGATAAGCAAAGAGACACCCAGCGAAGCGTGTGTGCAAGCAAACGCCGATATTTTTGCTGAATATGCGCAGATATGTCAGAACGAGGGAATTGTACCTATAGTGGAGCCAGAAATCTTAATTGATGGCGACCATACAATAGAGCAATGTTTTGATGTAACTTCTAGAAATCTTGATGTTGTATTTAAAACACTTAAAGCGAAAAATATTTTTATTCCAGGTATGATTCTTAAAACAAGTATGGTTATTTCTGGAAATGAATCTTTAAAACTATCACCGGCTAATGATGTGGCAAAAATGACAATAAAGTGTCTTTTGAAATATGTGCCAAAAGAAATAGGAGGTATAGTCTTTTTATCTGGAGGACAGGAAGATGATGAGGCTACTAGAAATTTGAATGCAACGAATGCGCATTCACCTTTACCATGGCCGTTAACATTTTCTTATGGAAGGGCAATACAAAATAAAGCGCTTATGAGTTGGGCAAAAAATCCGTTCGATATTTCTACTGCGCAAAAACTAATTCTAGTTGCCGCAAAGGCAAATAGTTTGGCACGAATGGGGGAATATAAAACTACCTAATGATGTGTTACCATATAAGTATATGGAAGAAACAATCTTGGCAGTTGAGAAAGTCGTGGAGGAAAAATTGAAGATATTTAATTTTTTATAAAATATGAAACCTTTTTCAAACATTGAATTAGGAAGGATGATTGAAAACGCAGAAAAGGCTGTTGAAAGGAGCGCTTATTTTCCGATTGCTAAAAAAATACAAGAAATAAGAGTAAAAGAGGGATTAGCCGCCGCAGCTAGAAAATATTTAGAAGTACAAAAAATTAAACCAATATATGTAGGAGAACAAAAAGGAGGCGAGTCATTTTTATTAGGAAGGGAGAGATTAGAATCTGAAGCTGGATTAATTATTGCAAATCATCCAGGACTTATTGAAATATTCCCTATACTGGAAGTGGTTGGTAAGAGAAGTGATATAAAAATAGTGACGACAAGAGAGAATTTTAAGGATTTTTCTCCAATTATTGGAGAGGAGAATCTCATTCCCATTAACAGGGGCCCAGAGGATGCATTTGAGTTTTTGAGTTCAATCGAAAAGCACATAGAAAGCGGTGGACTTGTTATTTTTTTCCTTCTGGTGGCTCTGATTATTTAGGTGGCGATGGACAATTTGAAGTTAAGCCCGGCCTACAAGTTATTTTGAGGAGGTGCTTGAAGCCGACAAATATGGTGTATTCATTTTTAATTAATAGAGATGATCTTATTCCCCTTTTTAAGGAAAGAAAACTTAGAATGACAGGTGCGATATCTGCCCTTGTAACTGACGATTTGATAAATGTTAATGACATGAAAGATGAAGTTGAAGTTGGGATAGATGAAAGATGTTCTGACGCCGTTGAGTGGCAGACTCTCTTAAGTGGACTTAAAAAAGAAGAAAAAGGAAAGGTTTTAACTGAGCATTTCCTAGAACAGTTTAATGCAAAAGTGCCAGCGTAGATAAAAAATCCGTCCGATATTTCTACTGCACAAAAACTACTTCTTTCGGCTGCAAAAAATAATAGTTTGGCACGAATGGGAGAATATAAAACTAGCTTGTAGCTTTTTAGAAACGTAGCTTGTTAGGTAATTACTACAAGGCGGGTTTGGATTACCAAACCCGCCATTTTTTCATGTCTTTGCGAGGAGGTAATCCGACGTGGCAATCCAGGTTCGTATTGTCATTCCTGCGGAGGCAGGAATCCAGACTGAATTTAACCTAGATTCCTGCCTTCGCAGGAATGACAAAAGAGCACTTGCTTGCAAGAGAGAGAGTAGAATACGCGTATTGGGAAATCTCTAATTTTAGTAACTATAATAAAAAATAAAATATGAAAAACTTAGAAAATGATTCGTCAAATTTTAATCCAAAGATAGTTTCAGAATACGTTCATCCTGAAAAAAGAGAAACCATTACCCTTGATATCGAAAAAGAACTAAATGGTTTTATTGCATTTTATAAAAAACATAATATAGAAATCAACGACGATTTTGAAAAAGTTATAAAAAAAATCTGGCAAGATAATCAAGAAGAAATAAGACAGATTGTAAAAGAGAAAGGTTTCAATAAAATATTAATAATACCAGGTGGTATTCCTCTATCTGAATTTGCTGAAAAAATGAAAATGAAAGATGGTTACGAAGAAGGAGACCACTTCAAAAGTGAAGGTTCTTTTGTTAGTGCAAAAAGTCCTGATTCTGAGAAAACACACATAATATTAACCTATGATGTCTTAGAACTTTCTGATCGTCCCGAGCTAGGTAAAACTGTCGGTAATAATTCATATATGACAGTTGCAAATACAATGTCTTTGGAAGATTATTTGGTTTTTGCAAAACAAAGGTTTGAAATTGATGGTGGGCATTTAGATGAAGAATCTACTACATATACAAAAACTAATTTTAAAGACACTTCCTTTGTGGCTGTCTGTGGACATTCTTTGAGTAGTTGGGACAAAAAAGATATTATAAGTTTATATACTGTTGCTAAAAGTGATACCACCCAAAAAGAACCTAAGTCTTATGGTTTTCGACTTTCCTGTATTTTTTATGAGAAATAAATAATTCTAATTTATATTAATTTAAAAAACACGAAAGCTTCTTTTTATTTATTTGATTAATTACCATATTTATGTATAATTACCCCGATTAAGTTTTTTCTGACGTTATTGAGAGTACTTTATGGCTAAGGGTATATTTGTAATCTTATAATTATTTTTAGATTATGAATTAACTCTGATTTTAGAAGTAAAAGTATATAAAAACAATAACATTAATCCCGTCAAAATCTTCTAGATTTTCTTCGGGCAAGTCAGTAAAATTTTTTCATTTATTATGATTACATTAAAAGTAGAAAAGAGAGATATTAAGGAACCTTTGGGCGAAATGAGAAAAAGCGGTTTTATGCCAGCTGTTTTCTATGGAAAAAAAGAAGCTTCAACTTCTATTAAAGTTCCATTTGCAATTTTTGAAAAAACATTAAAAGATGCCGGAGAATCAACAATCTTGCACCTTGAAGGAAAGGATATTGATGTTGATGTTCTTATTCACGAAGTTGACCTTGACCCAGTTACAGACAAACCAAGACATGCAGACTTCTATGCTATTGAAAAAGGAAAGAAACTTGAAATTAAGATTCCTCTAGAATTTATTGGAGTAGCTCCAGCAGTAAAAGATTTGGGAGGTATTTTGGTAAAAGTTATGCACGAAATGGAAATTGAAGCTTTACCAAAAGATTTGCCACACAAAATTGAAGTTGATATTTCAAGCTTGGCAACATTTGATAGCGTTGTTACAGCAGGTAGTATAAAACTTCCAGAAGGTGTTACATTAAAAATTAAACCAGAAGAAGTAGTTGCCTCAGTATATGAACCTAAAGAAGAGGTGGTAGAAGTAGCTCCAGTGGATCTTTCAGCAATTGAAGTAGTAAAGAAAGGTAAGGAAGCTAAAGAGGGTGCTGAAGGTGCAGAGGCCACAGCAGAGACTCCAAAGAAGGAAGAGAAAAAATAAGAAAATTTAAAAAACCGCCTTAGGGCGGTTTTTTAAATTTAGTATATTTTTTGAGTCTATTTATTCTGAGCCAGATATAGTAAAATAGAACAGTGAATTATTACAAAAATAATTTTTTGGTATTTTTTTCTTTTATCATATTAATATTACCCACAGTAGCCGGGGCTGTTACTTGTGATTCAAATTTGGATGGTAAAACAGATCAGGAATTACAAGCAATATCTCTCCAGTGTGATGCCGACCTTGCCGATTTAAACGCAAAAGCTAGCACAACAAAACAATACTCATCAGAATTACAGAAGGGAATTGCTGATTTAAATTATAAAATAACCAAAATTCAATTAGAGATAAAAGCGAAGAACGCGACTATAAAAAAATTAGGTGACAATATAGTTGTTAAAACTAAATATATAGGTCAACTTTCAAATCGAATGGTTGATATAAAAAAGATAATAGGAAAGATGTTGAGAGACAATTTCGCAAAAGATGATGCGACAATGGTGGACGTTCTTTTGTCCAGAGAGAGTCTTTCTAGTTTTTTTATAAATAATGATAATTACTCAGCTATAAACGTTAAACTTCAAGAGCTTATTGCTGAACTTACAGGTATTAAAAAGACTTCTGAAACTGAAAAAAAGGATTTAGAAACAAAAAAGACGCAAGAAGCTAAATTGAAATTTGAGCAGGAACAGGCTCAAAAAACAACAGAAGGTTTAAAAAAAGAAAAACAGACGGTTTTATCTATAACGAAAAACAAAGAAGCAGAGTACAAAAAACTTATTGCAGAAAAAGAAAAATTAAAAAATCAGATTAGAAACAAACTTTATAGAACCGCTGGCGGAGAAGAGATTTCTTTTGGTGATGCTCTTAAACTTATTCAACCTTATGAAAGTTTAATAGGTGTTAACTCAGCTTTAACACTCGCAGTTTTGTTTCAAGAATCGGCAGTGGATAATACAGTAGGAAAAAATATTGGAAGATGTACTTATAGTCAGCCATCTCCATGTACTTCAGGAAAAACTGTTATGTCCGATACTCAAAAACCTTATTATTTAAAAGTAATGAGTAATATTGGTTTGAATGCAGAAACCTCACCGGTATCATGTCCAATTTGTAGGGATGGAAATTATGGTGGGGCAATGGGTCCAGCACAATTTATGCCGTTAACTTGGGATGGAATTACAAAAAGAGTTTCTGATATAATAGGTGTTTTTTATCCATCACCGTTTGATAATTTGGCTGCATTTACTGCTTCAGCGGTTTTGCTTAAAGATAATCAAACTAGATGTAAAACGGCATTTACTAAAAGAAATGAAATTTGGTCATGTGCTGCCGCAAAATATTACGGAGGTTTGAGTTTGGCTGGAACAAAATTGAGAAGTTTTATGAATTATGGTTATGGATCATCAGTTTTAAAGAGAGCTTTACAATTTGAGAAGGATATAGCCACTCTAAATCTATGATTTAGCGCGGACTAACGCGGACTTGACGCTGATTTACGCAGAAAAATACAAATACAAGGGAGGTTCGGATTACCGAACCTCCCTTTACTTTTGTCATGAAGCTTGCTTGCACGAGAGAGAGAGTATAATTCTGGCATTGGAAAACATCCAATTTTAATAATTAATAATATAAAATATGATAGAAAATAAACAACAAGAACCGGTCTCTGTTGAGCAGAAGAAGTTACATGGTCAAAATAAGATAACCGATTTAATTATACGCGTCTCTCCTATTTCTATTGGTGTATCAACTAATGAATCTGTTTTTGAAATTGCAAGAGAATTTGGTTTATCTAGACAGGAGGCGCAACAAGCAATTATAGAGGGAATAAAAAACAAAAGAAAAACGTTTGAATACGAAATTGATTATATTAAAAAACGTTTATTATTCGATACAGACACAAGAAATATTTAGTTTTTAATTATGTAAGTGTTTCAAAGTTAAGGTTGTAATGTTTGGTTTGCTTGAATCTGACTTAATTCTAGGGTGTATTTTTATAAATCTGCTCTTGCTTTTTGAAGGAAATCTGATATTATAAAAAAACTATGAAAAAAGACATACATCCAAAATATTTTGATAAAGCAAAAACCACATGCGTATGTGGAGCTACTTATAATTTCGGTTCAACAAAAGAAACAATAAACGTTGAAATTTGCGGTAATTGTCACCCATTTTATACTGGAAATGAAAAGGTGCTAGATACGGCTGGTAGAGTAGAAAAATTCAAAACAAGAGCAACAAAAGCTACTGTTAAAAAAGCTCCAAAGAAAGGTAAATAGCGATTCTAAATAAAACCGTGCATTAAAGTGCGGTTTTATTATTGCACTAAACCTAGTATAATTTATATTAAGATAATATGAATCCAAATCAAGAACAAATAGAGGAATTTAGAAAAAATAAAAAAACGACTTTTTTAGCCGAAGAATATGTTCGTTTGGAAAATGAAGAAGAGTCTATCAAAAAAATGGCGGAAAAAGATCCAGCTATGTTTGCCTTGGCAGAAGAAGAAATAAAAAATATCAATTCTCAAAAACAAAATCTATTCGAACAGATGAAAATTATTACAACTGTTGATGAAGAAATAGATAAATACCCAAACGAAGTAATTATGGAAATTCGCGCTGGGGTGGGTGGAGAAGAAGCTGCTATTTTTGCTGAAGATTTGGCCAAGATGTATCAAAGATTTTGTGAATTGAAAAAGTGGTCATTCACTTTTGTAAATGAATCAAGGTCAGCTCAAGGCGGATATAAAGAAGTCTCAATAGAAATTAAAGGAAAAGATGTTTATAAAGAAATGAGATTTGAAATGGGTGTGCACAGAGTTCAGAGAGTTCCCGATACAGAAAAATCCGGAAGAGTCCACACATCTACTGCGTCAGTAGCGATTTTACCTATCAGGAAGAAATCAAAAATAGAAATTAAGCCATCAGATTTACTTATAGAAACTTCTCGCTCAGGAGGTGCAGGTGGTCAGAATGTAAACAAAGTTGAAACTGCTGTAAGAATAGTTCATTTACCAACAAATATGGATGTTCGCTCTACAGCCGAAAGAAGTCAAGTAAAAAACAAAGAGAGAGCAATGTCTATTCTTATTGCAAAGCTTGAAGCTAAAAAAGAAGAAGAAGATGCAAAAAAGTTTGCAGGAGAAAGGAAGGATCAAATAGGAACAGCAGATAGATCTGAAAAGATTCGAACTTACAATGTTCTGCAAGATAGAATTACCGATCACAGAGTAAAACATTCTTGGTATAATATTGAAAATATATTGGCTGGAGATGGTTTGGCCGATGTATTGGATTATATTGTTAAAAATGAAGGAAAGCCGCAAGCAGGGGATTCAGATTCAGACACAGAATAAGATTAACAAGATTGGATTGACGTAGAAATATCTAGAAAAGGTAATCATAATTTTGAAAATCACCCTTGATATTTTTTTGTATTCTGATATACTCGCTAAATCATGACAGAAGAAAAAAAAGCAAAAAATAACGATATTATTGATTCGATGTTTAAGTCAGGCGCTCATTTTGGTTATCAAAAATCAAGAAGAGATGCTTCTACAACATCTTTCATCTTTGGAACAAAAAACAAAGTAGAAATTATTGATCTAGAAAAGACAAAAGAACAACTAGAAAAAGCCTTAGAGTTTGTTACTAACCTTGCAAAAACAGGAAAGCAAGTTCTTTTTGTGGGAGGAAAGAGTGAAGCAAAAACAGCTATCAAAATTGGTGCTATGTCTATCGATATGCCTTATGTAGATGGCAGATGGATAGGAGGTGCCATTACAAATTTTATAGAAATTAAAAAGAGAATTGCTAAATTTGAAGATTTACAAAAACAAAAAGAAAAAGGTGAATTGTCAAAATATACAAAAAAAGAAAGACTTCTTATTGATAGAGAAATAGACAACCTAGATTCAATGTTTTCTGGAATTGTAAGTATGAGAGAAGCTCCAAAAGCATTGTTTGTAATTGATCCAAAAAAAGAGTTTATTGCTGTTGCAGAAGCAAAGAAAGGTGGAATTCCAGTTATCGCTTTAGCAAACACAGATTGCAATATTAAACTTGTTGATTATCCTATTGTTGCAAATGACGCATCTGTTTCAAGTATTTCATTCTTTGTTACTGAAATTGTAAAAGCTTACAAAGCTGGTAAGCCTGCAAAAGTATAGTATAATCACTATTGTGTGTGAGAGTTGTTTTCTGTAGTTAATTTTATAATTTTTAACTTTTAATTTAATATGGATATATCAATGGAATTGGTAAAGGAACTTAGAGAAAAAACTGGCATTTCTATAATGCAGTGTAAAAAAGCCCTCGAAGATGCAGGTGGAGATATTAGCAAGGCGATGGTGTATCTGCAAAAAAAAGGTGCTGAGACAGCCGCAAAAAAATCTGAAAGAACTCTAAAATCAAGCAGGATAGTTTCTTATGTTCATGGAGTTGGAACTGTTGGTGTTATGATTGAGCTATGTAGTGAGTCAGATTTCGTTTCTAAACACGAGGATTTTCAAAAGTTAGCTTATGATATCGCTATGCAAATAGCCGCTACTAATCCTGCATATATAAAGAAAGAAGAAGTTCCTGTAGAGGAAAAGAATAAGGTTTTGTCAGCTTTTACAGACGAAGTAAAAGATAAGCCAGAAGCAATGAAAGAAAAAATTCTTAACGGTAAGCTCGACGCATTCTTTAAAGAAAGAATACTAATAGAACAAGACTTCATAAAAGATCCTAGCATTACAATAAATACCCTTATTCAAAATGCTATTCAAAAATTTGGAGAGAAGATAGAAATTGCTAGGTTTGTACGTTTTACTACAGCTAAGTAATAGGAATTAACTTGTAGCTTCTTAGCTTATTAGGGAATACATCCAATGCATTTCCTAAGAAGCTAAAAAGTTAATTAGCTACAACCTCTTAATATATGGCTTTAACTATATTTTATACATCATTTATACTTATTGTTGCAATGTTTGCGACGAAGTTTTATGGTTTGTCTTTTATGCACCACGAAGTCATTTCAAATATTGTTGGTAAAAATGACGAGCATTGTCACAAACTTGTTCATCACAGTAAAAGAGTTGCTTCAAAAATAAAATTTAAAAATTTTCACAGACTTACTGTAGCCATTGCAAAATTTATCAAAGAAGAAACAATTTATTTAAAAAGAAGATTCGATAGTAAACAGCCAGCATTTTTTTTGAGTCCCCAAAAACCAAGTCATATACATAGACACTCGGTTTCCTTTTTCTTGAAAAAAGTTTCTGAATATAAGGATTCCATTACACACGATATAAATTAACATTATAATAAAAATCGCATTAATTAAGGCGATTTTTTATTGAATAAATCATCCCAGACTTGGCTACTACATAGCCAGGTACTTTTCCATCTCATCGCTTACAGCGAATCGATAAGGAAAAGTCTTTCAAATCTGGGGCGTGAGTCAAGTAGTTGACTCACTAGGTGGCTCTATAAAAAAAATGCTATTACATAGCATTTTTTTACTGAGCCACCTCCCAGATTTGAACTGGGGACATCCACTTTACAAAAGTGGCGCTCTACCAACTGAGCTAAGGTGGCTTATTTATTGGCTCTGAGTATTATACATAATTTTATAAATAAATCTAGCAATATTATTGTTATACTTAATCTATGATACAATATTAATTATGCAGACATATTTAAAAATTTTAGTATTAATCTTAATATTTGTTGGTGAAGCTTTATCAATATATGCAGAAATGGTCGGTGCTAAAAGTAACTTTATTGCATCTCAACCATTTTTCAATGTATTTTTAAAAGTTTTTTTGATTATAACTCTGGCCGGTGGTTTTCTAGTTGCTGGATATATGTTAGGTATGAACGCTTTTAAAAACATTTGGATTGTTAGTGTTGTTTCAATAACATCTATTTTGATTGTTGAACCGATTCTAGTTTGGTTATTTTTTAAACAAATACCAACGATTGGTGCAGTCATTGGTTTCATACTGGGTGCCATAGGACTTCTTATATCAATCTTTTTTTAGAGACTTGCTTTTGTACTAGTTGCCAAGGCCTCCTTGTCCCAAATTTTTGTTTCAGGAATAATTTTTTTTATTTCATCAATTGTTTTTAAACCATATTGAACTTTTTCATTAACAAACATAGCAGGAAGTTGATTTTTGACGTTATAAATTGATTTTAAAGTTTCTATTGTTGGGATGTCAAAATCATAATCAAATGAATATATTCTTATTTGGGGATACAATTCGTGGAGTTTGGTAAGTACGTATCCTTGATTTTGGCAATCAGCACAGGAATTTTCATTTGAATAGAAATATAATATAAAAGCAGTTTTGTCTTTACACTTCTCGGTAATTTTTTTCATTAAAAGATAGTCCTTTATTTCTAGGATCGAATAGTAAGTCTTAAGATTTTGGAAATCTTGATTGTCAGCACCAAATTTTCCTTCAGAATACAAAAGTTTTTCACCGAGCTGGCTAACTTCTCTAGACAGGGTATTATCACCGATATTTTTACATGAAGACTCAGCGAGTAAAGAGAATTGTGTCTCAGATGAGAGAATGTCTAGTGAAATTCTATCCTCAGTTGTTTTCAATTGAGACATTTTTTGATTACTAAAATAATTACTAATATACAATGCTGTAGCAAATATTAACGCCGTTATAATAAAAGTATACAGATATTTTAACCAGTCTGTTTTTTCTCTAGCATGTTCTATCTCCATGTTATTGTTTTTGAAAAAATTGTATTAAATAATGCATTTATTATCCAAAAAGGAGTGATAATTGGATAGATAAACATAAAGTAAAATAATTCAGGTTTTATTTTAATTTTATTTTCTGATAACTTCATTGATATTAAGATTAAGGTTATAGTTGTCGCTAATGTGAACAAAGAAATTATAGAAATCAAACCAGTGTTTAAATAAAACCAATCAAAGTGTATTGTATTAAAAGAAAATCCAACCAACCTAATTTTGTTTATTTGTTCTTGTATAAGATTTGCATTTTTAATAACTATATTTGCAGTAAAATATAGAGCGGAAACAACCGATATCACGCCAAAGGGCAAAATATAAAAACTAAGATTTCCAAACTCCTTTTTCAAAAACAAATGTTTGTAATCAATGAGATTTTTTAAGAAACCATATGCCCACCTGCATCTTTGTTTGTATAAAGTTTTTAACGAGCTTGGAGTAACCGTAAACACATATGATCTGTGACTCGTAGCAATTTTATAATGATTTTCCTGCATCCTGAGTGCCATTTCCATATCTTCTGTTAGATACGCATGTTTATAATTACCAATTTTTTTAAATACATCTCTGCGAAATATTGTAAATGGTCCAGGAGTGACATATATTGCATTTAAATGAGAAAGTATTTTTCTTATAAAAATACCCCAGCCGTATTCAATTTTCTGTATTCTTTGTAGGGTGTTTTTTGGTTCATGTACGTTTATAGAAGGAACAACCGCCATTATTTTTTTGTTTTCAAAATATGGAATCATATTTTTAAGAGCGTTTCTGTCTACGAAAGAATCTGCGTCTAGACACCCAACAAGGTCTGAATTACTATTTTCAATACCAATATTTAATGCAGTATATTTCCCACCATTTTTTTTGTGATAGATTTGTACTTGGGGATTATTTTCAAATATTTTAAGTATATCAATCGTATTATCGGTACTACCATCATTTACTACCAAGATTGATAACTTATCTTTGGGATAATCTAGATTTAGTAGAGAATCAATTGTAGCAATAATTGTATTACCCTCATTCCAACAAGGTACAATAATAGTAGTTGAAGGCCAGTAGTCCTCCTTTTTTTCTAAATATTCCGTTTTAATTATATTTCTTTTCTCAACGTAAGTAATAAACAGAAAAACCTCAAAATACAAAGAACAGAACAATAATATGTACATAACAACCTCTGAAATCATGCCTGAAATAATAGCATTATTTATTCTTTTCGAAAAGGCTTTTTGGGTGACAAACCCTCAAGTGTGTAGGGAGGGCTTGTCACCCAAACTAATTTCTTTTTTTGGTTTTTTCTGTATAATGATTATATGCAAGATTTAAGTAAACAAACCATACACGTTCACCCTATTACAAGGGTAATAAATGATATTAACAAGATTTTTTACGAAATGGGTTTTATTCTTACTGATGGTCCAGAGCTTGAAACTGAATATTATAATTTTGATGCTCTAAACACACCCAAAGATCACCCAGCAAGAGAAATGCAGGATACGTTTTGGATAAAACCAAATGATAAGATGCCTGGAGCAAAAAGATTGCTTATGCGTACACAAACAAGCGCTATGCAGGTTCATTTTATGGAAGAAAACAAAAAACTTCCTTTTGGAATTATTTGTCCTGGAAAAACTTATAGAAAAGAAGCCACGGACGCTACGCATGAAATGCAATTTCAACAATTTGAGGGTCTTTATGTAAACAAAGAAGTTTCTTTGGCCACTCTCAAATCAGTATTAAATGATTTTTTTGATAAATTTTTTGAAAAAGATGTTGATGTAAGATTTAGACCAAGTTATTTTCCTTTTGTTGAACCTGGAGCCGAAATAGATATTTCTTGTTTTAAATGTAAGGGGGGAGAGGTAGGGTGCCCAGTATGTAAGGGAACCGGTTGGATAGAAATAATGGGAGCTGGTGTTGTTCATCCCAAGGTATTAGATAATGTTGGTATAAACTCAAAAGAATGGAAAGGTTTTGCTTTCGGCGGGTCTGTTGAAAGGCTTGCGATGATAAAATACGGTATAGATGAT
>CAINLW010000056.1 GCA_903850545.1 uncultured bacterium
TACAGTATCTTGTTTCAATGATGACTCTTTCTTGGAAACTCAATCTTTTAAATGATTTTACTTTGTTTTTGTTCCTTGTTATTGTTTTCGCCATAATTATTAATCTTACACTTTAGTTGCGATTATTTCTTGAACTCAGATAAGGCAATAGTGCATAGTGGTTATTTTAATGATATCCTAAGTATATTAATAATAAAAAATAAATAAAATGAAAGATAAACAAATCAACACTTACTAGTGTTGTCCCCGCGTAGGCGGGGATCCAGTATTTAATAGATTAAATATAAATAATATGAAAGATAAACAGATAGAAAGATTAATTAAACAAGAGGAATTGAGACAGAAAAAAACCATTTCTTTGATTGCTTCTGAAAATTATGTTTCCGACGATGTTTTAAAAGCAATGGGTTCAAAGTTCACCAATAAATACTCAGAAGGATATCCGGGTAAAAGATATTATAAAGGTCAAGAAAATACCGATAAACTTGAAGATCTTTGTAAAGATCGCGCATTAAAACTCTTTAAACTTTCTAACGAAAAATGGGCAGTAAATGTCCAAGCTCTTTCTGGTTCACCTGCGAATCTTTCTGTGTATCTCGCGTTAGTTAAACCTGGAGAAAAAGTGATGGGAATGTCGTTGAATAATGGAGGGCACCTTACTCATGGACACAAAGTTTCAGCTACCGGTAAAATATGGAATCAAATTCCTTATGGGGTAAACAAGGATACCGAAATGATTGATTATGAAGAAGTCAAAAGGATTGTGATTGTAGAAAAACCAAAAATGATTATTACAGGTTATACCGCATATCCAAGAATTGTAGATTTTAAAAAGTTTAGAGAAATAGCTGACAGTTGTGGAGCCATACTTATGGTTGATATGTCACATTTTGCTGGACTTGTTGCTGGGGAAGCATATCCATCACCATTTGAATATGCTGATGTAGTAACCACCACAACTCACAAAACTTTGCGTGGGCCAAGAAGTGCTTTAATCTTTTCAAGAAAAGATAAGACGCAGACGAGTGAAAAAGGTAATCAAATAAGTTTTAGTGAATTGATTGACAAGGCCGTTTTTCCAGGACTTCAGGGCGGACCACACATGAATCAAATTGCAGCGGTTGCCGTTGCATTAAAAGAGGCAGATTCGCCAGCATTTAAAAAATATGCAAAACAGGTTGTAAAAAACGCAAAAGTTTTGGCGGAAGAATTAAAAAATCTCGGTTGGAAAATAATTTCTAGCGGAACGGACAGTCATTTGATTTTGGTAGATACATGGATGAATGGAAAAGGAATAAGTGGGGAAGAAGCGAGTAATAGATTAGAAAAAGAAGGTATCGTCGTAAACAAAAACACAATTCCAAAAGAGACCAGAAGCCCAATGGATCCTTCCGGAATAAGACTTGGTACAGCTGGAGAAACAACGCGTGGCGCAAAGGAAAAGGATATGATTAAACTTGCTAAAAGAATTAACGATATTTTAAGAAAATAATTTTAAAAAAAGATTTTGAAACTAAAAATTAAAAAATTACATAAAGATGCGATAATTCCAAAATATGCACATCATGATGATGCATGTATGGATGTATACGCTATAACAAAAGAAGAAAAAACAAAATTTGTTGAATATGGAACGGGTCTTTCTTTCGAACTACCATCAGATCATGCCATGTTAATTTTTCCTAGAAGCAGTTTGTCCAATAAGGATTTAATATTAGCAAACCATGTGGGAGTTTTAGATTCTGGGTATAGAGGTGAATTAAAACTTAGATTTAAAAAAGTGGGCGATGATGTATATGAGATTGGTGATAAAATCGGACAAATAATAATCGTGCCTTTTCCCAGAATAGATTTTGAAGAGGTTGATGAGTTGTCTGAAACAAAAAGAGGAGAAGGGGGATTTGGAAGCACGGGAAAATAAATAGTATAAGGAAACTTAGTAACACTCAAAAGACATTTTCGCTTTGCGAAAATGTCTTTTGTTGCTACTTTTAATACTTATACCCGCCCGACTAAATGGTTACATTCAATCATTCGAGCAGGCTAAATCCTTATATGATTCTTTCTATTTCTTTCCAGGAGTGAACTCTTACAATTCCTTTTGGTAATTTATCAATTTGATTCCAAGGACGATCAAAAAGAAGGATTTTTCTATGAGGAGCGAGACATTCTATTGCGTAACTAAGATTATCTTCGATTAGTAAATTTATACCGAGGTCATTACAAACCGTTGCTTTTGTTACTATCGAAATTCTTTCTGAAAATTCTGCTGTAAGATAAAGTTTGGAAAAAGTGTGTGGAAAATTATTATTTATCCATTTTTGTGTTATACCACGTATTTCTTCCGTTCTTGATGAAAGGACATAAAGTTCGTTTCCACCTTTTATTTTCATTATGGCTTCTTTCGAATCTTTTACAGGCTTAATATCTTTGCCGTATGATGAATTGTGGAATTTCCCAAGTTTTAGCAAAGTATCTTTCATATTACTATTTAAAATTTCAGGTAAATTATATTTTTTTATATTTTCAATTTTAAGGTTTGTTTTATACACATTATTGCTAAAAGCAATAAGTGCCTCCATCGATTGTCCCAAAACATCATCTAAATCTATTCCAATTTTCATATAATTGAGTGTATCAAAGTTTTTATTTTAAAAATAGAGCATTGCTATGTCAATTTGTGTGAGCGTGATACACATGGACATTATTCACTTTTTACTCTATTATATTGTTAATGATTAAAAAGAAAGAAAAAATAAGCATTTGGGATACAGTAATTATTGGCGGAGGGTCGGCTGGTCTTATGGCTGCTGGTATTTCTGCTAAATTTGGCTCTAAAACACTACTTATTGAAAAGAATGATGTTATGGGCAAGAAGCTACTTTTGACTGGTGGAGGCAGGTGTAACCTTACAAACGCAGAACCAGATATGAGAAGTTTTGTTTCAAAATATGGTAAAAATGGAAGTTTTCTTTTCTCGCCATTTTCTGTTTTTGGAGCTGATGACACAGTTAGATTTTTTGAGAGTTTAGGATTAAAAACAAAAGTCGAACCAGGCTTTCGTGTTTTTCCTGTGAGCGATAGTGCAATGGATGTTTTGGGAGCGCTTACAAAATTTGCTAAAAATAATGGGGTTGAATTTAAACTTGGAGTTGAAGTCGCACATTTGAAAAAATCAAAAAAATCAAAATTAATTGAGTCCATTATTCTTGCGGGTGGAGAAGAAATAAAAGCAAAAAATTTTATTTTAGCAACTGGAGGAAAATCTCATCCAGAAACTGGTTCGACAGGGGATGGTTTCAAATGGTTGAAAGAAATTGGACATAATGTTACTGAACCAAATCCATCTCTTGTTCCAATAAAAGTTCGAGAATCTTGGATTGCTGAGCTCGCGGGAATTACTTTGGAAAATGTTGGAATTTCGATTTTGGTTTTAGAAAACTCTCGACAAAACTCGAGTCAAGAAACCAACGATAAAAAAGAGTGGAAAAAAGTTTTCAATAAAAAAGGAAAAATTTTATTTACTCACGAAGGTCTTTCCGGTCCAACAATTATAAATATGAGCAAAATGATAGGTGATTTGTTGGCACAAAAGAAAGAAGTTAAAGTTGCAATCGATTTTTTTCCAGGAGTCGGTCTTGATATTATGCATGAAAAAATGATAAAACTTTTTGAAGCGAATCCAAAAAAGAAAATTAAAAACCTTTTGCTTCCAGAGGTTCCAGAGAAAATTTATTTGAAAATTTTGGAGATTATGGGAATGGACGGGGAATGGTATGCAAACGAAGTTAGAAGAGCCGAAAGAGAATCTATTTTAGAGAAATTTAAAATGTTTAAACTCACTGCCGATAGTTTGCTTGGATTTGATAAAGCAATAGTCTCTTCTGGTGGAGTAGATTTGAGGGAGGTCAATTTTAAGGAAATGAAGTCAAAAATCTATAACAACTTATTTTTAATAGGTGATATCTTGGATTTTGATAGGAGCTCTGGTGGATATTCACTTCAGCTTTGTTGGACTAGTGGGTATATAGCGGGGAAGTCAGCATCGAACCTGAATTCAATATTCTATCGCAACTCCAGTTTTGTTATATAATACCTCAAGAGGTGTCAGACCTGCAAATCTTTTTCTCGGTCTAGTGTTTATTAAATACTCAACCCATTTAATATCTTCATCCGAAACTTTTGCAAA
>CAINLW010000057.1 GCA_903850545.1 uncultured bacterium
ATTTGGGAATTAGCCGGCGGAGAATTCAATATTAATTCACCAAAACAGCTAGGTGAAATATTGTTTGTAAAACTTGGACTAAAACCAAAAAATCAGAAAAAAACAGGGTCTGGAGCTCTTTCTACAAAAGAATCTGAGCTTGAAAAAATGCGAGATATGCACCCAATAATTCCTTTTGTTTTTGAGTACAGAGAGTTACAAAAACTTCTTTCAACTTATATAGACGTTATTCCAACATTAATAGATGAAAACAACAGACTTCATGCAAAGTTTCTTCAAGCTGGTACGACCACGGGGCGTCTTGCATCTTCTGATCCAAATTTACAAAACATTCCAAATTCAAGTGAACTCGGGAGAAATATTAGGAAATCATTTATTACAGAAAAAGGATGTAAGCTTTTAGCGATAGATTATTCACAAATTGAAATTCGCATCGCCGCTTTTTTGTCAGGTGATTTGAAACTTATAGAAATTTTTAAAAATGGGGAAGACGTACACACAGCAGTTGCCTCAGAGGTTTTTAATGTTCCGAAAGAGCAAGTTGATAAAGAGATGAGGCGAAAAGCTAAGGTGATTAATTTTGGAATAATGTATGGAATGGGAGTAAGTTCCTTAAAAATGCAACTAGGTTCTACGAGAGAAGAGGCACAAAAATATTTAGATGAATATTTTACTAAATTTAATGGCCTAGCGAGATATTTGGAAAACGTAAAAATCGAAACTGAACAGCGAGGTTATACAGAAACATTTTTTGGAAGAAGAAGATATTTTGAAGGTTTAAGAAGTAAAATTCCGTTTATTAGAGCGATGGCAGAAAGAATGGCTGTAAATGCACCAATACAAGGAACGGAGGCAGATTTTATAAAACTTTCAATGGTAAAAATAGACGAATTTTTAGTAAAGGAAAAACTAACAGAAAAAGTAAAATTAATTCTTCAAGTTCATGATGAGCTTGTTTATGAAGTTGATGAAAAAATCGTAGATGAAGTTGCACCAAAAATTAGAAAAATAATGGAAACACTCATACCAACCGAAGAGACAAAAGGAATAATTATGAAGGCCGATGTTTCAGAAGGGGAGGATTGGAAGGAAATGATAAAAATATAAGATATAAGTATAAATACATATTATAAAAAATAAAACACCGACGTTTGCCATAACGAACGTCGGTGTTTTACCTGACAGTGAATTATTTTTGAGATTCTAAGAATTTTAGTACCGCATCATTTACCAAAACCATTTCTACATAAGCTTTTACTCTTTCTGGATCTGCTCCTTTGTATTGTTCGGTAAGTTGTTTGATATCTTTTTCAACTTGTTCCTTGTTGGGTTCAATTTTTTCCTCAAGAGAGATTTTTTGTAAAATTAATTGTGTTTTTGCTCTTTTTTCTGCGTCGGGATACCATTCTTTTCTCAAGTCTTCCCAGGTTTTTTTGATATGTTTTAAATATTCTTCCGGTTGAAGACCCATCTGCGCGATGTCGCCTTTGAATTGACCTTCCATTTTTTCTAACTCGCTTTGAACGACAAGTTTTGGCATTTCTATTTTTGTTTCAGCTACAAGTTTGTCTAGCAACGCCCCTCTTTTTTTGTCTTTGGCATGCATTTCTTTTTCTTTTCCAATGTTTATTTTCAACTTTGCTTTGAATTCTGTCACATCTTTAAAATCACCAAGTTTTTTTACAAATTCATCATTAATTTCTGGTAGTGCCAACTCCTCGCCTTCTTTATGGACTTCTCCAGGTGCATGGGTGTGATTTTGTTGAGCATACATTTTTCTTATTTGTTCAACAGTTTCCTCAACTTGTTTTTCTGTAACCTCCTCAAGTTTTTCTTCCACAGAGTTTTCCTTTTTTGCAATCTTTTTATAGTCAGGAAGTTTAACATCTGGCATAACCGTTACCGTTATTTTAAACTCAACAGGGGAGCCAATGGCGATTTTGCTTAGAGCAATGTTTGGTCTACCGAGAAAATTTACCTTTGATTCAACTAAAATTTCAATAGCACAATCATTAATGGCCATTTCACCCGCATCTTCAAGTATTCCCATTTCCCCAAATTTTTCTTTAAGTTTGGCATCTGGAACGTGTCCTTTTCTAAAACCTGGAAGTTCGGCGACTTCTTTAATTTTTTTAAAAGCTTTCGCTTTGTAATCTTCCAAAGCTTCTTTTGTGATTTCAGCAGTTATCTCAACTTCACAATCTGGAAGTTTTTTTGTGTCCTTTATTTTATATATTTTTGTCATTTCTTTAAATGATAAGACGAGCTTATCTGTGATTAATTAATAAATATTATAGATGGAGTCTAGCTGAAAAATAGGAAAAATGCAAAAAAGAATTGTCATTCCCGCGAAGGCGGGAATCTAGGTTAAATTTATCCTGGATTCCCGTCTGCACGGGAACGACACAAGAAAACAAAAGGTTTCCGCTTTGCGGAAACCCTTGTTGTGTGAATTTTCTAAGAAGCTAAAAAGCTACAATCTACGACCTGTTTATAGACTATCTATTCCTGTTCCTAAATCATCAAAATTCATCGAGTTTGCCTCCTTTTCCAAATCGGTAATTTCATCTGAAGAAGTGGATATAGATGAGGAAGCTGCTGCTGCGACTTCTTTTTGTATTGCAGCTTGAAATTCTCTACTTTTCTCCATTCTTTGACCAACAAAATAAAAAGCACCAACAATAAGAATAATTATTACTATAATTATTCCGGCAAATGTTCCAAAATCTGATGTTTTGTTGTTTTCCATGTTATTGATTATTAGTTGATGTTGCTTCTAGTGTAGAAGTTGAGTTTTTTATTTTTACTTGTCCTGGTTTCAGTGAATTGATTGTGTTGATTATTGATTGGTGGGCGACTTTTATTGCCGTTTTTGTTTTTTCACTTTGTATTTTTATGTTTTGTAGTAAAGCTTTTCTTTCAATTTTTTTAGTACTTGTTGATGTTGGAATATCTTTGGCCAAAACGTTTTCTAAATTTGTTAATTCGGTTTCTGCTAGAGCAACTTTTGAAACGGCTGTTTCTAAAAGAGATTTTGACAATGTTGTATTGGCACCGGAGGTTTCCATTTTTGAAATACGAGAGTCAATTTTTAAAATTAAATCTTTTAAGTTTTGAATTGATTTTTCAAAATTGTCAGCAATTTTGTTTTTTTTGTCGTCCAATTTTTTCCCTATTCTAATTTCAACCGCTGTTTTTAATTCCTGTTTCTTTTCTTTTAACTTTTCTGTTGTTGAGGCGATTTTTGATTTTAAATTATTTTTTTCCTGTTCATTTTTTTGTTTTATCTTGTCTTTTTCATCAGCCGTTTTTTCTTTAATATTAGTAATTTTTTGTTTTAATACATCAATTTTATTTTTACTAGTTGAAGATACTTGTGCGGAAACAACACCAGTTAGGAGTATAGTTAAAACTAGGGGAGTAATTATATATTTTTTCATATTTTTTAGTGTTTTTGTTAACTGATAATAACTATATTATACAGTTTTTAAAAACTTTTAGCTATTATTTGATAATAATGTAAATAAAACAAGAGGTTCCGCTTTTGCGGAACCCCTTGTTTTATGTTTATTTTATAAGTTTGTATAATACTATATACCTTATACTAAATACTATATACTATTTTTCTTCTTCTACCTCCACATATTCTCCTTCAACTGAAATTATGTCAATTTTCCAACCAGTTAGTTTTGCTGCTAAGCGAACGTTTTGACCACCTTTTCCGATAGCCAATGATTGTTGGTCTGATGCTACTTCTACTTGAGCTTTCTTTTCTACATCATCTGTGGTTACAGAAAGAATTCTAGCAGGGGATAAGGCTTCCTCAATAAACTTTTTTGGGTCAGGAGACCATTCTATGATATCTATTTTTTCTCCACCAAGTTCAGACATTACTGTAGAAACTCTTACTCCTCTTTGTCCAACAAGCGAACCGACAGGATCAATATGTTCATCTTTTGAAGCAACGGCGATTTTTGATCTTGAACCAGCTTCTCTTGCGATTGATTTTAATTCTATTACACCTGTCCCCAATTCAGGAGACTCTGTTTTAAATAATTCTTCTAAGAATTTTGGATGAGATCTTGAGAGTCTCAAGAAAATTCCTTTTGGTGTTTCTTCTACTCTGTAAAGGTATCCTCGAATTCTTTCTCCAGGTTTATATTTTTCGCCAGGGATTTGTTCTTCAAAAGGCAATATAGCAGTAGCTCTTCCCATATCTACAAAAAGATTTCCTCTTTCAAGTCTCTGTACTATACCTGTAACGATAGAACCTTCTTTTTCTCCATATTCATTAAATACGGAAACTTTTTCTGCCTCTCTAATTTTTTGGACTATCACTTGCTTTGCTGTTTGTGCAGCAATTCTTCCATAGTCACTTTTTTCTTCAAGAGGGAAGATTAATTCGTCTCCAACCTTTGCATCCTTTTTAATTTTTTTGGCATCTTCAATAAAAATATGATGTTCAGGATTGTAGTAGACAATTTTTTCTCCTTTTTCATTTAATTCTACCTTTTCTTCTTCAATTTTTCTTGATCTTTTAAATTTTTCTTCTGCTTCAGTATCCTCTTTTTCTTCACGGATAACTACACTGTCTTTATCCACGACTGTTTTTACTTGGATGAATTCCATTTTTCCAGAAGTGAGATCTACTTTTGATCTGATAATTTGTCCCCTTTTTCCGAACTCTTTTTTGTAAGCAGTTGCCAGTGCCATTTCAATAGCTTCAAGCATTTTTGCTTTAGGAATTCCTCTTTCTTGTTCCATCTGTTCTATAACAGAGTTTATTACTTTTAAATCGATCATGATAATTTTTTAGCGAATGGCAGTGAGCTTAGAAAATTATCACCCCGTCAAATTGGCTTTACATTTGACCGGGGTGGCTCTAATACTTACCACCCATTCAATTAATTAATAATATTTTCACCCTAGTCAAATATAAATTCAATTTGACGGGGTTAAATAAAATATAGTCGCATAAGCTCCTTATTTTATTTAAAAAAATGAGCTCGCCACCGGCGAACTTCAATACAGACATATTAACAAAATTTTATTATTTGTCAACGATTAAATTATTCTTTTAGTAACTTAATTACATGTGTAATATTAAAGAAATAACTATCCTCTCTCAATTACGCTATAGCTGAATTGGGAAAGTAAAGTTGTTAAAAAAGAAAGTGATATACCCAAATATTCAAATAGTAATTTGTAAGAAAATAGGAACGTTTAGTTTAAATTTGCAATTCAGCGATAGCTTAATTGGGTGACGGAGTATATAATAGCTTTATATGACAAGAAAACTAATTTATAAAGGAATTGAAGTTAATTCGTTTGGTATTCCGAAATTTGTATTACCAAAGAAACAACCTGAATCTAAAAGAACAAAGAGAATTTTTAATGAAACCTTCTCTTCCGATTTAAATGAACATTCACCAAAAAATTTAATAGTCATTTATGATATTCCAGAACCAAAGAAAAAAGAAAGAGATTGGTTTCGCAGACATTTAAAAAAGTTTAATTATGTAATGATACAAAGAAGTGTATGGGTAGGTCCGTCTCCACTACCTAAAGATTTTCTTAAATACGTAAAATCGATTGGTTTAGAAAACCAGTTAAAAACATTTAAATTAGCCAGAGAGTATTCTGACAATGACAATTTTATTAAATAATTATTTGTGGTTAGTTAATAATGTTTTTGCAATTCAGCTATAGCGTAATTGCAAGCGAGAGAGTTTTTTAGAGAGTAGGGAAGAGTGTCAAATTTTTTCTTGTATATAAACTAGATTATAAATATAGTAAAAACGTTGTTTTTAAAATCTTAGCTATGTTATAATATTGTATGTTAAATTAATAATAATTTATGATAAATTATAAAAATAAAAACACAATAATAATCATACTCGTATCGATTTTAATTTTGGGTTTTTTTAGTTGGTATTTTTTAATTAAACAAAAAAATAGTGATAAAATATCACAAGAGACACATTTAACAAACCAACAAAAACTTAATATGTTGGCCACTACTCCAAAAACGCCTATTAAATTTATATCAAATAATGAAAAGAAGAAAATTTTAAATGAAATAAATATAAACAAAAAACCCGTTGGTAGCATCTCTAACGAAGAAAAACTACAACTTTTAAAATAAATATATAAACCTAAGAATCATAATAATGATATTTGCCCGACCGAATGATTAAAACCAATAATTTTGGAAGGCGAATATCGACGAATAGATACAAAATCAAAAAAATTAAACAATAAAATAAGTCGAAATTATAAATTATTAATTAATCAAAACATCTAACAAAATGAAAAAAACAATTATAGAGAGTGTGAGAATAATATTAATAGCAACAATTTTCTCACTTGGCTTGGGTGTGGCCTTTGCGTGGTCAGGACCATCAAGTAACCCTACTGATATTAATGTAGAGGCGCCGCTAAACGTCGGTTCCGATGCCCAAACAAAAGCAGGGTACCTTGCATTACAAGATGGAATTGGAGTAACAAGTATTATTTTTCCTGATGGAACTTTACAAACCACAGCCGGAGGTGCTGGTGGCAGTGGTATCCCAGTAAATACAATAACTTCTTTTAACCAGGCTACTTGTCCAACAGGATGGGTTCTTGCCAATGGTGAGAACGGAACCCCAGATTTAAGGGGTATTTTTGTCAGAGGTGCTGGTATAAGTACAAATTATACTAATGCTGCAGGAGCATATAATACAGCGACGTTTGGACAATATCAAGTTGATTCTGTTATTTCTCATACGCACACTAGAATACTTGCCCCACAACCTGCTGGGTCAGGAAATGGAGTCCCACAATCATCTGAGGGTGGGCAAACACAAAGATCCACTTCTGACGCTGCTTTTGGGGGCCAGGAGACTCGCCCAGCATCTTACGCTTTAATCTATTGTATGAAAACATCGGAGGATTCAGTGGTAAGTAATTCGATTTTTGGAAGTTCAACAAGTAATGTCTTTGTTCAAAATATTACAAAAAATTTTGGTATTGGAACAACAAATCCATCAGTTAAATTGGACGTTGCTGGTACCATTAAAGCTAGCAGTTACGTAGGAGTTTTTCCAGATTATACGAATGGTGTTAGTGTCTCATTAAATACTGCACAACAAGCATCTTCAGATGGATATCTTAGTGTAGTGGCAGGGGGATCATATATGAACAATCTTCAGATTCAAGTTGGTTCCACCTCAGCAGTTGGAACTCTTATTTGGATGATGGGAGATGATATTAATAATAATACCAAAGGAGGATCGGCTCTTTTACCAATAAAAAAGGGTACTTGGTATAAGATACTTTCTCCAGGCTCTAATTGGATTGCACAATATGGTTATGAGAGTATATTAGCAAATTTTTATCCCGCCAATTAAAAAACAATATTTGTACTATAGAATTTGCGCACCCATATAACTTTCTCCGAAAAGTTTAAAATAGGACATAAATTGGTGATATATCATTAACAAAAGTAGGTAAACTTGCCAAGCACATAAGTTAAATAGTAAATATTAAATAATTAAGTCATATAATTCATTTATAATTATGAATAAAAAAAGATTACATGTAATAGTATATTTGGCACCCATCTTTTTTTCTTCTTTTTTTGTTGGATCAGTATTGGCAAATGTAACAGCACCTATTCCCAATTCTGACGGATTAAATTCTGTATTTGATAATTATACCAAACAAGGTTATGGGGTTCTTTTACCGGATGCTAATAAAAGTATAACTAATACTACAAACACCGATTTTATTCCAATAAGTGGAGTTCTTCCTTATAATAATTCAACTTATACTATTATCCCAATAACTAATCAAGTTGATTATAATACAGTTAACAATTCAGGATTTTATGTTTTAGCATCTTCTCGTAATCCCGAAAACAGTTACCTGGCTTTTGATTATTTAACACAGGATTTTTATATAAAAACTCCGACTTCTGTCAATACAAACCTCGTTACTCCTGTTAAAGTTCCCGACCAAATTCTTCAAGATATTATCAACAATACAAGTTTATGTGATGAGGGATGTAGTACAGTTGGTGATGGCGAAGTCCTTTTTAATGAGGGAACGAATACTGGTGATAATAAATCAGGTTCTACTTTAAAAATGAATGGTGGAATTGAATCTACTCAAATTTCTGGAACCGTTAATAAAGCTGCGTCTGTAATATCTAATATTGATTTTAATTATATTAATGTTTTACCTACCCTTGTTCGAGTTGTAACTAACTACATATATCGTATCAATGAACCTAACACTCCAGTTGATTGGCACACTATTGTTTATGAGCCTCCTGCATATATTCCACCCGTTATGATTACGGCTGAGGAAACTGATACTGATTGGGATATTTATGAGGGAGGTGATGAACCTACAGTTGTAGATAATACACCAAATATTATGTTTATTGATTATAATATAGCTCATAATTCTGATTATGTTTGGGTTCCAAACACCCCAGTTCCTCCACCAGTTCCTAACTGTGTACCTTCCGAATCAGTATTGGCTAGTAATATAAAACTTAATTTAAGTAATCCTCAGTCTGGAAAGGGAAATGTAACGATTTCTGCGGATGCATCAAACTATAAATTTTCTGGTTGGGGTGGACTGTGTGAGGGTACTAGTTCTTGTACCGTTACTAATTTAACAGCTAACAGCGCGAAGGAAGTGACTGCTGGTTTTAATATACCAACCATAAAGTCATGTGGTCAGTGATCATTCAATCGTCAAATAAAATAATAATCTAATATGAAAATTAATCCTTTTTTTAGTTCAAAGAAGAATATCATAATAACTACAACAAGCATTTTTCTTATATTTTTTGGATTTTTTTATTTAGTTATTAATCAAAATAAAACTAGAATTATTCCAGACCCACCAAAACTAACATCACCAATAGAATCAAAGTCAGTATTACAAGCACCACTGGTTACAGAGACATCTTCAATTAAAGCAATTACATCAAATTTACCTGAGTTGTCGAGCATAATTATTTCGCCAAAAACATCCGTAGAAAATGTGTCAACTTCATCACTGCCATCTCCGACTTATTCAAAACAAACATATACACCAATTAAATCTGAATATCCTAAACAGGTTATTGTCACACTTAAACCTTTGGCTGATGTAGAATCTGTGAAGGAAATTATTATAAAAAATGGTGGAAAAATAATTGATGTAAAAAACTGGCCAACAGGCAAAGTTATTATTGCAAATTATCCCGATAAAAAAACAGAGGAAGCTATTTATAGCAATTCATTATTCTCAAATTTAATGCGAGGAGTTGGATTTTCTTCTTTTGGAAATAAATTAAATGAAAGTGTAAATCTTATAGAGGAAGATGTGGAGACTGCACCATTGGCACAGATAACTGATTGGGGGGCAATCTATGTAAGGGCAGACAAAGCTTGGAGTGCCGGCGTGTTAGGAGAAGGAGTCAAAGTTGCAATTTTGGACACTGGTTCTCAGAAGGATCTTCTTGATACTTCGGCAAATATAGTAAAAGGTGCAAATTTTACAACTAATAAAACAACAGGAACAGTTGACAGCACTCAATGGGATGATGACGATGGTCACGGTACTTCTATGGCAGGAATAATTGCAGCAGTAAACAATAATATTGGTGTCAACGGCATCGCACCTAAAGCAGATTTGTATATAGGTAAGGTTTTAGGCGGGGCATCTAGTACATGTATGAGTAGTTGTATCGTTGATGGTATTTATTGGGCAGTAAGTGAGGGTGTGGATGTAATAAATATGAGTCTAACTGCAGGAATTGGTAATTCAGCACTCGCAACCGCAGTAAAGTATGCTTATGATAACGGTGTTGTTGTCGTAGCTTCTAGTGGAAACGGAGGGCTTGATGGAGAGGGAATTAATGCTCCCGCGATATATCCAGAGGTCATTGCTGTTGGTGCAATTGGAACTGATAACCTACGGGCCGCTTTTAGTTCTTATGGTTCACAACTTGAGCTCGTTGCTCCAGGAGACGGAATCATTGTGCCTCAGAGAGGAAATGTTTTCGGTGTAAGCAGAGGAACATCAGATTCAGCACCATTTGTAACTGGAGTGGTAGCACTTGTTTTATCTAAATATCCTACTATGACTCCAGTTGAGGTTCGTGCAAAACTGAACTCTTCGGCTATTGACCTTGGTGAACCCGGATGGGATAAATATTATGGTTACGGATTGGTAAATGCACAAGACGCGCTAACCACAAGACCTCCTGCAAAAATAACACTCATTACTCCAAGTGGAGGTGAGCGCTGGATGAAAGGCGTTCAACATGAGATTCGATGGAGTTCGGACACTTTAACAAGTGAGGATTGGGTAAGTATCAAATTAATAAATAAGGATAACGGAGTCATGTATCCTGTTGGTATAAATATTAATAATAGTGGCAGTTTTATGCTTGCTATTCCTACGGATAAACCAGATTCTAGCAGTTATTATGTTGAGGTAAGTTGTGGAACCGATTTTATAGGAACTTGTCAGTCATCAAAAAGTGAGACCTTCTCTGTTTTTTCACCACCTAGTACTCAAGCATTTAAAGTTTTTTCTCCAAATGGAGGTGAGAAGTGGCCACAAGGGGCGACTACATCTATAGAGTGGACAGCAAATTATCTCGGGGGATCTAATGTTGACGTTACTCTTATGCAAACACAACAAATACCAAAATATTCTCTCAAGTCTCAGTCTGGAGATTGGGATAATGCGGTCTATCAATTTTTTGCCGAGCCTACACCCGGTTACTTTAATTGGTATTGGGTTTATAAATATCTTGGAATTCGTGCGGACAACTGGTCCCGTGAGTCCGGTAGTTATTGGTTAGAGAAGTTACCAACTGATACTTGTGATGGTAATATTGGTACAGATATTAATAATGGCATTTATGTATGTCCAAAAATTTCTTTATCAACGAGTACTTTTAGTTGTGTGGATTTTGCAAAATCAACAAAAAAGCCCAATGACTATTGGAGACGTACTGTTAGTTGCGAATACAACAATAGTGATGTTGGAACAGAAGTCCCAGTATATTCTCTTGTTTTTGGCTCAGAGATTCGCACCCCATATTACTCCGGTTCGGGATGGTTTATCGGCAATCCACCAAAAGCAGATATGGTCGGTTATTTATACACGAGTAACACATCACCACCAGTAGCTCAGTATGATACTATAAGTTCAATGCCACCAGACACTTGTGATGGTGATTCCTCGCCCGCAGCAACTACAGGAATGTATTCTTGTCCAAAAACTAGCACGAGTGAACATATAAGATGTGTAGATACATGGCAGGCAACTCAGGGGATATACTATCAGGGTTATGTTGATTGTTCTTATATAAATGCAGGTGGAACAATACCACGTTATTCAATCAAGTCTCAATCGGGTGATTGGGATTATAATTCTTACTATGCATATATTGCCACCCCTTTTGTCGATAAGCCCACTCCTGCTTATTGGGTTTATAAGAATGTTAGAGATTTTAATTATTGGGATTCAGGTAAGTGGTCTGCGATCCATGATACTTGCGACGGTAATATTGGTACAGATATTAATAATGGCATTTATGTATGTCCTACCGTTTCTCCAGCGTCAAGTACTTTTAGTTGTACGGATATTGCAAGATCAAAAACTATGCCAGATAAGTATTGGGAGCGTAATGTTACTTGCCAATATAATAACAGTGATATAGGAACTAAAGCACCCGTATATTCTTTTGTTAATGCGACGACCACTTGTTTTGATCCAACGTCAGGTTATTGTACGAATAGTTACTACGGCACTAAGATGGACCTAGTTGGTTGGTATCTTGAAAATGGTGTTCCTTATATAAAATTAATACCACCCCCACCAGACACTTGCGATGGTAATGGTGGTAAGTATGTGGAAGGAGGATTGTTTCAATGTCCAACTACTTATACACAAGAACATTTGAAATGTGTAGATATATGGAAAGCATCAAATTATGATACCAGTAGTATGATTTATCAATCTAAAGTTGATTGTTCTTATGCAAAAAGTGGAACAGTTGATGTACCATATTCTCCAATACTAACAAACCCTGAGCCGGTGCTAATAAAAGAAGTTCCTGTTAAAACACTAGCGGAAAATGCTGTAAATAAAGGATCTGCACAAGTTGTTTTACCTAGTGATATATCCGGTGACAAATATCGCGTGAAGATTAGTTGTAATAACTTTGCGGGCGAATGCACAGATGGATTTAGTACTAGTCAATTTAATATTGTTAAACTACAATCCCCAAAAACTCTAACTATTAGCAAAACTGGTATTGGTAATATTGTTGGTGGAAACACACCTTGTAACGTCAACTTGTCTTCGTGTGAACAAAAATATGAGACTTTAAATGAAGTAAATTTAACCAATGAAGTAAATTTAACTGCTGATGTACCTAGTAATTCTGGTTTGATGTTTGTTAGTTGGGAGGGGGCATGTACTGGTACTGACAAAGATAAGTGCAAAATCACGATGGATAGTGATAAAACTGTAAAAGCAAAATTTTCTAATAAATATCTTACTCTTACTGCGGTTACGGCTGATCCACTATCAAAATTTTATGGCTGGGTCGGTGATTGTATTACTGATGGAACCTGCGAACCATTTTGGTCTGAAAAATGTGGTGTTGGGAGTGCTGATAAATGTCAAATCGTGGTAAGTAGTGATCAATCGCTTTCACCGATATTTAAATCTCTAAGTCCTTGCACAGCAGATTCATATGAATATTCAACATATGGAATTTGTGAACCAAACGGTAAACAGTATAAAACCGTTACAAATATACCAGATTGTTCAGGTGGAGTTAGTCCAACAAATTTGAGCAATAGTTGTACATATGTACCGCCAACTAATAGTATTAATTTAACTGGTGACGCATGGTCAGACACTATTGGCTGGATAAGTTTTAGAGGAAAGACTTCTTCTCAGCCAGCTACTTCAATTTTAGGAACAACCGGTGACAATCCTACAGCCATAACAGTAGATAAGGCTGGTAATGTTTATACAGCAAACACAGGATCAGGTAATATCACCAAAATTACTCCAACTGGTGTAGTAACCAATATTGGAAGCTCAATTAATTCGACAACTATATTGGGGATAGCAGTCGACTCAGTTGGTAATATTTATACAACAGATGAGGAAACAAATAATGTTACCAAAACTACCCCAGCGGGTGTATCA
The DNA here is from genome assembly GCA_903850545.1 of uncultured bacterium. Classification (GTDB taxonomy): domain Bacteria; phylum Patescibacteriota; class Minisyncoccia; order Phycocordibacterales; family GWA1-40-21; genus Bog-1340. The sequence continues at coordinate 13,222 of CAINLW010000057.1, forward strand.
ACTCATATTTTAAGCCCCGGTGAAGGGACTCGTGGAGTTGTAACCGATTCAGCCAACAATGTTTATGTCACGAATTCTCAATCAAATAATATTACAAAAATTACTCCAGCAGGCGTGTCATCTATTTTTGCCACAATAGCAAAATTTGGGTCTTATCCTTCTGGTATAGTTATGGATTCGGCTGGTAACTTTTATACAGGAAATGGTAATTCAAAGAGTGTTGGTAAAATTACCACAAACGGCGTATCTACCATTTTTGGAAATACAGGAATTGGTCCATATAACATAGCAATAGATAAATTCGGTAATATTTATACAGCAAATGCAGATTCATTTGATATTACTAAAATTACTCCTGCTGGTGCAACAACCACCTTTGCAACTTTTAGTTCTAGCCCAGGTAGTATAATAACCGATTCTATTGGTAATGTTTACGTTACGATTCAAGGCGTTATTATAAAAATTTCTCAAGATGGCAAACAAAAAATTTATGCAAGTATCGGAGCTTCCGCTATTACAATAGATTCGTCTGACAATATTTATGCAATCACGAGTTCTGATGATTCGAGCACAGTTACCAAAATATCACTTGTTGAAGGGCCAGAGTACGGTGTTTCTATGGACAAATCGACAGGGGTTCTCAATGGTTATGCGTGGTCTGATAATATTGGATGGATAAAATTTGGTACTGATTTGTCTGGCTTTCCAATTAATGATAATGGCGGATCAGTCTCAGTAAGTGCCAGAATAGTTTCAGGTAAACTTGTTGGTTGGGCAAGAGCTTGTGCAGGAATGTATGATACTGAACAAGACCAAACATCACCAAACAATAGTTGTAGTGGAAGATCTAGAACAGACGGTTGGGATGGCTGGATTAGTTTTAAAGGATTTGGTACACATGGATCTTCCTACGAAGTTTCGTTTAATAATCCAAATTTTTCAGAGTATGCTTGGGGATCTGATGTAGTAGGCTGGATTAGTTTTAATGGAACTACTGCTGATGGTAATACTTATGGAGTAAAACTAGAATCAACAGATACCTCTTTAACAGACATTTCTTTAATAGCACCACCTAGTATAAGTGCAAGTCCTTCTTATATTTTTAAAAACAGTACATCAACCATTACTTGGAGTTCACCCGATGCAAGTTCTTGTACTTTTAAAAAAGGAGATGTATCAATTGATATTGGCACGACTGCGACTTCTGGTTCTTATATAACAGAGAGACTTAATACCGCTACAGTTTATACTGCTATTTGTTCAAACAGCAATCATACTGCAACTGGAATAAATTCGGCGACGGTAAATATAAAGCCAAATCCTGATTGCAACATTAATAATGAATGCTCAGATGGGTATTGGGGACTTTGTATTAATGGAACACAAACTTGTGTTGATGGAGGATATAAATATACATGTGACGCTCCAACAAAAAAATGTGTTGTTGGTGGCGTTGATGGTGGCGGAGGCAGAGGCAACTGTCAGGGATTAATATATTCAGAGTGGATGCCAGAAACATGTCCTGATTCAGGAGTTAATATGGGGCAACGCACAAGAACAGTAATTGATGGATATCCATCAGGGTGTAACACCGATGAAGATTTTAAAATGTTAATTCAAAAATGTACTCAAGGTAGTTCAAAATGTGAATCATATTCTTATGATTGGGGTTCGTGTCTAGGTTCTGATGAAAAAGAAACAAGTACTTTCGGCACGATGACAGTGACGGGAATACCTCTCGGATATCCAGAAGGTTGTTCTGGAGGTGAAGTTGAACCAATAACATCCCAATCTTGCGGTTCACTTGTCCCAAAATCAACTTGTTTAGTTCCAGAAAATAATATTGTAAATAAAAATACACTTTGGAAGATAACACAATCTTTTGATCCACTAAGTATTATAACCAGAAAATGGAGTGGTAAAAATGTATCCCAAACTTCTGGAGATATACCATATTTAAATAAAATTTATACAAAAGTTGGATTAAAAGATATGAACGTTGAAACAACCGGAACTATCTCAGTAGATTCAGTGGTACAAACATTTACATCATATTGTTCAACTTCAACAATGATGAAACTAGATGACGGGGCGAATCAGGAGAGGTAAAATTAGTATATAGTATATGTATTTAGTATAAGGTATAAGAAGATACAATAAAAAAGAGTTTGTTATTAACGAACCCCTATTAATTGATTGTTGTATAGCAATGGCATGGCTATAAAATATTATTCTTGATAAGATAATACTTGTATGAAAAAAATCTATTTTTACTCTTTTTGTTCAGCTTTTATTCTCTTTTTATCATCTTTTGTGTTTGGTTTTTGGCTACTCGGTTTTATAGCGATTGTTCCATATTTTTATATTTTGAATGAAAATAAACAAGTTTCATTAAAAAGTATCTTTTGGTCAAGTTTTCTTTTTGGTTTTATTTTTTCTTTTCTCATATTTGGATCTGTGCTTTATAGTTGTGCGTTATTATTATTCATAATTGCGCTTGTTTGCGCGATTTTTTTTGGAATTTTTGGGGTCGTTTATACACAAATTAAGCAAAATAATATTTATGATGTTCTAATATTTGCATCATTATGGGTTATTTTTGAGTTTGTTCGTCAATTGGTTTTTCAAGACTATGACTATACAATGGTTGCTTTCATCGCACATTCATTCAATCCCATTTTAAGTTTTGCTAGTATCGGCGGAAGGTTTCTTGTTTCATTTATTATAGTGCTAACTAATGCTTTTATAGGTTATTTTATTATTAATAGTATTAACAAAAAATCAATAAAAGTTTTAATTGTTTGTTTTTTCGTTCTTTTGTTTATAGGTTTTTCAAATAACGTTTATTTAAAATCAGGAAATGGTAGCGGAACAGAAATTTCATTTTCTAGTATCCAATCAAAAAATTTTAATGAGTATTCGGAAATGAAAGATGGAGTTTTTGTTTTAAATTCAGCAACAGAATCTTTGATAGGTGAAGCAGTTAAAAACCATCCGGACTATATTATTTATCCATTTAATATTGTTAAATTAATTACAATATATAAAAATAACCCTTTTAGGAATGATTATGTTAGCGGAACTTTTGAAGATATAAATAATATGTTTAAGAAAATTATTCCGCCAAACACTAAATTTATTCACTGGTCTGACACGGTGAGGGAAGAAGAAGGGTACAACATCTTTGATGAAACTGATTTTTTTCTTAATGGTACTACTACTAACTATTATCAAAAAAGAAACATACACCCATTTTATGAACTCACCTCAGATTATTTTAGGGGAGGTGGAGTGATTAAATATCCGTATGAATATACAGCATCAAAAGAAGATAAATTGGTAATTTTTGATAAGGTGAGATTTGGCAATTTAAATTGTTCTGAATTAAATTATTCATATTTGGCAAGACATGACAGCTTACTAGGGGCCAATATTATTTTATCTGTTGGAAATTCATCAATATTTGAAGATCATGTTTTAGGAAATGCTCATTTGGTGTTATCACAACTTCGTGCAACAGAAACCAATCTCCCATTCATACGAAGTGATATGAATAGTTCGTCTGCATTTATAAACAAGAAAGGTGTTGTTGTTTATGAAGCAAAATCAGATAAAGATCATTTTTTGAGTGGAAAATTGTTTGTGGAAGACAATCCTAAAAAAACTATCTATACATATTTTGGAGATTATCTTTTCATATCGTTACTTTTTGTCTATTTGTTTTATATTGTTCTTGTAAAAACACAGGAAAGACATTAAAAAATAATATTACGACAATATTATTTGTTGTGATATAATATAAAACATAATTTAATAATTACTAATTAATATATAAAAATGAAAAAATTATTTAATTTTATCTTTTTTAACAAAGAGAAAAGTCACACAACAAAATTAATTGCCGGTGTATTAATTCTTTCTTTTTTATTCCTCTCTACTCCCCAGGTTTCTTATGCGAAAAAGAAGTGGGTAAATAATGTTGTTAAGAGTGTCACCGATATAGCAACAGCGCCATTAGTTGCCGTTGGCAAAACAGTAGCCTTAGCATATGATGTGGTTAAAGCTGTGGTTGTTGATGCACCAACTGGTATATATGAAGGAATAAGAAAGGCGCTTGATGGTAGTGGGGGTGGGAGCACGGGTAGTGGGAGCTCCGTGCCCAATTCTGTTATTAAGATTTCTCCTGGAACTAATCCACTAATAGATACAAATTATACAAAAATTTATGTTAGTGCGACAAATATTACTAATTGTGAATATGGTATAACTGGTAAAGACTTGGGATGGGGAGATAAGAACGGACCACTTACTGAGTTTAACACATCGTTTAATTCTGGAACTTTAACATCTGACAAAGAATTTAAGATTACTTGTTATAGGGGTGAATCAAAAATTGGAGAAGCAACTACAACCGTAATAGTACCACCAATTCCATTTCCAATAATTACTGCTGCAACAACAACTGTAGCTAATGGTGCAAACACAACAATTACCTGGAATGCTACTAGCAGTACTAATTGTATAATAACAAAAAGTGTTGGAGATAATGTAGTTTTGTCATGGACAAAAAATAATACTCTGGCAACTACACCTAATAAATATATATATGCACCAGACTCTCAATTACAAGGAACATTTTCATCCCCAACTGGTATAACGGTTAGTGGTGCAGATTTTGTGTATGTTACAGATACAGGAAATAAAACCTTTCAAAGATTTAATTCTACTGGTGCTCTTGTTACCAACATAGGTCCTGCACAATATACTTTTTCGAATCCAACAAACGTAATTCCTGGCTCAGGTGATCCTGACCATATATATGTTTCAGATGCGGGTACTAATAATCGCATTGCAATATTTGATAATAACAAAGGAACTTATACATCAAACACTTATTTTGGTGCAGGGCTACTTTTTCAACCGTCAGCAATAACAGCTATTAACAATTTTTTATATGTTGTTGATAAAGCAGAAGTAGCTGGCCGTATTAAAGAATTTGATACCGACGGAACTTTTCTGACGGCATTTGGAAGTGCACAATTAAGCAGTCCTTCAGGTATAGCAATTAATAAAACTTCCTCAGGAAATCCAGGTGCAATATATATATCAGATACAGGTCACAATCGTATTCAGATATTTAATTCTGACCACACTCCACTTTCTACCATTGGAGGTCCTGGTTCTGAAGACGGTAAGTTTACAAACCCACAAGGAATAGCAATAGATTCTGCGGGCAACTTATATGTTGCAGAGGCGGGTACTAATGATCGTATCCAAAAATTTAGTCCAGATGGTGATTTTCTCTTGAAATTTGGTTCGACTGGTTCTGATAACAGTCAATTTAATAATCCAGAGGGGGTAACTGTTGATTCATCAGGAAATATATACGTCGCGGATACAGGTAATGGAAAAGTAAAAAAATTTCTACCACAAATTAGTTCAGAGGCAGATTCAGGTTCTATAACAACCGATACCACATTCAAAGCAACCTGTGATTTTACAGCAACCTCTAAAAACGCCGCTGTAACAACTAGTGGTATTGTAATAGTATCAATTATTCCTCCTCCAGTTTGTACTACAGATATGAACTCTTGTACATCTTGGGGAACTTGTGTAGATAATAGCCAAACTTGTACCGGATCATATACAATAATTCCGTCTGGATGTGAAGGTTCTGTTCCAACACCTACTAGATCTTGCATTTCTCTTACTTTAAAGGCAGCTTCTTCTACTATTTCAAAATATGCTTCCACAAATATCATTTGGAATTCAGCCAATACCACTTTTTGTACGACCACCAAAAAAATGGGGAACGGTGACATTATTGTTTTTTCAACCTCAACCTCAAATCTAGGTAAAACATCGGAAGCCCTTGCATCAACTACAGTTTTTACGACAACATGCACAAATAGAAACCCAGTAAATGATACGAGAAAATTTTCTGGCTATGCTCAATCGGTTAAGATGGGTAAGATAAGTTTTGGAGGAAATACTCCTACTCAAATTGCAAATGTGATTCCGCAACTCGCTATAGGTGATAATTACCAGGGTGGTAAGTTGGCTTATATTTTACAATCAGGTGATCCTGGTTATGACGCTAGCGTAAAGCATGGCCTAATAGCGGCAACAGTCGACCAGAGTGCGGGTATAAGATGGTATAATGGAAGTGGTATAGCAATAACGAGTGCAAGAGCAAAAACATTAGGTACTGGACTAGCAAACACAAATAATATTGTTGCTAGTCAGGGAGCTATTGCTAATAGTTATGCCGCAGGTTTAGCTCGAGCTTATAACGGCGGTGGGTACAGTGATTGGTATTTGCCATCTAGTGATGAATTATATAAATTAATTGTAAATAAAGTAGCTATTGGTGGTTTTTCTAACGGAGATGCATATGGAAATGGAAGTTATTACTGGAGTTCATCGGAGGCATATATTCCTGCAACGTTTACTCCAGGTAACCATGCATGGGCCATTAGCACTTATATGAATCCTCTTGAACCAGCTGTGAGTGGCAAGGAACAAATTTTTCGCGTCCGTGCCGTTAGATCTTTTTAACTTTGATTATTAAAATGAATTAAAAAAAATGACTAAATCACTAAAACAAAATTTAATAATTCTAGGTATAGCAGGATTAATATTAATTTGTATATTCTACGTATTGCCAATATTGAAAGTTGGAGCACAGACAGTTTTATATAAAGGAATTGTTTTTGGAACTCCGAGTTCTTCGAACCCAACATTTAATTGTTCACCATGGGTTAATGATTTAGGAGCTTTTATACAAAGTTCTTCAAGTCTTACACATATTAATTATCAAGGCAATTATAGTACCCAAGATGCAGCTATTGTTGCTTCTGTAAATTCTTTGTCAAACTGTTTGACTACAGGTGGTTTTACAGAAATGTTGAATAATACTCAATTTACATCTTATACTGGGCGTGGTTGTGTCGGGACAAATTGTTGTTTAGCTTTGGGCTATAACACCAATGGAAGATATTGGATAAAGAGTTCTCTTGCTGGCGCATACGCCCCTTATTCTGCGTGTGGCAGTTCTTACTCCTGTTCTTACAGTGGAGTATTTCAGGAATATAATTTCATGAGTCCAAACTTATCAATGAAGTCAGTCGGGCCACTACACTATTCAAATGCTACTGAGTGTCCAAATGTAACTTCTGGTTATTTCCAAAATTTTACTACGAACGTACAAATTCCGATGTTTCAGCAGAAAACTATTTCTGTCTGTACTACAGATTCGTATACATATTCTGATTGGGGTGCTTGTCAACCTGAAGGAAAAAGATATGAAACGGTAATTAATTCGCCAAATTGTATAGACGGTGTGGCTCCAATATTAAATCAAGACTGCACTTATTCAGTTGTGAATAATGAAGTTTTTTTGACAGCACCTGTTAATAATGCCAGTTTTTTAACTGGTTATGCATGGTCAGATAATATGGGTTGGATAAAATTTGGAGACTTGTTAGGTTTCCCATCAACAGTAGGAACTACAGCATCGGATGCAAAAATAGTTGGAAACAATATAGTCGGATGGGCGAGAGCATGTATTGGAACAAAATTTGGTGATTGTTCCACTATGGAAAACACTACTACTGGTGATTGGAATGGATGGATAAGCTTTAAGGGAACAGGCTATGGCGTTTCAGTGGATAATGATGGAAACCTCTCAGGCTATGCCTCTGGTTTTGATATGATTGATTTTACAGGAGTTAAATTATCGCAAGCTATTGTTCCGCAGACAGTAGCCACATCTACAATTGTAAATGTAATAGCCTCTCCTTCTGTAACGGTAAATTTTTATATCACACCTTCTCCTATAACTATTTTATCAGGAGCTTCCACAACTCTTTATTGGAGCTCAACCAACGCTGATTCTTGTAGTTTTAAAAAGGGAGAAGATGCATTTAATACTGGCGTAACTGCAACGTCAGGTTCTGTCACATCAGGAATTCTCAATAACACAACATCTTTTTCTGCCACTTGTTCAAATAGCGATCATTCAGCAACAAAGACGACTTCTTTGACTGTGAATGTGGCCCCTCCTTGTAAGGGCGTTACTGCTTGCAATCCAACTTCTTGGGGAGAATATGGATCTTGTGGTTTGAATGGAGTAAAAACTAGAACTTGCAAAGAAGGAGGTTACTCTATGACCCCAGCTGGATGTATAGGTTCTGTATCAGCACCAATAGGGATAACAACACTCGGTTGCAATGGTTGTTCTGGGCCAGATTGTACATGCATAGGGTATGATTATGAATGGACACCAGAAACTTGTCCTGCCGAAGGTTATAGGACTCCAGTTACACCAATAAAAACTCATTATATTATTTGTCCTAGTGAAAATCCACCACTTGAAAAACAATCATGTATACCAAAGAGCAGTCCTTGTACTGGCTACAATTATGACAATTCTTCAGAAGTTTGCGAAGATGGCATAATAGTCAAAACTATAGATTCTGGTATTCCAAATGGATGTTCTGGTGGTGTAGAACCTACTCTGGTAGATTTCTGCCCTGTTAATGGAGGATCAGGAACAGTTGGATCATATTGTATTGCTTCACAAGCACAAGGTCCAGATATTAATGGAAAATTCTTAGTAAACAAAAACACAAAATGGACAATGAGAAACCCTATGGGAGCGGTAACTGTTGATAAATGGAATGGCACCAATGTTTTGAATTTGATAGGAAATCCGCTAGAGAAAATTTATACAACAGTTGGTACAAAAATTATTACTGGTACTGGTGAAGTTAATGGCGAAACAACATACTGTCATGCAACCACAACAATGAAAGTGGGTCCAACTTCTGGAGGGGAGATATAAAATGAAGTTGTAAATTTGAAAGTAGAAAGACGGCACGTAAACGTGCCGTCTTTCTATTGATTTATATTTTACTGTTGAACTTAATTATTTTCTGGTATAATTACTGAGAATGATTTGGTAACGAGAGTTACCCCAGTGAAATATCCGCTTAAGGCGGATTCCAGCAGTAGCTGGATTTCACAGGGTGATGATTTTCTAAAGCTCATTATCATTCGCTAAGAAAATCAATCATGATCCTAGAAAACAAACAACTAAAAGATTTTTTAATTGATACAGGTCTTGTTACAAAGACAGAGTATGATGAAATTGAAAATCTTTACAATAAGGGAAAAATAGTAGATCCTCCAGAAAAGGTCTTGGTCAGTCAGGGAAAAATTTCTGAAGATGATTTGCGTAGAGCTCAGGCTTACGTGTCGGGTATTCCTTTTGTTGATTTAAAAGATCAAAAAATCGATTTGTCTGTGCTTTCTCTTATCCCAGAACCCCTAGCAAGAAAGAATAATATAATAGCTTATAGAAAAAACATTGATTCGCTTGAAGTGGCGATGCTTGATATTCAAAATTTATCTACGATTGAATTTGTAAAAAAGAAAGTTGGACTAAAAATTTTACCGAGATTGACCGATTCTTCGTCAATAAAAAATGCAATACTTCAATATCAAAAAAGTTTGAAAGCAGAGTTTGGCGATTTGATACAAAAAGATATCCAATCTTTAAAAGATTCCGGTAGTTTGGAGATTGGAGTAAAAGGGGAGAGTATGGAAGATTCTTTGAAAAAAATGGCAGAAGATATTCCCATTGTTCGTATTGTTGAAACGCTTTTAAAACACGCAGCTTTACAAAACGCTTCAGATATTCACATCGAATGTATGGAAAATGACGCGCTTGTCAGATATAGAATTGATGGACTTTTGCATGACGCGATGATTCTTCCAAAAATTGCCGCCACCGGTATAACCGCTAGAATAAAAGTGCTTTCAAATTTAAAACTTGATGAAAAAAGGTTACCGCAAGACGGAAGATTTAATGCCGATATTAATGGAGAAAAAGTTTCTTTTAGAGTTTCTATCATACCGACATATTTTGGAGAAAAAACGGTTATGCGACTTTTGCGAGAAAATGCTGGTTCGTATTCTTTAGAGACTATGGGTTTTCACGGCGTAAATCTTGAAAGATTACATGAAGCAATGAAGCAAGCAAATGGAATGATTCTTACAACAGGTCCAACAGGAAGTGGAAAAACAACAACTCTTTATACAATATTAGAGTTACTTAATTCAGTAGGTGTAAACATTGCAACGATTGAAGACCCGATTGAATATCAGGTGGCTAGAATAAACCAAACTCAGGTAAAACCCGAAATTGGTTTTTCTTTTGCAAATGGACTTAGATCTTTAGTAAGACAAGATCCAGATATAATAATGGTGGGGGAAATTAGAGATAATGAAACAGCTTCTCTTGCTGTGAACGCTGCTCTTACTGGTCATGTGGTGCTTTCAACTCTTCACACAAACTCGGCTGCCGGAGCTATACCGAGGCTTATGGATATGAAAATCGAACCTTTTCTTCTTGTTTCAACCATAAATATTGTTATTGCTCAGAGACTAATAAGAAAGCTTACAGGAGCAAAAGAAAGATATATTTTAACAAAAGACGAATTGGCATCTCTCGCGAGAATTGTAGATTTGGATAAAGTTTTGGCAATATTAAAAGAGGAAAATATTGTTGGAAAAAATGACGACTGGAAAAATATCTATTTTTATAAAGCGAAAGAATCAATAGATTCAAAAGACGGTTATTCTGGAAGAATTGGAATTCACGAGGTATTGAAAATGACACCAGCAATAAGGGATCTTGTTATAAAGGGATCAACTTCTCAAGACATTGAAAATCAGGCAAAAAAAGAAGGAATGTTAACGATGATTGAAGACGGGATTTTTAAATGTGTAACAGGAATGACGACAATTGAGGAAGTTTTGAGGGTCGTTACGGAGTAACGATATACGAATAAACATACGAATATTACCCGAATGATACGAATGAAGTACGAATTTTATGCGAATGTTACGAATAATACATCAATCTAAATTTAAAAATGGAATATAAAAAAGTAGGAGAAAAAGTTATATTTCCTGAGTTATCTTATACAATTAATGGAGTTTTGTTTTCTGTACACAACGATTTGGGCAGGTTTGCTAGAGAAAAACAGTACGGTGATCTTTTAGAAAAGAGATTGAAAGAAATAAATTTATTATATAAACGTGAATTGCCGATATCAGGTTCTGGCAACATAGCTGATTTCGTTATTGAGGATAAGGTTTTATTGGAAATTAAATCTACCAGGTTTTTGACAAAAGATTCTTATAGACAAATACAAAACTACTTACAACAAACAGGTTTGAAACTTGGTTTTCTTGTGAATTTTAGAAGCGGATATTTAAAAATAGTTAGGATTATTAATATAAGTAAATGATTCTTTCAAGTTCTAGTAATTTTAGTGTATAATATTGATTATTCGTAATCGATTCGTAAAATTCGCATAACATTCGTATCATATGAAATTTAAATTCAAAGCGGTAAAAAAAGATGGAGGAAAATATGAAGGGGAAAAAGAATCCGCTGATAGATTTTCTCTATACGAGGAATTAAAAGCGGAGGGAGATACACTTCTTTCTACAGTTGAAGTAAAAAAATCAAAAATAGAAATTAACCTACCCTTTTTTAATTATGTACCTGAGCATCAAAAAATAATTTTTGCGCAAAATTTGGGATCAATGATAAATGCAGGATTGTCTCTTGCAAAGGCTTTAAATATTTTGCAAAAACAAATAAAAAATAAAAGATTTAAACAAATTATTGAATCACTTGAACAAAATGTAAGAAACGGAAAAACCTTGAGTCAATCTTGTTCGGAATTTCCAGATGTGTTTCCAAAATTATTTACATCAATGGTTAAGGCAGGTGAGGAGTCTGGACGACTTTCTCAATCATTGAAAATAGTTGCAACCCAATTAGATAATAGTTATAAACTAAAAAAGAAAATAAAGGGAGCAATGATATATCCTGGAATTATTATGTCCGTAATGATTGTTATCGGAGTACTTCTGATGATTGTGGTAGTGCCAAGTATTACAGCTACTTTTAAAGATTTAAATATAGAACTACCTTTTCTTACCAAGGCTATTATAGCAATAAGTGATTTTCTTAAAAATGATATTCTCCTTGTTCTTTTCGGTGTAATAATTATTATTACTGGTTTTTACTTATTTCTTAAATCAAAATTTGGTAAAAGAGTATTTGATTTTACAGTTTTAAAACTACCTGTTATTGGCGAGCTTGTAAAAGAAACAAATTCTGCGAGATTAACCAGAACCATTTCTTCTTTGTTGTCTTCCGGTGTTTCTTATACTGAAGCAATTTCGATTACAAGAGATGTTGTTCAAAATAGATATTATAAAGATATTTTGACTACTGCTATGAGTACGGTAGAAAAAGGGGGTGCGATTTCAAGTGTTTTTATTGAAAACGAAAAATTGTGTCCAATCTTTCTTGCCGAGATGACCGTTGTTGGAGAAGAAACAGGAAAGCTTCCCGAAATGCTTCTAGAGGTAGCACTTTTTTATGAAGAAGTTGTGGATCAAAAAACAAAAAATATGTCGACGATTATTGAACCTGTTTTGATGGTGATTATAGGAATTGCTGTAGGATTTTTTGCATTAGCAATTATAAAACCGATTTATTCTTTGACGGATTCAATACAATAAATAGTATAAGGAATTAGTATAAGTATATAGAAATACAAAATACGGATGCAAATGAAAATTAAAAAATAAATTAAAGACAAAATGTTTAAAGGTTTAAAAAGACAGAAAAGAGCGTTTACCCTCATTGAAATAATTATTGTTATAGCGATATTAGTGATTCTGGTTTCAATTACAGTTTCTTCTTTTGGTAATGTTGGAGGAAGCCAAGCGTTAGACACAACGACAACTTCTGTAATTTCTGTTTTAAATGAGGCCAAATCAATGGCAGTTTCTTCAAAAGATGCATCAGATTATGGTGTAAGAATTTTAAATAATAAATTAATTTCATTCAAAAATAGTTATGGCACAGAAAATAAAGAATTAACGATTTCTAGTTTGGTTTCAATTAGCACCTCCACAGGAATTGGGACTGACGTAATTTTTAATAATGTTTCTGGAAACGCAAATGCCAGTGGAACAATCACCGTTACTGTTTTGAAGGATCAAACAAAAAGCAATACAATAAGAGTGTATTCTACTGGGGTAATTGAGAAACTATAATAATAGTATTAGTGTCTAGTATAAGTATAAGGAAAATTTTAAATGAGTAAAAATAATTACAAAAAAGGATCAGGGTTGGCAGAAATTTTAGTTGCTGTTTTTATTTTTTCAATTATTTTAGGTTCGCTTGTCGAAGTCGCCAGCATTTATTTAGCGGGTTCTGGAGAAAGTTTGAAATCTACTAAAGGCGCATATCTTGCCGGGGAGGGAATAGAAGCAGTAAAAATAATTCGTGATACTGGTTGGGGCAACATCACTAGTTTTACTGATAATACAAATTATTATTTATATTTCGATACGTCTTCCTCAACTAATAATATTTGGAAAGCAACCTCGACCATATCATTAGTGGACTCGATTTTTACAAGGACTTTCAAATCAAATTCTGTTTACAGAGACATAAATGGTAGAATCGTTCAAAGTGGTGGAACTTTAGATTTGCATACCAAAAAAATAACAGTTTCTATTTCTTGGAAATTAAAAAATGCAACCACCACCAAATTACTTTCAACTTATATTGCTGATATTTTGTAAAATACGGTCGCACTTATAGGACGGTTGTGCGACATGATTTCGCAAAATCAAAAATTATACGAACAAAGCGAATTTCAACGAAAATTTAAAATACAAAAAAATGCTTAATTTATTTAAAAAAATATGTGGAGGAAAAAACCGAGGACTCGCCTTTTCCCGAAGCGAAGCTTCTCCCCAAGGCAAGACCTCTGTTTTTATAGTTACGCGACTAGTCCGCGTCCAGTTTGCGTCTGGTCTGCGTAAGGAAGGATTCACATTAGTGGAAATGATAATCTATGCTGCTCTTATGGCAATTATTACAATTGCCGTTACACAATCTTTAGTTGTAGTTTTAAAATCCAACAGAACTTCTTTCGCTGAAACAAATTTAAGAAACTCAGGATATTCTGCTATGGAGGGAATGTTGAGGGAAATATATGCGTCAGAAAATATCGATTTACCTTCTGCCACTGGAAGCATTCTTCAGATGAAACAAAATAGTGCCTCAACCACAGTAAGATTTGCTGTTTCTTCGAGCACACTCAATTTTTATGAAGGATCAAGTTCAAGTACAGCTGTTTTAATAGGTCCACAGACTTCAAAAAATATTTTAGTAACAAGTCTAACTTTTACAAAAATAAATACTGGAAAATCGTTAGCGGTCAGAATACAAATGCAATTAAACACTACTGTAAACGGAATAACAAAAAACGAATGGTTTTATGGAACGGCTATCCTAAGGGGGTCGTACTAAGAAATAGTATACAGTATAAGTATTTAGTATATGGAAGAAATACAAAACAAAACAAAACGATTAAATATTAAAGATGGTTATGTGATGTTACTCACCGCTGTTATTTTTATGATGGTTTCTCTTATAATTATATTTGGTCTTGCTACGCCGATAACCAAACAAATTTTTGCTACTAGAGATATTTGGAGCGCAAAGCAGAGTTATTATCTTTCAGAAGCTGGAGCGGAGGATGTAATGTATAGATTGAAAGATAGTACATTTGCCTCAAAACTTGGAACAACAGAAACATTAACTCTAGATGGTTATAATGCCATTACCCAAATCACAGCTGATACAAATGGGAAAACAATAAGCACCTTATCCGATCAAAATGGTTATAAAAAAAGTTTAGAAACAAAAGTTGTAATGGGATCTGGAACGTCTTTTAATTATGGAATTCAAACAGGAGATGGAGGATTTACTATAACTGGTGGTTCTCGTGTTGTTGGAAATGTTTACTCAAATGGAGATATTTTAGGTGGTGCAGGTATTCATATTACAGGTTCAGCTATTGCTGCTTCTGGCGGGAGTGTTTTTAAAGATGAAAATAATGAAACTCCATTGCCACCTTCAAGTAGTATTACCTTTAATAATACTGGTGCTTCAAGAGATTTCGCGCAAAGTTTTCAACCGGGGACAACCTCAGTAATCCAAAAAATTAGAATATATATTAAAAAAACAAATTCACCTGCTAGTTTTGAGGTTGATTTAATGTCAGATAATTCGGGAAATCCAGGTTCTGTTTTGGCGGAGTCCACACTTTCTTCAAGTCTTGTAACCACAAATTATGGTTGGATAGATTTAGTTTTTAGTTCAAGTGTTACTTTAACAAAGGACACAACTTACTGGTTTGTTATAAAAGGAGATGTTAAAAGCGGAAAAACATCAACAGATACATATACTGTTGGAGCAAATAATTTATATACAAGAGGCGTAGCAAAAACAGGTGTAATAGGAGGAACTTGGAACATAACAGGTCTTGATGGATATTTTTCTCTATATTTAAGTTCAGTTCACGGAAAAATTTTAGGTAATGAAGGAAATTATTTTTATATCGGATCTACTTCCACAGACATGGCTTGGTCAGGAGATGTAAGTCATGTAAGTGTTACAGGTGACCTTTATTGTCAGACCGGTGTAAATAATGCCAATGGAAAAACTTGTAACACTAGTAGAGAACTTCCCGGGACTGTTTCAATGCCAGTTTCAGAGGCGAATATTGAACAATGGAAATCAGAAGCTGTTCTCGGGGGAACATATAATGGTAATTATTTAGTTGATTGGGATGGAGATGTTTTAGGTCCAAGAAAAATAACTGGTAATTTAACCGTAAATGGTGGAGGAACTCTTATAGTTACTGGTACAGTGTGGGTACAAGGGAATCTTATTGTTACAGGTGGAGGGAAAGTAAAAATTTCTCCAGCACTCGGTGCCAACAGTGTTATTCTTGTGACAGATAAATACGCACAAATTGATGGTGGTGGACAATTTGAGGGTTCAGGAACAGTTGGTAGTTATCCAGTTGTTGTATCAACTTCTGTTTGTCCAAATACAACACCTTGTTCAACAAATAATTCCGCAATTTCTCTTTCTGGAGGAGCTGGAGCTGTAGTATTAGTTGCCCCATATGGAAAAGTAAATGTAAATGGAGGATCTGGGGCGCGTTCAGTTAGTGGAGATTCAATATATATAAGTGGGGGTGGTACGGTTACCTATGAGACAGGCTTGGCAAATCTTTCGTTTAGCAGTGGCCCTTCTGGCGGATGGTCAATTTCAGGATGGAAGGAACTTGAGAATTAGCTATTAAATACAACTTATAAGTTTTTAGAAAATATATAAACTCGAATGAGGGATTTTGCGGAGCAAAATCCCTCATTTGAGTTTTTTGACACCTAATAGCTAACAGCAAAAAGCTATTTTGAAATTTGCATATTAAGTGTTATTATTTATTTATGAGTGAAAATGAAAATAAAGCAATAAATATAAACATTACTCCAGGATCTCTTTTTAAGGGTATTTGCCTTATTTTATTAATTTGGTTTTTATATTTTATAAAAGACATTGTTTTGGTAGTTTTGGTTGCAGTTGTTATAGCTTCTGGAATGGAGCCTTTGATAATTTGGTTTGGTAAATATAAAGTAAAAAGAATTCCAGCTGCGATAGTTTCATACTTGGGAATGCTTTGTATCTTTATATGTCTTATGTTTTTCTTTGTTCCATCAGTGCTTGATGAAGCCTCTTCTTTTCTTACAGAAATGCCAAAATATTTAGAATCAACAACACTCTGGAATCCCCTAAATGTTAAAAGTGAAGATGTTTCAATATCTCAAAAAGTAGTACAAACTTTATCTGATGGGATAAATAATCCGAATCAATTAATTTCGAATGCTCAAAACCAAATAAAATCAAATGTTTCCGGTACAAGTTTTGGTTTGGGTGATCTTGTAAAAAGTATTCAAGATCTTTCCTCAAGTGTTTCCGATGGGTTCGTAAAAATAGTAAGTGCTATCTTCGGAGGACTTTTATCTTTTATTTTGATAATTGTTTTATCTTTTTATCTTCTTGTTCAGGAAGACGGTGTTGCTAATTTTCTACGATTAATTACTCCAATAAAACACGAAAAATATATTGTTGATTTGTGGAAAAGATCTCAGAGAAAAATTGGACAATGGATGCAGGGACAAATTTTGCTTGGGGTTATTATTGCTGTTTTACTGTATTTAGGACTTATGATTCTTGATATAAAGAATGCCTTACTTTTGTCTGTTTTTGCCGGTTTTATGGAAATTATTCCAGTGTTCGGTCCTATAATATCGGCCATTCCAGCCATACTTATGGCTTTTGTTGGCGGGGGTTTTACTTCAGCAATCCTTGTTATGGGTCTTTGTACTATAGTTCAACAATTTGAAAATCATCTTATATATCCTTTGGTTGTAAAAAAGGTTATTGGCGTTTCTCCGATTATTGTTATACTCGCACTTATTATTGGTGCTAAACTTGCAGGATTTCTCGGTATAATATTATCGGTTCCGATGATCTCGGCTTTTATGGAATTTGTTGAGGACATTGAAAAAAGAAAATTACTTTTTTGGAAAGAGGCCGAAGAGCTAGAGAAAGTTTTGGAAATTAAGAAATAAATTTAAAGAATGTCCGTTCTAAATTCAAAAAAGTTCTATATAACGACTACATTGCCATATGTGAATTCTGATCCACACATAGGTTTTGCTATGGAGTTTATCAGAGCTGATATGATTGCAAGATATAAAAAAATACAAGGTTTTGATGTTTTTTTTAATACTGGTACAGATGAACACGGCTTGAAAATTTTTAAGAAAGCCGAGGAGAGGGGAATTAGCCCACAGGAGTATGTAGATGAATACGCTGACAAATTTAAAGCACTTATTCCATTGTTGGGAATATCACCTGACGTTGTTTTTACAAGAACAACTGATGAACACCATATAAAATCAGCACAAGAATTTTGGAAATTGTGTGATAAAAATGGTTTTATCTATAAGAAAAATTATATTATTAATTATTGTGTTGGTTGTGAACTTGAAAAAGCAAATTCAGAACTTGTAGATGGGAAATGTCCTGATCATACAAATTTAGAAATAGAATATATTGATGAGGAAAATTATTTCTTTAAATTTTCTGTTTTTCAAAATAGGCTAATGGATATTTACAAACGTAATCCAGAATTTGTTATTCCAAATCATAGATTAAACGAAATTAAATCTTTTGTTGAAAGGGGTTTGAATGATTTTAGCATTTCAAGACTTAAGACAAAGATGCCGTGGGGGATAGAGGTGCCTACAGATTCAAATCATGTAATGTATGTTTGGTTTGATGCACTCGTAAATTATATTTCTGCAATTGGCTGGCCGAGTGATATGGAAAAATTTAATACTTGGCAAAAAGACACCAGTGGAATGGTGCAATATTGTGGAAAGGACAATCTTCGTCAGCAGGCTTCAATGTGGCAAGCTATGCTTTTGGCCGCAGATTTACCTCACTCAAAGAATATTATTATAGATGGTTTTGTTACAGGATCGGGTGGAATAAAAATGAGCAAAAGTTTGGGAAATACTATAGACCCAAATGAAATTGTTGCAGAATATGGCACAGATGCTTTGAGATATTATGTTGCAAGAGAAATAGCACCATTTGAGGATACCCCTTTTACGAAAGAAATGTTTAAAGATGCTTATAATGCAAATTTAGCAAATGGACTTGGAAATCTTGTAAGCAGGGTGATGACTATGGCACAAAATAATATTGATTTACCAGTAAACGTTGGGGAAGTTAAAATATCTGAAAATATTGTAAACGCTATAGAAAAATACAATTTACAAGAAGCTACAAATATAATTTGGGAGAAAATAGGTGAAATGGATGCTAAAATTCAATTAACTCAACCTTTTAAGCTCATAAAAACTGATAAGGAAAAAGCGGTAGAAATAATAAAAGAACTAGTTGTAGGTATATACGAAATTGCGATATATTTAGAAGCAATACTTCCGGAGACATCAGATAAAATTAAAAAATTAGTAAAACAAAATAAAAAACCCGACATACCGTTATTCCTGAGGATGGAATAACTGTAGTATAAGTATTTAGTATTAGTATAAAAATACATGAGTGATATTTTAAATTTTACAAACCTGGTTACTTATAGAAAAGCGCATGAATTGGTAATTGAAATATATAAAATTACAAAAAAATTTC
Source organism: uncultured bacterium (assembly GCA_903850545.1). Classification (GTDB taxonomy): domain Bacteria; phylum Patescibacteriota; class Minisyncoccia; order Phycocordibacterales; family GWA1-40-21; genus Bog-1340. Next base: position 32,405 of record CAINLW010000057.1, read on the forward strand.
CTGAAGACGAAAGATTTTGTTTGGTTAATCAAATTAGACGGGCTGGAATATCTGTTACTTCTAATATTGCTGAGGGTTTTGCACGTATGACAGCAAAAGACAAGGCTCATTTTTATAGTATGTCTCGGGGCTCTCTCTTGGAATTACAGAGTCAAATATTTATATCGAAAGATTTGGGTTATTTGCTAGAAAAGGATCATAAAGAATTAGAAATTAAAATTATAGAAATAAGTAAATTGATTTCAGGTATAATAAAATCTGCCAGAGATTATTAATAATTTATACTAATACTATATACTAATACTAAATACTATGAATTATATAGATATACATTCACACCTTGGCTTTGAAGATTACGGAAAAGATTTAAAGGAGGTTTTACAAAGAATGGAGGATTCTGGTGTTGCAACCATTACTGTTGGCGCCAGTCTTGCAAGTTCAAAAGACGCAGTTAAAGTTGCTGATAACAATGAAAATATTTGGGCATGTATTGGTATACACCCATCAGAAAAGGAGGTTTTTAATGAATCTGATTTTGAAAGTTTAGTAAAAAATCCTAAAGTGGTGGCGATGGGGGAATGTGGACTGGACTATTTTGTTGGGAAAGGTGCGGAGGCTATTTCAGATGAAAATAAACAAAAACAGCAAAAAGAATTTGTTAAACAAATTGAATTTTCCATTAAATATAATAAACCATTAATGCTCCATATTCGCGATGCTTTTCAAGATGCGTATAACATACTTAAAAAATATGAGGGTAAAGCTAGGGGTAATATGCACTTTTTTACAGGGGATCTAGAATGGGCAAAAAAGTTTGTTGAGCTTGGTTATACAATTTCATTCACTGGGGTTATAACTTTTGCTCATCAGTACGATGAAGTAATTAAAAATATTTCACTTGATAAAATTCATGCCGAAACTGATGCTCCTTGGGTAGCACCGATTCCTTACAGAGGAAAAAGAAATGAGCCGACTTATGTTATAGAAGTTGTTAAAAAAATAGCAGAACTTCGTGGGGAAGATATGGAAAAGGTAAGATTGCAGCTTTTAGAGAACGCTAAAAGGATATTTAGTATAAGTATATAGTATTTAGTATTGTCATTCCCGTGAAGACGGGAATCCAGGTTCATGTTTTGTATTCTTTCATTTTCTGCTATAGTTTAACTATAATGGAACCTAAAATTTTAATTACGAAACCAAGTGCAAATTATGAGCTTATAGACAGTGGAAACGAAGAAAAGCTTGAGCGTTACGGTAAATATGTTTTGAGAAGACCAGATCCGCAAGCTCTGTGGAATAAAACCCTATCTGAAATTGAATGGAAAAATGTTGATGCTGTTTTTGATGCTGATAGAAAGGTTTGGAAAAAGAAAAATGAAAGCATGCAAAATGAATGGCAGATTTCATTTGATGATTTAAAATTTAATATTAAACCAACAGCCTTTAAACACACAGGAGTTTTTCCAGAACAATCCTCCAACTGGAGTTGGATTATATCAAAAATCAAAAATCAAAAATCAAATATAAAAATAAAAGAAGATGCAAAACCGATAAAGGTGCTTAACCTGTTTGGATACACTGGTGGAGCAACTCTGGCCGCACTTTCGGCTGGAGCAGAAGTTACACATGTGGATGGATCAAAATCTGCGATAACCTGGGCTAAAGAAAATGCAGAACTTTCGGGGTTGGACAAAAAACCAGTTAGATGGATTATTGATGACGCAAGGAAATTTGTAATGAGAGAAATAAAACGAGGTGGAAAGTATGATGGTATCGTGATGGATCCACCATCTTTTGGTAGAGGAGGAAAGGGGGAAATATGGAAAATTGAAACTGATTTTATTAAACTTTTGGAAGATTGTTCAAAAATACTTTCAGACAATCCTTTGTTTTTTATAGTAAATGGTTATGCTGCTGGCTATTCTTCAACGGCTTATTACAATGCTCTAAAGCCTTTAGTCCAAAAATATGGTGGTGAATTTGAGATGGGGGAGCTAACCATTGAAGAATCGAAAGGAAGGAGACTTTTGCCATGTGGAATTTTTGTGAGATGGTCAAAATAAAATATAACTATTTTTCCATGCTTTTTAGAACTTCCATATATAAATCTTCCACGATTTTTTCTTGTATTTTGCCGGATTTTGCATAATGATCAAGACCTGGTGCAGAATTTATTTCGAGAACCCAATATTTGTCGGGTTTGTTTGTAATATCATCATTAATCATTAAATCAACTCCGCATAATCTAAGTCCCATATCTTTTGTAAGTTTTATAGCAATGTTTTTAAATTCTGGATGAACTGTACTTGTTATATCAATTGAATCTCCGCCAGTTGAAAGATTTGCATTATCAAGTAGATAAACTTTCTGTTCTTTCTCTAAGATAGAATTAAAATTTAACTTTTGATGATGTAGTTTATCGCTAATACGTGAATCGTTTATTTTTATACGAGTATCGCGACTAGAGGCAATAAATTTGCTTTGTTTTTTCTTTAAGAGTGCAAAAATAGTTGATTTTCCATCACCTGTTACACTTAGTGGTACTCTCTCATATGCAGAAATAAGTTTTTTATCGAGAATGACCAGACGATAATCTTTTCCTTTTAAAGCTTTTTGTATCAAACCAATACGGTCACGTTTAAATATGAATCGCATAGCTCTATAAAATTCAACTTTATTATGTACAAGAAATACACCTATTCCCTGACTACCACTGTTTGGTTTTACTATTACAGGAAGACCAATTTTTTTAGCATATTGCCAACCTGCGTCAATATTTCTTTTAGAACCTATGGCTTTGCACCATGAATTTGAAAAGAAAGTTTTACTTCCTGGAACTATGGGATATCCCATTTGCCTCATAAAATAATTTGCATAATCTTTATCTTTTGCAATTTCTGAAGAACCTAAGGGGTTTAGGTCTAAACTGGAGTATCTAAAATATCTTTTTTTATCATTTTCAAAAATAATTTGGCCAACGATATTCCAATTTGGTTCCAATATGACTCGCGCACCAATTCTTGGTGCGATTTTCTTTAATATTTTTCCCAAAAGGGGTGTAATTTCTTTCTTTTTCATTTTTTTTACTATATTATAATAATGTTACAATTAACGATAAGTTATGATTCTATCAAAAAAACTAAAATCACTTTTATCAAAATGTAATACATTAATAACATATCAACCACTATCTGATGAAGTGGATGTTGCAACTATACCACTTTTAAAAGATTTGTTTACAGATGTTATGTGTTTACCAAATGATAAAAATTCAGACTATTTATATTGGGCTAATTTCTGTAGGAAAAAATATGTAAATAAATTTGTATGTGTCTTGGTTCCTGGCCAGACGTTTGATATTTTTGGAACGCGCCATGGACGAGGAAGGGGATGGTATGATCGTTTTTTATCTAGTATTCCTAAAAATTGGATTAGGATTGGTGTTGCACAGAAATCACAATTTTCAGTTTCAAAAATAACAAAGGAACCATGGGATGAATCTGTCGATTGGGTTATTGTAAAAAATGGTTCAACGTTTGATATTTATGAGACAAAAAACTCAAAAAACCATCAATAAATGTGGTTAATAAATACAACTATACTAAAACGGTTTAGTTTGGTAGACTAAAAATAACAACAAAATACAGGAACCTTAGTTTCATTATAAATGTTGTTTAATACAATAATGATGAAAATATTAGATGGAGAAAAAGTTCGTGATTTTATTGCGAGCAAGATAAAAAAAGAATTAATAAAACAAGGAATAAAGCCGAAACTTGTTATTCTTCGTGTTGGAACTGACGAAAGATCTTCTGTTTACGTAAAACAAAAAAAGATTTTTGGTGAAAGATTGGGTTTTGAAGTCGAATATATTCAGCTCGATAATCCAAAAGGCGATATAGAAGTTTTTGAAAATGATATAATTTCAAGAATCGAATCTTTTAATTCAGACCGGTCAGTAAACGGAATTATTGTTCAAATGCCTTTACCAGGAAACGTTAATTCAGTAAAAATTATTGAAGCAATAAGTCCAGAAAAAGATGTTGATGGACTAAATTCAAAAAATCTAAAGTTTCTTATTGAAGGTTTGGTTAGTCAAAACAAAGGATTTGTTCCAGCAACTACAAAAGGTATAATTTCATTACTGGATTATTACAAAATATCGATAGAAGGAAAAAAAGTCGTAATGATTGGCAGATCTCTTCTTGTAGGTAGGCCGACAGCTCTTGCTTTATTGAATAGACACGCGACAGTAACAATTTGTCACACTAAAACCAAAAATTTAAAAAAAGAGGCGAAAAGTGCTGACATTATTGTTGTTGCGATTGGAGAACCCAATTTTATTAACAAGGGTTTTGTAAAAAAAGGACAAGTAATAATAGATGTAGGGATAACGAAGATTGGTGACAATTTATTTGGTGACGTTGATTTTAAAAAGGTTTCTGGTGTTGTAAAAGCGATTTCACCTGTACCTGGAGGCGTTGGCCCGATGACAGTGGTGTCACTTTTTGACAATTTATTAATTGCATATAAGAGACAGAACAAGAATATGTTATAATGAAAAAGTATAAGTATTTAGTATAAGTATAAGGAAAGCAAGTCGAATTAAATTATTAGAAATTAATTTTTGAAAAAAAATGGAAGAAAACAAAGGGTGTTGTGAAGGTGGTTGTGCAGGAATGAAGTGTTGTCATGGACACAAAAAAGTTTTTGCAATTATTTTGATAATTGCTTTAATTTTTGTTTTTGTAAAAGTTTGTGATAACAATGAAAGTAAAGACGTTTCAAAAGATACAATCGTTGTGAGTGGAAAAGGGGAATTGACAGTGAAGCCAGACATAGCAACGCTTTCTTTTTCAGTTATGGAAGAAAATATGGATGTAGCAAAAGCATCTGATGCAGTAAATACAAAAATTACTAAAATAATTGAAGGTTTGAAGACTAATGGAGTTGATGAAAAAGATATAAAAACTACTGGATATAATATTTATCCAAGATATGATTACTTAACTACACAGACGTATCCTTATAGTGGAAAACAGGTACTTGCTGGATATGATGTAACACAAAGTATAAGTTTAAAGATCAGAGATCTTACAAAAGCAGGAAAAGTGGTTACAGATTTGGGGACATTGAATGTTACTGATATGAGCGGTTTAACTTTTACAAATGACAAATATGACGATTTGTTAAAAGAAGCAAGAGATCAAGCCATAGTTCAAGCAAGAAGTGAAGCAAAAAAACTTGCGAAAGCTTTAGGAGTAAAACTTGTTAAAATTGTCGGATATTCAGAAGGTAGCACCCCAATATATTATGACAGAATGATGAGTGCAGCTCCAACTGCAATGGGTAAGAGTGTAGAAGCAATATTACCAACAGGAGAAAATAAAATTACTTCGAATATTAGTATTACGTACGAAATTAGATAATTTTTAACAAAAAATTATAAAAGCAATAGGGCTAGCACGCAGTGCCAGCCCTATTGCTTTTTGGGGTTATTGTATGGTACAGTATTGAAGTAGCCCCCGTCGGGGGTTTTAAAATACAAATTTTAATAATTAATAAAGAAATTAATCATGTCAAGATTATCAAACTATATTTTAGAGACAAAAGAAGAGATGAAGCATGTTAGTTGGCCTACAACCAGACAAACATATTTATTTACTGCGCTTGTTATTGTTATCTCAATAGGCGTTGCTGTATATTTAGGATTCTTTGATTATTTATTTTCACTTGGATTAAAAAGTATTGTTGGCATTTATTAATATAAATAAATTTCAATCTTATCACTTTTAAATTTTAAACTAATCTTATGGCAAAACAAACAATAGAAGGGGGAAGACATTGGTACGCGATACACACATATGCTGGATATGAAAATGCTGTCGCAAGAAATCTCAAACAAAGAATAGAGTCTTTAAATATGGCAAATTTTATTTTTAATGTTGTCGTTCCAGTTGAGAAGAAAATTAAAATAAAGGGAAACAAGAGAGTAGAACAGGACGAAAAAATATATCCAGGGTACATTTTGGTTGATATGATAGTAAACGATGAATCGTGGTTTGTTGTCAGAAATACTCCAAGAGTTACAGGATTCGTTGGAACAGGTGTTCATCCTGTACCACTTACAGAAAAGGAAGTCGAATTTTTCCTAGGTAAAATGGATATAAACAAAGTCACTCATGCCGTAGATTTTGTCATCGGTGATACGGTAAAAATAGTTGACGGTCCCTTCAAAGATCTCGAGGGTAAAATAAACGAAATTGACGGTGAAAAGGGAAAAGCAAGAGTAATGGTTCTTATGTTTGGAAGAGAAACATCGGTAGAACTTGATTTATTACAAATCAGAAAAGCATAGTTTTAACCCCAGTGAAATAAGTATTGGGAATTAAATTGCATTATGTGTTTGCGTGTGATATAAATGTTTACAGCCTCTATTTTATCAAGTATTTCACAGGGTGATGATTTTTATAGTCATTTCACTCCTTAAAAATCAATCAAATGGCAAAAAAAATAATAAAAAAATTAAAACTTCAGATTCCAGCAGGTAAAGCTACACCAGCTCCACCTATAGGTCCAGCTTTGGGTCAGGCGGGTATAAACATCGGAGACTTCGTCAACAAGTTTAATACCGCTACGAAGGCTCAAATAGGCGACACTCTTCCAGTAATCATTACAGTTTATGAAGATAGGTCATATGATTTTGTTTTAAAAACCCCACCAACAGCCGGAATGATATTGAAAGCTATAGGTGTGGAAAAAGGTTCTGGTAAACCAAATACAGTAAAAGTTGGAACTATCACAAAAGCCCAAGTAAAAGAAATTGCACAGAAAAAAATGATTGATATGAATGCAAATGATATCAATGCCGCCATGAAAATGGTAGAAGGAGCTGCAAGATCAATGGGGGTAGAAGTTAAATAATAAAAAAGATGTGCTTAAAGGCACATCTTTTGTTTTTAACTTCTACCGGTCGGAGGTTGACGAACCGAGACGTGCCCAGGCAACTTTTTAGCAAAAAAGTATGCGTGGGTAGATGTTAAATAGTTATAAAGTAAATACTAAAAAATCAAAAAACGACTCGTCCTTGAGTCGTTTTTTGATTTTTATTTTTCCAAAATAAGAAATTTATAAGTATGAGGAAATTTTTCTGTTGAAGGCATATTTTCACACGAAATAATTTTTGTGAACATACTGTAATCGGGGAAGAGAACATTTCCATCAGCTTCGGCATCGATAAGGGTTATGTATAATCTATCAGTTAAATTTATTGCTTGTTTATAGATTTGTCCTCCACCAATTATAAAAATCTGCTCGTCAATATCAGAGGCTTTTTTAATAGCTTCTTCAAGTGAAGAACAGACAACACATCCCTCTATTTTAAGCTCGGGATTTCTTGTTATGACAATATTTATCCTATTGGAAAGGGGTTTATTGCCTATAGACTCAAAAGTTTTTCTTCCCATAATTATAGGGTGTCCAGTTGTTATCTCTTTAAATCTTTTTAAATCGCCTGGAACTCCTTTCCAAACAAGGTCATTATTTTTGCCGATAATTCTGTCTTTTCCAAAAGCTACGATTATGTTAATTTTTTTCATTTCAATATATATTTTACGTTAATCCCTATTAAAAACAAGTTAAAATCTCACCTGTATAATCTCGGGGTTGCATAAATGTAAATAATGTTGGTAATTTATTGTTTTGTTTGCATTATGAATCATATAGATATATTATTTATATGCATTTAATAATTATATTTAACTTAATTTATGAAAAACATAAACAAAATAGTTCCAAAACATAAGGATCTTATTCAAAAAATTAACGCGCACAGAACGCTTGGTCACAAAATAGTTTGTACTATAGGTTCGTGGGACATGCTTCATATTGGACACTTGAGATATCTTAACTCAGCAAAAGAAAAAGGCGATATTTTAGTTGTTGGAGTTGATAGCGATAGAGGAATAAAATCATATAAAGGACCATTGAGACCGGTAATTCCTGAAGGAGAGAGGATGGAAATGTTGTCTTATCAACATTGTATAGATTACATTACTTTAGTTGATGATGTTGATAAAAAAGGAAACTGGCAATACGGGTTGATAAAAGATTTGCCAATAGATGTTTTTGTGGCTGTAGATGGTAATAGTTATTCTAAAGAACAAAAAGTTAATATAAAAAAACTATGTGGTAAACTCGAAGTCATACCCAGACAGGCACTTTCTACTTCATCAACAGACATTGTTCAAAATGTTATCAAGATTCATTTGTTGGACCAACTCGGTAAACTTAAAAAATAAATATCTATGGCAAAGAAAATTACACTTATCATTAATGTACCAGTTGTTCACAAAGGATTTTTGGATTTTCTAAATAAAAATAAAAAGAGTATATCGGATATTTTTATTATGGACCAGAAATTGGTTGAAAAGATGTCTGATTTACAAGCGGAGATATCCTCGATTGGATTTAAAGATTGTAAAAACTTTTTGAATTCTCTAGGAATTAAAAAAGTAAGTTTAATTAAAGAAAAAGATATAAAAAAATTTAAAGGAAAATCCGTTATGATGATCAATGATCAAGTTTCAAGAACTATAAAAGAAAAATTTTTAGAAAACACTAATATTATATGGAAAGATGTTTTTTTGAGATGGGATAAAGATGCAGTTATAGCAGAACACTCTCTAGACGAAAAAATTAGTTCCGAGACTACTGATGAAACTATGATTGGAGAGGCTTATAAAGAAGCTGGTAAAAGTACAGATTGGTGGAGGAGAGTTGGGGCTGTGTTGGTAAAAGATAAAAGAATTATTCTAAAAGCCTACAATAGGGCGATTCCGGATGATTATACTCCTTATCAAGTAGGAAACATAAGAGACTATGTTAAAGCAGGAGAAAAACAAGAACTAAGTCCAACCATTCATGCGGAACAAATAATAATTACCGAAGCAGCAAAAAAGGGGATATCTTTAGAAAATACCGAGCTCTATATTACTCATTTCCCGTGCCCAGTATGTGCAAAACTCATCCTTTTTTCAGGCATAAAAAAATGTTGTTTTGTTGAAGGCGCTTCGAATCTCAACGGAGAGAAAATGTTAAAATCTGCCGGGGTTGATTTATTAGCTGTAAAATACAAAAATAAATAAAATGAGACAATACCTTGATTTATTGAAGGATGTTTTAGAAAATGGAAAAGGTAAAAGCGATCCTCAAGGTGTGGGAAGTATTGCTGTTTGTGGAAGAACCATGAGATTTGATTTATCAAATGGAGAAATTCCTTTAATGACTACAAAAAAAGTTTCTTTTAAATTTATCGCATACGAGCTTCTTTGGTTTTTGAGAGGAGAGACCAATATCCAATTTTTGAAAGATCACGGAGTAACCATATGGGATGAGTGGGCAACACCAGAGGTATGTAAGCAGATGAATTTACCTGTTGGTGATGTCGGGCGAATATATGGAGCACAGTGGAGACATTGGAAGACAACTGATGGAAAAGAAATTGATCAAATAACAAATCTAATTGAAGGATTAAAACAACATCCGGACTGGAGGAGACACATGGTAACAGCTTGGAATCCAGAAGACGTGGATAAAGTTTTTGTGGCCCCTTGTCACGGTATATTTAAATGTTTTGTTGCAGATGGAGAAATCTCCTTACATCTTTTTCAGAGAAGCGCGGATATTTTTCTTGGCGTTCCATATAATATTGCCTCATACTCTTTGTTGTTGTTGATGATAGCTCAAGTTACAGGTTTAAAACCAAAAGAATTTGTTCATACGATGTCAGACCTTCATTTATATAACAATCATTTTGAACAGGCCAGGGAACAACTTAAAAGGGTCCCCAAAAAACTACCTAAGATTAAACTTAACCCAAATATAAAAAACATTTTCGATTTTAAATATGAGGATTTTACAATTACCGATTATGATGCTGATCCAAACATTAAAGCCGAAGTTGCGATTTAGTTTCTAAATTAACCGATTGGAAATATAACTGTTTTTGGTTTTGATGGAATACCTAATTCCGGCATAATTAAATGAAAATGTAGGTGACAAACTGTGGCCCCAGTGTAATTAGTATCTCCAAATCTAAGAGCTAGAGCTCCACCCTTAATATTAAACTTCTTTATTGCGAAATTAACGATTTTTTTAATTTCAGAAAAATCCTTTAACGACAAATCGGAGAAGTTTTCTTTATGATTCTTAGAAATTATTAAGAAGTGTTTTTTGGCGTTCTTATATGGCCAACTATTTTCAGTTATAAACCAATTTCCAATATTTTTGACGATTTCTTTTTTATGATAATTAAAATTTTCTGGACAAAATGGACAATGCCCAATTTTTTCTATTGAGTTGATTACTTTTTCATATTCTCCTTTTCCTTTTGCAAAAGTTGCATTTACGACTCGTTTCATTTTGTTTATAAATTGAAAATCTATTATAAAATTATATCATTTATTAAGCAAGAGTGTGGCAATTATATATTAGTGTTATCCTATAAGGATAAAAGTCAATTATTAATATTGTATTTAATGTAAATTGCCCAATCATAATAATATGAAAAATATTGTTTTAGCAATTGCTGGTTTACCTGGAGCAGGAAAGAGTGTAGTAACTGAATATGTAATTAAAAAAACTGGCTGGCCCAAGGTGTATTTTCCCGAACCTATTTTTGATGAAATTAAAAAAAGAGGATTAGAAATTAATCAAGACAATGAAAAAGAAATTCGAGAAGAATTTAGGAGGAAACTTGGAATGGGTGCTTTTGCTACCATTAATTTACCGAAAGTTAAAGAATTATTAAACACTTCCAGTGTTGTCCTCGAAAGTTTTTATAGTTGGGAGGAATATTTAATTTTTAAAAAAGAGTTTGGAGACAAATTTTTTGTATTAGCTACATATTCTTCACCGAAGACTCGTACAGAAAGATTGGCAAATAGAGATTTTAGGCCATTAAAAAAAGAAGAGGTTATTTTGCGTGATTATTCTCAAATAGAAAATCTTAATCAGGCAGGACCAATAGCCATAGCTGATTTTACAGTAATAAATGAAGGAAGCACTGATTATCTATATAATCAATTGGATATGATAGTTGGTGAATTATTAAAATAATAATTAACACAAAAAATTATTAAAAGTAAGAGAGGCGGGGTCGTAGACCCCGCCTCTTTGTTTGATAGGTATTTTTATACCCTATCCTTCACCAGATTATATTCTTCCTTGGTGAGATTTGCTATCGGAGAACCATTGCGAAGTTTTTCAAAAACAACTGCTCTTGCATAACATTCCATCGCCACATCTTCTCCGTCACAAAGGGGAAGAGCAACTCTCCCTGTACCGTCTGGAACGACAAGATGGCAGTGAAGGTGTTGAATCGTTCCTGAAGAAAAGCGGGCGTCTCCATCTCGTATCAGAATTCCGCGCGCCTTTAGTTTATACTTTTTAACCAATTTAGAGACGATATCAAACAACCCCAACTTCTCTTTGTTAGTTAAATCACCGGTTTCTTTAACATGACGCTTGGGCACCATGATGAAGTGATGTCTTGTGAACCTTTCTGGGCATGGACTTTGCCATGCGTGCCAGAATTCGTTTCCCACCAAAACCTTATTGATTTCTGAGTCGATATTGCAAAATATACATTTTTCAGTAAGTGCCGCTTCTACAGCTTTGCAATACAACTTGAGATTACTAACGCGAGTTAGACAATCCAAAGTCGTTAGATCGGTAATTCCCGGAACAACCAGATTAGTGTTCATTTTGTTCTCCGTATGTTTTTTAGATTTGTGTTTATTTGTGCTACTACCAAAAACATACCATAATAAATATATATGTCTAGCATCAACCCCCTTGTTAACTTTGTTAAGAATAATATCGATATCAAAAGAATTTTTTTGATAACCTGAATTCAATATTCTATCGCAACTCCAGTTTTGTTATATAATACCTCAAGAGGTGTCAGACCTGCAAATCTTTTTCTCGGTCTAGTGTTTATTAAATACTCAACCCATTTAATATCTTCATCCGAAACTTTTGCAAA
>CAINLW010000058.1 GCA_903850545.1 uncultured bacterium
AAATATAACTAAAAAATTATTAATTTCTTTTTTAATATAATCTTTATCTTTACATCTCTGAACTATTGCTTGAAAAACTTTTCTAAGATTATTCGGCTCATAATATATACTTATAAGGTCACCACCACCATAGACAGCACAGGCCTCTTTCTGCCCTAATCCAACAATCTTTTCTAATCCACCGCTCATTGAATAATACCAGCTCGCTAATCTAAAAAGAGAGTATTCTCTTGAGTGTTCTTTTGTAAAAATTAATTTCTTTTTCATTGTTTTATTATTTTTACAATTCCTTTATTTGCATCTACTTCCACAAAATCACCGTCTTTTAGGACTTGGGTCGCGATTTTGGTACCTATGATGCATGGTTTTTTCAACTCACGAGCAATAATTGCTGCGTGACAACAAATTCCACCTTCGTCTGTTACGATTGCACCAGCTTTTTTAATATATGGGAGCATTTGTGGATTTGTCATTCCTGTAACTAAAATATCTCCTTCATTTATATTTGTCGTTCCAACCCAAAACATATGTAAAACAACTTTACCCCTTGCAGTTCCTTTGTATGCAGTTTTACCGATAATGTTTCTGTTTTGTTGACTAGTAATTTTATTTTTAAAATTAATATATTTTTTCCCATACAAAAAACAAACCTCTGCACCTTTTCTATAAATTAGACATCCTCCTGAGCGTTTTTCTAAATCCTTAACATTAATGTTTTTGTTCAAAATTAATTTTTTTACTTCATTAATTCTTAATTTTTCTATTATACATGTAGATATTTTTCTTTTATTTGATATATAATCGATCATTTTTGGCCATTCATGTCCATAAAACTTTTCAGCACTTTTATGAAGTGCCAATTTCATTTCTCCTATCTCAAAAAGTCTTTTCAATACCTTTTTGGTTTTATCATCAATTATCAATTTTGCTCTTGCTTTGTCATTCATTGTTGATAAATAATTGAAAACTTCTTCTTCATTAAGATTTTTATTAACAAATTTTTCTAAAGATTGAGTAAATGGCTGTTCAAAATATCTATACAAATGAAGAAATTTTCTTGCAAAACCGACATATTTAAAGAATTCATTTAATATGTTTTTTTCATTAAATTTTGGTGATGGATAATTTGTAAGAAAATTATTCATTTTTTGAAAATCCTTGGTGATTATACAATAAGATTTATCATCAAACATTTTTCTTCCTATTCTCTCAGCCTGTTTATTACCTTTTTTTGTTAAATACCAATACGAGATATTATCTTCATACAAAATCCTATAATCAACTGCGCCATAAGCGTCTTTTTGTAAAATAAAGTCAAACATCAACGGACTAAAACCCGCCCCAGATGTATGCAAGATATAATTACTTTTACTATTATTTTCCATTTTTTTACAATTTTTACTTACTTTTATATTAGCATATTTCATCAATATTTAAACACACAAAATGACAAATTGTATATTTGCATAAATAATGAAATATTATACAATCAACCCATATGAAATACGATATAAAAAATATAAGTTTGGCAGAGGAAGGTTTAAAAAAAATAAATTGGGCAAAAAAAGATATGCCTGTTTTGAGTGGAATAGCAGATAATTTTAAAAAGAATAATACATTTAAAAATGTTTCTATCGGTGGATGTTTACATGTCACAGCCGAAACTGCGAACTTAATAATCGCAATGAAAGAAAGTGGGGCAAACGTTTCTCTTTGTGCATCAAATCCATTTTCTACCCAAGATGATGTGGCAGCAGCTTTGGTAAAATATTACAAAGTTCCTGTTTTTGCAATAAAAGGAGAAGATAATAAAACTTATTTTTCACATTTAAACGCGATTCTTGACACAAAACCTGTCATAACAATGGATGACGGTGCCGATTTAGTATCATTACTTCACAAAGAAAGACCAGAACAAATCAAAACAGTCAAAGGAGGCACAGAAGAAACAACCACCGGAGTTACTCGCCTAAAATCAATGGCAAAAGAAGGTGCCTTGCTATTCCCTGTTATTGCGGTAAATGACTCAATGACCAAACATTTTTTTGATAATCGTTACGGCACAGGACAATCAACAATGGACGGAATAATAAGAGCTACAAATAGATTAATAGCTGGTTCTGTTTTTGTAGTAGCCGGATATGGTTGGTGTGGAAAAGGACTCGCAATGCGAGCACGCGGACTTGGTGCAAATGTTATTGTTACAGAAATTGATCCAGTGAAAGCGATTGAAGCTTCTATGGATGGATTCCGAGTTATGCCTATGAAAGATGCCGCTCGTGAAGCAGATTTTATTTGCACAGTTACTGGAAATACCAGCGTAGTTGGTGAAGAAGCATTAAAAACAATAAAAGAAGGATGTATTCTATCAAACTCAGGACATTTTGATGTTGAGATAGATTTAGTTGCGCTTGATAAAATTACAAAACAAAAAAAGACTCTGAGAAATCTTGTTGATGAATATGAATTGAATAATGGTAAAAAAATATATGTATTAGCAAGCGGACGTCTTGTAAATTTGAGTTGTGCAGAAGGACATCCTGCATCTGTTATGGATATGAGTTTCGCAAACCAGGCTTTGGCTGCGGAATACATTTTAAATGATTATTCTATACTTTCAAACAATGTTCATATATTGCCGGAAAAACTTGATCGTAAAATAGCTGAATTAAAACTAAAAAGTTTTGGTATAAAAATTGATAAATTAACTCCTAAGCAAGAAAAATACATATCGCAATGGCAAGAAGGAACCATTTAGATTAAAATTTAATGAAAAAAAACGAAGGAAAAATTTTAGTTAATGGTTCAGTGGGGTTAGATATGATTTTTTCTATAAATAATTCCATAAAAGACTGCATTAGTATTAGTAATGGGGTGCTTATGAAGCAAAACATGATGTTTACTGCCGGAAGTAAAAAAGAATTTTTTGGCGGGACAGGTGGAAATATTGCCTATGGACTTGGACTTTTGGGAGCAAAACCATTATTATTTTCTTCAGTTGGAAAAGATTTTGTTATTGATTATAAAAAACATTTGGAAGATGTTGGCGTTAATTTACGAACACATATTGAAACGCAAGATTTTACAGCAAACTTCTATGGAATTACTGATCCAATTCAAGAACAAATTGGTATTTGGCAACCAAATTCCTATTCAAAAATAGATTCTATTAAGTTAAGCGAACTTATTTCAAAAGATGACTTTAAAGATATTTCAATTGCTATTTTTTCTCCCGGAACTCCAAATAGTATTTTGAGTCATTTGAATGAATTTAAAAAATATTCAAAAAGCAATGCTTTTGTTATTTTTGATCCAGGACAAGTTGTTTCTTTTTTCACCAAAACTCAACTACTTGAATGTTTGGATTTGAGCGATTTATTTATAGCAAACGAAACAGAATTTTTATATGCTGAAAAAATAATTGGAGAAGATATGAAAGATTATTTAATAAGTAAAACCAAAAAATATATTGAAACGAAAGGTAAAGATGGAAGCGAAGTATATTGGGACAAAATTAAATTACAAATTTCTGTTATAAAACCAGAAAAAGTAATCGAACCAACAGGAGCTGGAGACGCTTATCGAGCTGGACTTATCTTTGGTTTGTGGAATGGAATGAAGATAAACGAAGCTTGCCTTCTCGGTGCAAAAGTAGCATCAAAAAAAATGGAATATCATGGCGGACAAGAATACAAATTAGAAAACTAAATTCTCCTAATCAATCTATTTTGTTAACTTCGTTAAATTAACGTTATTTTATTGTGATTTTACTCAACTTGACAAGTGTTACAATAACGTGCTACACTTTTATATAGGAAGTACGGAGTGATTATCCACACTCAAGGAAACTAATGGGTAGACAGATATAGGAGGCATTGTGAAAACAATAAAAAAAGTGCTTTGCGTCTGCATGGGAAATACGTGCAGAAGTCCGATGATGCAGGTCATACTCCAGTGGTTACTCGGCGACGAGTACTGTGTGGAGAGCGCGGGCTCAAACATGCAGTTCGCAGAACAGGGACAACCTGCGAACGAGTTCTCAATCCTCTGTATGAAGGAGAGGGGAATCGATCTTACTGGTCACGTAAGCCAGTGGATTGGAGATCTTGACCTCCCCTCCTACTCGCACATCGTGTGTGTAGATGATTCGGTGGCTCAAATGGTCAAGTTACATTTAGGCCCAAAACAAACCACCATCGTCCTCATAGCAAACGAGGAAAACGGTGGCGTGCCGAACCCCTGGGAGAAGGGATTACCGGCTTACAGGGAATGTCTTGCCCTCCTGGACAAGGTCATGCCCAAAATCGCAGAAGAAATTCGCCGATAACGAAACATCCTCTGCGAGAGAGCTCGGCACTAACAATGCTGGGCTCTTTCTATTATTTTAACTATCCCCTTATTCGCATCAACCTCAACCAAATCTCCATCTTTAAAAACCAAAGTTGCATCTCTAGTATTTACTACACAAGGAATTTTTAATTCTCGCGAAACAATTACAGCATGTGAAAGCATTCCTCCTTGATTCGTAACAATAGCAGCCGCCTTTCTACACAACACTATTACTTCAGGACTAGTTGATTCAGCAATAAGAATGTCCCCTTTTTTCATCCTTTTATCAATTATGGATATTTGTGCATGATTATCAAACATTGGAACAATAATTGCTCTTCCTGTAACTTTTCCTTTATTCGCAACTGTCCCTTTAATGCAACCTACTGATAATTTTTCTTCAAATCTTTTGTATAATTTCAAAGCGTTTTGATAAGAAAGTTCAGAGTTTTTTCCATCAGAATTTATAACTGCGTAACATTTCTTTCTGTCTTTATAATTTGATTTAGGTTTTTTTCCATCAAAAAGACCGAGTAATTCTTTCATGAAAAGATAGGCTCCATCAACTTTATATTTTCTCGAAAAATAATTATAAATGTTTTGGATTATGCCACCTTGAAAATAATAGGCAATCATTATATCTCTAGCTTCAAATTTAAATTTTGCTGAATAATCTAGATTATTTTTCATTTTTTTATCCCCATTTTTAATGGAAGTATTGTAAGCAAATTCCTGAAATTGAGTTTCAAGAAATCCGTAATATTTCCACAAAATTTCCACGAATTCTACTATTTCTAGAAATTGTTCTTTGGTCAGGTTATCAATCGGTTTTTTATATTTCTTAATAATAATCTTGGCTTGCTTTATATAAATTTTAAAATCTTGCACATATTTATTGAACTTCTTTTCATTCCCATATAAATCTAGCCCTTGCTGTGCCCAATCTTTTTCATATTTTTTGTCTACATAAGAATAAAAAACCAAATCCTTGTTTATAACAAGCATTCCTTTCCCCAACGGTCCTTTCAACAAAAATTCACTATGTAAACAGCCGATCAAACCATCGGTCCTAAAATATTTGATATAATTTTCTGGTTTTATTTTTTCTATAAGCATTTTTTTCATATTTTTTGTTTTTTTATTTTTCATATTTTTTTAAAATCCTTACAACCCCATTATCTGCATCCACTTCCACCAAATCACCGTCTTTCAAAACTTGTGTAGCAATTTTTGTGCCAATTATACATGGTTTGTTCATTTCTCGTGCGACAATAGACGCATGGCTTGTTACCCCACCTTCATCAGTAATAATGGCTGATGCTTTTATCATAGCTGGCAAATAATCAGGCATTGTCATAGGTGAAACCAGTACTTCCCCTTTTAATAATTTTTTAACATCAACACGAGTCATTAAACGTCTTACTTTTCCACGAACAATGCCATTACATGCGACACTGCCCTTAAATTCTTTTATATTCGACTTTATTTTAGGTTCTTTTGCAAAACGAATATTAAACTTTTTTTCCATTTCCTTAAATCCTTGTCCGCTAAAAAGTGTTGAGTTCGTAAAAGCATATCCTTTTTGTCTTTTTTTTAATTCTTTTACAGAAGGAATATTATTTGTAGAAATTTCATCAAGAGTAACTTGATAGATACAATCTCTAAAACTGGGATATATTTTTAGCAAAGATTTTTTAATGAGAATATCGCTATATGGAACCATGTTTTCCGTATAAAGTCGTGCTTTTTTTGTAAGACGAAAATCCTTACTTTTTATATCTGCCATATCCATAATCCACCATACAGCCTCAAACCATGCCCACCCATCTCTTAATTGTGCTAAAAAAGAAACCAATTCATGTCTATTTAATATTTTTTTCTCTTCCCAAATATTCTTAATTGGTTTAACTCGCTTATAAAATTCACTGACAATTTTTGATGTAAAATTTGAATCGAATTTTGATATTTTTAAAATTTCTTTTTTTATCCATTCAATTCCGGCAACATCTGTATTGTCAAAAACAAAACCGTTTTCACGAACAAAAATCATATATGGCAGTTTTGGTTGCTTTTTTTTCGTCCACTGACGTGGGTCTGTTGTTTCTGCTCGCGACCATATCTCAATAAGCGGAAGACAAAAGTCTCGTGTGGTATATTTAACATATATTGTTTTTTTATTTTTCATATCTATTTAAAATTTTTACAATTCCCTTATCCGCATCGACTTCAACCAAATCACCATCTTTCAAAACTTGGGTGGCGATTTTTAATCCAACAATACCAGGTATTCCAAACTCCCTTGAAACGACTGCCGCGTGTGATAACAATCCACCTTGATTCGCAAGTATTGCCCCTGCCTTAGCACAAGCCTGCATTAATTCGGGAGATGTGGTCTCAGCTACTAAAATATCCCCTTTTTTCATTTTTCTAAACTCATTAGACAACAATTTAAATGTCGTTCCATCTGAAATAATTATCTTCACTCTTCCAGTTGTCTTACCTGGACTAACTGTCGTTCCTTTTAAAACACCATCGTTTAATCGTTTAGGATTTAGATTTTTATCTATTAAATTTTCAATATTTTTTATAATTTTACTGCCACAATATGAAAAAATAATACGATTATTTGAAGAAATAATTTTTGCTAACTTGCGCTTTCTTATTTCGTTTGAATTAACCTTTTTACCATCAAAAAGACTCGAAACTTCTTGAATATTATACTGCAATAAATCATCAACTTTAACTTTAAATTGCTTTGCTAATTTTTTACACAAAATATTTAAATATGCATCTTTACCATTAAAATAAACATTGTTCATAACAAAACGCCCCTTCTCTTTAAGTTTGTAATTTAAGCACAGATTTTTCGAAATTATTTTATTATTCTTTGACAACACATATGCCTTATCAACAAAGAAAAATTCAGTGCATAAATATAGACAGAAGTAATCTGATTGCTTATCAAAAAAATCTTCAACATCTTGTCTTTTTAACACAAGAGTTCTTAATATCTTCCTTTTAAAATCACGGGGAATTAAATTCAAAATTTTCTCAAATTGATCCGCATATTTGCTAAAATTTTTTACACTTGAAAATAGTTTAACTCCTCTATCGTGAGCTTTTTCAATCGATTCCATGGGAAGCCAATAGTAACAATCATCTTCTATTGAAGTTACCATTGCATCTAAATCACCATAACCCCTTACCAAAATATTGTTCGTAAGAAAACCAAAACCGTTAAAGTGAAAAACATGTTGATAGTTTTTGGATAATTTTATATATGACATAAATTAATCTTTTATCTTCTTTCAATTATTTTTTTACACCATTATTCGCTCTTCTAGAATAATAGAAACTTCACTCGAGAATTCTTACAATTCCCTTTTCCGCATCCACTTCTACCAAATCTCCGTCTTTCAAAACCTGTGTAGCGATTTTAGTACCTATAACACATGGTATTCCAAGCTCACGAGAAACAATCGCGGCATGACAAGTTAGACCTCCTTCATCTGTAACTATAGCGGCAGCTTTTTTCATTGCAGGAACAATACTTGGTGTCGTTGCAGAAGATACAAGAATATCTCCTTGTTCCATCTTTATCATATCTTCTGGTAAATTTATTATTTTTACTTTTCCAGTTACATTACCAATACAAGCAGTTGAACCTTTTAGTTCTTTAATACCAGTCAAATCCTGATTATCTTTGCTTCTTTTTATATAATTACTCGAAAATTCTTCTGCTTCTTTACCAACTAAAGTTATTACTGTTCCATCGTCTTTGGGTAAACAAACATGAAAGTTCATAATATTGTCAGCAATAGACCAATCTATACTTTCACCTTTCAAAGATTTACTCAAAACATCAATTGGAGATGAACGCACTTGGTCAAGTGTAATCGATAATCTTTTTGCAATTTCTTTGCACAATTTTTCTATATGATAATATGACTTACTCTGATAATCTTTTCTTCTTGGTTTTGCCCAAACAACTCTACCAGCAATTTTCAATATAAATTTATCTAGACCTATAGGTTTTAACTCTTTAATATATTTTTCTTTTAATTTAATATATTTCTCTTTTTTTTCTTTAAATTCTTTTAGTTTTTGTAATGGTTCTATGGATTTATTAACATAATCAACAACAAATCCAAAAAATTCCTTTTCTGTAAAAGCTGGTCCCATATAAACATAATAAACCCATCCATATTTTTCAGAATGTTTAGAAAGGTCTGAATAGAAATGTTTGTATTTGTTTTTTATAAACTCAATATTTTTATTTTTTACATCATTACGCCATTCATTATTATTCCAATAAACACTTATCAATTTTAATAAACCTTCTTCTTGATCTTGAGCAAATGAATTTCTTTCTGGCCAAGTAAATACTGAGTAATAATCCTGAAATCTTTCATTTGAAACTTTCTCATTTAAAATTCTATTCAAATTACCCTCAATAAAAGAAAAGTTTTGAAAATCAAGAATCGGTAAAGCCGTGCCGTAAACATACTCGTCCTCTTGCATATCAATAAACTTTTTTAACAGAGAAATCAACTTTGTTCCAGAAAAATTACTTAAATTTTTTTTAAAAATTTCTTTTTCAGTCCAATGATTAATCTTTTCTCCACATTCAATAGTTTTGTTTATTAAATCTTCAAAAGATTTATAATTTTTAATAATTTTAGCTTTTAATTCTTCGTGAACTTTGAACCACGTTGACATATCAGCTAAATACTCCACTTTATTTTTTCTTGAAACAACTCCCAAAATAACTCTTGAAATACCGAGTAGTTTTTGATATTTAAAATAACTATGTGTCCATAACCAATTTCTTAAATACGGAGAATTGTAATCGTGTGCTGCCACTTCCCACTTATAATTTTTATATAATATA
>CAINLW010000059.1 GCA_903850545.1 uncultured bacterium
ACTACGTCCTTCATCGCTTATTAGAGTCAAGGCATCCACCGTGCGCCCTTAAATTTCCCATTAGGAAATTTAAAAACCACAATCTTTAACTAGTTTACATCGTAAACTAATAAATTTGTTTTAACCTGTTATATGGAATCAATTCCGTATAACAGTCTCGTCAAAATTAATTGACGAATTTTTTTAAATCGTATCAATCTCTCTCCAAGAAAAATTGATCGATTCACCTGCCTGTCTACAGTATCTATAAAAGACCCAATCCACTTCGCGTGGAAAATTGGTGATACTATGACAGAATGAAGATATAAATTTTAGTTATCCTCTTTCGAGAATCTCTGAAATCTTAATCTTATTTTTCAAGTTTCAGTCTTTCCGTAAAAAAAACCGCTTTTGAGCGGAATCTAGAGGCAACACTATAAATAATGTTGACTATATTCCCCGCTTTGATTGGTTTTTATATAACATATCTGTAGAAACGAGTATATAGGAAAGCAGAATAAAGTCAAGGAAAAAAAGGAGTGAAACGACTATTTTTTCCTGACCCCGTCACTATTTCCAAAAACGCCAAATAAACGCTATAATTGGCGCTAGAAAATCATTATCAAAATTTATACAGACATAATTGATAAAAATAGTGTTGGGGGTCAAGGAGTAATTGTCTACAGGTTATCCCCATGTATATTTTACGCCTTATTTTTCAATGTTATTTTGTATATTTATATTAGAAAAAGCTGGATAATTCCAGCTTTTTCTAATTTTCATATTTTTTAAAATAATTATTCTAAAATTCCCTTCAAATCTGCGTCATATAATATTTCATCTTGAATATGTCTGTATTTAATAACTTCATGATCTTTGAACCATAAATTTATTTCGTTTTTTGCTTCTTCTACTGAACCAGATGCGTGTACTAAGTTTCTGACAGCTCTTCCATCAATATCGGATAATTGATAAGAATCCAAAACATAATCTCCTCTGATGGTTCCAACATCTGAAGTTAAAGGTTCCGTTCCTCCAACTAATTTTCTGACTATACCAACAGAATGAACTCCTTGTAAAATCAAGGCGACAACTGGACCACAAGACATATATTTAACTAGGTTGTTTAAAACAATTGTACTACTTTCGATTGGATCGTCAGTTGGTGGTTTCAGTCCTTTTTTAATATAACCTGCAATTGTCTTTTCTCCAGTTTTTCTCATCCATTCAGGATCAAGAGAATAATGCTTTCTAACCATTTCTCCTGAAGGAACAATCATTTTCATTGCAACTATTTTAAGGCCACTTCTCTCAAACCTTTCTATTATTTCTCCTACTAAAGACCTTTGAATTCCGTCCGGCTTTATCATCACAAACGTTTTTTCTGTTTTCATATTTTTATTTTTAATAATTGTTAATAATTTAATTTCTTATTCGTAGCCATTCGTATCATTCGTTCATTCGTATATTTGTATATTAATCTGAAAATTTCGGCATTACTGGTTCAGGTTTTTTATATCTATCTATCATCCTCTGCTCAATTTCCGCTCTATCCCGTCCAAACTTAAGATACGACAATTGCTTTATTTTTTCAATCCTTTCTATGTCTTCTTTGGAAGTGCTTTGTGGTGGAAAATTTGTCGACATACTAAAAGGTTTTGTTGGCACACCTTTTGAAAGCAACTTGATGTAGGAAGTATGATTCTCAATATTCATTAAATCTTTTGTAGTAAAAACAGGTGCAAGCTGTTTTGCCAAAAACTCTGCATCTTCTGGGCTCACACGGAAAACATCTATGGTACCGACGTTTCCAAAAACAGAATTTTTTATCTTTTCGTCAAGTTGGGAAATATACTGGTGAGCAACATTCAGTGACAACTTATATTTTCTTGCCTCGGAGAAAATAGAACAGATAGAATCTGTTGAGACATTTTGAAATTCGTCAATATATAGATAAAACGGTGCTAATTCTTTTCCAAAAGAATCAACTCTTGAAAGTGCAGCCATCTGTATTTTACCAACGATAACAAGACCAATAAGGTTTGCGTTGATATCACCGAGTCTGCCTTTAGATAAGTTAACTAAAAGTATTTTTTTATTATCCATAATTTCTCTAAAATTAAACACGGACTTTTCTTGAGAAATTATTGGACGCATAATATCGTTTGACAAAAACACATCAAACTTTGATGAGACGTACGGCACGAAGTTGGCTAGACCCTGATCCCCTGTTGTCTTTACAGCGCTTTCCCAAAACTGTCTTACAAGAGGATTCTTACATTTTAATAGTTTCATGTCCCTAAAGGTTTTATCAGACAAAACACGGCTGATATCCAAAAGAGTGCAACCAGAATCTGGGTCTTCCATAACAAGTAAAGCTGAGTTTCTAAAGTATTGTTCGAACATTGGACCTCCTCCTCCATTGGCTGACATATCAAAAAGTTTTTTAAAAATGGACATCATTTCATTTACCACGAAAGTTTTTTGTTCCGGAAATCTTGGATCAAACTCAAGCATATTCAAACCCATTGGTCTAGGAATATATCCCGGATCAAAATAAATGACATCATCATATCTTTCCGGCGGAATAAACGCTAAAATCTCTTGAATATCTGTGCCGTGTGGATCAATAAAACATACCCCATCGCCATTTAAAATATCTTGGCGTATCATGGTTTTCAAAATAGTAGTTTTACCAGCACCAGTCTGTCCAATAGTATAAAAATGCCTCAATCTATCTTCAGGAGCCATTCTTATTTCTGTATCTACATTTCTATAGTGATTAGTTCCAAGAAGAATCCCCTCATTTGGCAAATCTACTGGAGCTGGTGCAGATATTGCTTCTGTTTTTTTAAGTTGAGATGCACTACTAAAATCGGCTTCGGGCAAGTGCATTATTGTTGTAAGCTCTTTTAAGTTTATACAAATTTTCTTATTTTCATCAAAAACCCTGAAAGCAAAATCTTGTGACATTTTTAACAAATCTTTTCCTTCAATTTTTTTGAATTCAAACTTATTACCATGTGTATTTTCAAATTGATTAAATGCTGATTCTATGTCTGAAAGTATATCCAAAGCATCTTTTTTATTTGCTGCAGATGCCATAATTCTTACGTTTATGTTCGCAAGAGGACTACCTATTTTTAATTTTATGTTTTCTATCGAAGGAGCATTTAAGGCTGTATTATCTTCTTTTTTATCATCCTTCTTTTCATTTTTTATTACATCTTTTCCGAGTTGTTTGATAATTCCAAAAAAAGAAGAATCGGCTTTTAGTAAAGCATCTTTAAATTTCAAACCCTTCTCCATTTCCTTAAGAACTCTCTTGAAAAATTCTATCTTTTCTGATTTCTCTGGTTTTACAATTATTTGTATCGAAGCTCCTTCGTTTTCTTTGTCAACTTTTGAAAAACTATTGAGTAATACGTTGAGCGGATCATAATCAAATTGCTCATACATTTTTATTGGATAGATGTCATGTTTAGAAAAAGAAACCGAAGATCCTACATATTCACCAGATTGGTTAAAAATATTATAATCATCTTTTTTCTCAACAACTCTCACTTCAGGAAAAACAGACTGAACCTGTTTTTCAAAAAGAGATCTTTTTGAATCCGGAATCGCTATATAAAATATAATTTGATTGCTAAAGTTGGCCTTAGCAAGTTCGATAACAAAATATCCAGCGCCGTCCTTATCATTAGTTTCAACCGAAAACATACCGGAATAAAACTGTTCCATTTTTGAAATAATTTCCTTTAGTTGTTTATTTTTTTGTGTATCATCTTGCTTTACAACGCTGGGAAGAGAAACCTCAAAAAGTGTCATTTTTATAGCTTTCAAAATCGGTCCTTTTTCTTTTTTGTCTGCTACCTGAAAACCAGCCTTTACATATTGGACTAAAAATCTATGAAAGTCTGATTCAAGATGTGGACTATTCATTTTAAGAACAACTGATAAGGCATTTAGAATCCCTTTTTCTTGTAACAAAAGAACTAATTCCCCCATTTGGGCATCGTGAGTTTCTGGCTTTAAATCAAGCACTATTGATTCAACTTCGTGAGATTTCAGAGCATAACTTTCATGCAAAACATCTTTTGGATTTTGCTGTCCATGTTCAACAACTTTTTGCTGAATAATTTCTTCGCGAGGAACAGATTCGCCATTTTCTGCTAATTTCTTTTCGCGCTCTGTTACCTTCGCGCGCAAATAATTCAGCTCCTCATCTGGAGTTTTAAATTTTTGTTCAGGCCCATGATTTCCAAATTGTTCTACCATAATAGGCACAATTATATCATATTAAATTAATATTTTGCACGTATTAAAATAGTGTTCTTTACAAAGATAAAAATATTTTTTAATAAAGATTCTAAATTTTAGTCAGAATTTCAGGTTCGCCATTTGTTATTACAACTGTATGTTCAAAATGCGCGCTTCTTGAACCATCTTTTGTTTTGAAAGTGTATCCGTCTTTTTCTATAAAAATTTCTTTCTTGCCAACATTCAACATTGGTTCTATCGCGATAGTCATTCCAGATTTTAGTTTGTCTCCACGTCCCCTCTCTCCGAAATTTGGAACGTAAGGATCTTCATGAACACTATACCCGACTCCATGTCCACACAAATCTTCTACAATAGAAAAACCATTTGCTTTAGCAACTCTTTCAACTGCATAACCAATATCTCCAGTGTGTTTATTCCCTTTTGCAGCTTTTATTCCAGCGTATAAAGCTTCTTTTGTAACATTAAGAAGTTTTTGTGACACTGAATCAATTTTTCCAACCCCAACCGTAATAGCTGAATCCGTAACAAGTCCAGCATGAGTAAGACACATATCTAGA
This sequence comes from uncultured bacterium, assembly GCA_903850545.1. Classification (GTDB taxonomy): domain Bacteria; phylum Patescibacteriota; class Minisyncoccia; order Phycocordibacterales; family GWA1-40-21; genus Bog-1340. Next base: position 4,821 of record CAINLW010000059.1, read on the forward strand.
GAGACAATATCTCCTTCATTCAAAATTCTTGGATTTTCATTCGGAATACCGTGAACTATTTCATCATTTATTGAAACACAGATAGATGCGGGATAAGCTCTCTTAGCGCCACTAGGTTTATAGTTTAGTGTTGAAGGAATATCACCTCTTTCTTTTGCAAGTTCATTTGCTAGATCATTTAATTCTGAAGTTAAAACTCCAGGTTTTACCGCCTTAGCAACTTCCTGCAATATAAAAGCTAAGCGTTTTCCACCTTCTCTCAGTACTTCTATTTCCTCTGCTGATTTTATCGTTATCATGATTCTCTTTTAATATACTCTTTAGACTGTAAAAATCAAACCCCCGTTTTAGACGAGGGTTTAAAATATTATTTATTAAAAACTTTTGAGACAAGTTCTTCGTGTACTTTTTCTATAGTTTGCTCACCATTTACATCCAAAAAATCACAATCTTTATTTTGTCTAAAAAAGTTAGCACAAGGAAGAACCTCTTCTACAAACCAGCTCATTCTTTTATTTATTCCTTCTTCTGTATCGTCTTTTCTTCCCCTTATCAAAAGCCTGTCTCTTGCTGACTCATCGCTTATGTTTATATAAACAACCTTATATCTTGGTGTTTTATAAAACTTTAGTGTTCCATCGAGTAATATTGCTTCCGGAAGCTTTCTTGGGCATCCATCAAAAATAATATTCTCTTTTCCCGAAAAATTTTTGTTTAAATAGTTTGTCCAGAGATAAATAACAATGGACTCCATTACAAGACCTCCAGAATTGTGTACCTCTTTTGTAAGTTTTTCTAAATAAGTATCGCCTTTCATAAACTCTCTTATAAAAGCACCTGATTCAACATGGAGTGTTTTATTGTTATTTAACTCTTTAAGTTTCTTTTTTAAAAGCTCAACTTGTGTACCCTTTCCGCAACCAGATTTCCCCATAATAATGGTAATGACCGGTTCCTTCTTTTCTTCTTTTTTAAATATATTTAACATTTACCCGAGAAAATTTTTATTGATGAAAATGTTATTGTTTTACAAGCTCATATTTCTAATATTTAACCTAGTTTAATATATAAACTAAATTTTATAAAAGCATTTTCAATAACGTCAATAAAAACTTTAACGGGTGAATTATAGCACGATTAGTTTCAAGGTTCTAGGTTCTCATAAATTCAAAAGGGTTTCCGCTTTGCGGAAACCCTTTTGGTTGTATTTTCCTAATAGCTATAAGCTAATTAGTCCCAGTAACAATTTTTTATGTTTAAAAACACCAAAACACTTAGACAGAGAGGTTTAGCCTATTCGGCCTCGTGTTTTGTATAGAAAAACAGAGCTAACTGTAATTGATAGTTTGTCTCATTAACTACCAAAAATTGTTACGGGATTAATATTTTGTAACCACAAAAAAATCGCTTCCATAAAGCGATTTTGTGTGGACAAAATTTTAATATTCTCTCATTGTTATCTGAGCCTCAATTTTCTTTATCAAATCTATTACAACTGAAACGACGATAAGTAGGGCTGTTCCTCCAACGGCGATTGAATTCATATTTGAAACAGATTGAACAATAATAGGCAAAACAGCAATTACACCCAAAAATAATGCTCCCACTAAAGTAATTCTTGTTAGAACTTTGGCCAAATATTCTGAAGTTGAAGCTCCCGGTCTTACTCCCGGAACAAAAGCTCCACCTTGCTGAAGATTTTTTGATATTTGATCTGGATCAAAAGTGACAGCTGTATAAAAATATGTAAACAAAACAACCAAAACAAAGTACAAAATTCCATGTATCCAAGAATTTATAAGGAGGTCATAGATAGTTGTAGAAATGTTATTTATCATTACACTCACAATACTTGCTTTAGATAGAAATTGAAATATCATTTGAGGAAAAAGCAAAATAGACATTGCAAAGATAATTGGAATAACACCCGCTTGGTTTAATCTTAAAGGTAGATATGTTGAAACTCCTCCAGAAACTTTTGAACCAGTTATTCTTTTTGCATAAGTAACTGGAATAGGTCTTTCTGCTTCCGAAATATATACAACTCCGTAAATGACTGCTAAAAACACAGCTCCTAAAGCCAAATATACTGGTATCTGACCTATATCAAAAGCTGCGCTCATTTGAGCAATACTTGTAGGTAAACGCGCTACTATACCTGCAAAGATAAGCATAGATGTCCCATTGCCAATACCGAATTCAGTCATAAGTTCGCCTATCCACATCATTAATATTGAACCAGCAACGATAATCAATAAATTCAAAGAAAAATCAAAAGCACTGGCGTGAGTAATAACTGATGATCCTTCTAAAAGTTTTAAAAAACTAAAACCCTGCACCAAAGCTATTGGAACAGTAAGTATTCTTGAAATTTGAGTAAACTTTTTTCTTCCGATTTCCCCCTCTTCTTGATACATGGTCTTTATCCTTGAAGACATCATTGTAAGAAGCTGCATTATAATAGATGCTGTAATATAAGGACCAACTCCAAGCATCACGATGGAAAGTTTACTCATTCCACCTCCTGAAAAAACGTTTAAGAAGCTTAGAAAATCATTCGAAAAAAAAGCGTTTAATTTACCTGCGTCGATACCTGGAATTGGAATGGTAGCCAATAATCTAGAAATAAGTAAAGCACCGAGAACAAAAAAAATTCTGTTTCTCAGTCCTTTGTCTTGAAAAATTAACTTAATTTTATCAAAAAAATCCATCTTTTGTTTTATTTAACAGTACCTCCTGCTTTCTCTATTTTTGTTTTTGCTTCGGCAGAAACTTTACAACCAGAAATATTGAACTTCTTTGAAAGATCTCCAAGTGCCAAAATTTTCACCTTTGGATTCTTTCCGAGTCTTGTTTCCAAAACCTCTTTTTTAACTAATATTGCTGGGGTAATAGAACTTCCTGTTGGAAAAATTGCTTCTAATTGTCCGACATTGACTGCAATATATTTTTCCTGGAAACCTTTAAAAGAATAACCCCTTAATTTAGGCATTTTCTTGATAATATCTCTCCATTCTGGTCTTACTTTGTGACCAGCTCTTGCTGTTTGACCCTTTCCTCCTCTACCTGAAGTCTTTCCTCTTTTTCCACCTCTTCCTACGATAGCGGTCTTTCTATTTTTTGTAACTCTTTTAAGATTGTGTATTTTCATGGTCGTAAAATTATTTTTTTATTTCAGTTTTGACTTCTTTGTTTTCTACCTTTGTTTCTATTGGTGCTACTACTGGATTTCTCTTTTTATCAAAAACTGAAAGTGCGATAATTGCTGCTCTTGCGATATTTAATTTGTTCTTTGATGGAGAAATTATTTTTGCTGTAACGTCTTTAATACCGGCAAGCTCAATAACACTTTTTAATGCACTTCCAGCACTAACTCCTCTTCCTTTCGCTGGCATCATAAGTACAACTCCACTACAATATTTTGCAGTTACATCATGAGGAATAGATGAAGTCTTTGTGAGGTTTAATTGCATAATGTTTTTCTTAGCATTTCTGTACGCTTTATCTATTGCCAAAGATGTATCATTTGCTTTGCCTGTACCTACTCCAACTGAACCTTTTTTATTTCCAACTACCATATAAACACTAAAGTTCAATCTTTTACCTCCTTTTGTAACTCTAGTAACTCTTCGTATATTTAAAATTTTCTGATCAAATTCTGGCTTGACTCTTTCTGGTCTTCCGTGACCTCCTCTTCTTGGATTTTTTGTTCTATCTCCACCAAAATCAGATCTTGGTTTACTAAAAATAACAGCTCTTGGTTGAGTTTTTGCTGGAACTGCATTTGTTGGAGTTGTAGTTACCGGAGCAGTTGAAGTATTTGTTGTTGTTTTAGTTTCTATTTCCATTTTATTAAATTATTGATTTTCTGAATTTTATTTTTAATATTTAAACTTTATTTTTACTCTTTACTCTTTTATTTTAAAACTTCAAACCTCCTTCTCTTGCTCCATCAGCAAATGCTTTTACTTTTCCTGTATAAATAAATCCTCCTCTATCAAAAACTACTTTTGATACCCCCTTTTCTATTGCTAATTTTGCTAATTCTTTTCCGGCATTTAAAGATTTTTCTACAAAATTCTTTCCTTTGCATTTATCTGCTGAATAAGCAGCTAGGGTAATTCCCTTTGAATCATCGATTATCTGACCATAAACTGAAGTGTTTGATTTGTATACACAAAGTCTAGGCATATCAGGTGTTCCAGAGATTTTGGCTCTGATTCTATTGTGTCTTATCTGTATTTTGGTCGCTTTGTTTGTTAATCTTTTCATTGTATTTAAATTTCGTTTTGTATTTTGTATACTATATACTAAATACTTATACTATTTTACGCTGTTTTCTTTCCTTCTTTTCTTCTAATTATTTCCCCTTCGAATCTAATTCCTTTTCCTTTATATGGTTCTGGTTTTTTAATTGCCTTGATACCTGAAGCAAAACTTGTAACTAATTCTTTATCAATACCTGTTATGACGATTACTCCTTTTTCTGAAGAAACTTTTAGATTTTTTGGAATTGAAACTTTAACAGGATGAGAAAATCCAACTTTTAAGGTAATTTCTGTAGGTGTTACATCGGCTTTATAACCAATACCTTCTACGATAAGTTTGTTTGTATATCCTTTATTTACCCCTTCAATCATATTCATAATATGTGAAGCGTAAGTACCCCAAAGCGCCTTGTTTTCTAAGGTTTCTTTTACTGGTTTAAGATCAATTTTATTTCCTTCTACTAAAATAGTTATATTTTTCTTGAAAGTTCTTGAAAGTTCTCCAAGAGGTCCTTTTACAGTAACAACATCCCCGTTAATTTTAACTTCGGTTTTTGCTGGTATTTCTATTCCTTTTTTTCCTAATCTTGACATTATATTATAATAAATTATGAATTGTGAGTTATAAATTGTGAATTAAAATTTGTAATTTATAATTCATAATTTACAATTTTTTTCGCTACCAAATCCTAAATAATACTTCTCCACCAACTTTTTGTTTAACAGCTTCTTTATTTGTTAGAATACCTGCTGGTGTAGAAATAATTGTTGCTCCAAACCCATTTTTGAAAGGTCTGATATCTCCTGATTTTTGGTAAACTCTTTTTGAAGGCTTAGAAACTCTTTGAACTCCAGTAATTTTTGAAGATTTATCTGCTTTATATGCAAGGACAACTTCCAACAATCTGCCAGTAGTATTTTTTGAAAATGATTTGAGATATCCTGCCCTTACTAATGCATTTGCTATTGATTCTTTATTTTTTGAAGTGTAAACAGAAACAACCTCCTTGCCAACAAGGTTTGCGTTTTTAATTCTTATTATAAAGTCTCCTATATTGTCTGTTACCATGATGATTTTTTAATTCCAGGAATTTTTCCCTGATTAGCAAACTCTCTAAAACAAATTCTGCATAGATCAAAGTCTCTCATGTAGCCGTGCTTTCTTCCGCAACGATAACATCTCCTCACCACTCTTGAGGCAAACTTTACTGGTTTTTTTGATCTTGCTATAACTGATTTTTTAGCCATTTTTACTAATATTTAAAATAAAAAGCTCTTAAAAGCTTGTTTGAACATACTAGCAAGAAGTAAATGTAAAGTCAATTAGAATACCTGTCTGTTTATAAGACACTTCTTTATGATATAGTTCATACATGAAAATATACAAATTTAGAAAATATGACAAATCCTTCCCTACTCTTTTTAACCACGAAAAGAAAATGATAGAAAATGTTATTCTAAAAAATAGTCAAATAGAACATGTCGGAAGCACTTCAGTTCCAAAAATGCGAGGTAAAGGAGTGATTGATTTAATAATCTATTCTCCTAAAAATAAAACGATTGAGATAAAATCGGACTTAGAAAAACTAGGATACGAAGAGGGTTCTGTTGATAAAGACAGAATCTTTTTAAAACGCGAATATAAAATTAAAAACAAAACTAGAAGGTTTCATACTCATATAATTTCTAACAAAAAACTTTGGAACAGCGCGATTGTTTTTAGGAATTTTCTAATAAATAACAAAAAGGTCTTCGATAGATATGAAAAATTAAAGGAAAAAGCTATAATTGCATGCAATAACGATGGTAAGATTTACAGAAAATTAAAAAATGGATTTATTAAAAAACAAATTAAAATAGCTCTGAGCAAATCATGAATATAACATTTATTTTTGTCATATTGGCCCCTATAACTTATGGTTTGGTAAACATTATTGACAAATACTATTGTTCTAAAAAAATTAAGAGCCCTTTTAGCTATACAGCTGTTGTTGGAATTACTCATGTTATCCTTGGGCTTCTGATAGCTAGTTTTTTGGATTGGAATGAATTTACATTATCAATGCTCACAATTTCAATAATATTAGGTGCACTATATGCAGCTATGCTTTTGATATATTATTTTGCACTATATAATGAAGACGTCTCTTCAATCGTTGGAATTGATTATTCCTATCCAATAATTATCGCGATTCTATCTTTTTTTATCCTTCATGAAAATGTAGGAATTTTGGGATATTTTGCTTTGCTACTTATAATTTTTGGAGTTTTTAATCTACAAAAAAGAATGGTAAAAATTCGTCTAGATATGAGCATGTGGATTTTGGTTCTGATGCCTATCGTAACTGGAGTTTATGAATTTATTATTAAAATATCTACCGAAAATATTCCGGAATTAAATGCCCTCGCAATAAATAGTATTGTTGCTGGAACAATTGTAATGTCAACTCTTTTTCTTAAAAAGGTCCGTGAAGATTTTCCTGAGGATATAAAAAATATTGGATTAGCGTTAGCAAATGAATCTCTTACTATTTTAGCAATATTATTTATTTTTCTGGCAATGAAATACTATCCGGCCACAATGGTTTCTTCTATTGGCACTTTGCAAATACTTTTTGTACTAATCATTGAACAGTTTGTCTTAGTAAAAATTGGTGGAGTAACAAAAGATAAAATTTTAATGCCAAAATTAAGCGGGATTTTACTTATTGTTTCTGGAGTTATAATTATGACAATCGTTGGAATTGTTTAAACCAACCACTTTCTTAACAAAAAACCGCTTTTACGCGGTTTTTTAATATTTATTGTGTTTTCTTTTTTCCTTTTGCTCTTTTTGCTTCTTCTCCTTTTTTGAATGGGAAACCTAAGTATTCTAAGAAAGTTTTTGCTGAATTTTTATCTTTCACATTAGTAACTATTGTCATTGCAAGTCCAAAAACATCTTTCAATTCTTCATCGGCTGTTTCTGGAAAAACTGAATTTTCTTTCATACCAATCGTGAAGTTGCCCATACTATCAATAGCATGCGCAGAAAGTCCTCTGAAATCTTTTGTTCTAGGCAAAGCAATGTAAACAAGCTTGTTTAGAAAATCAAACATTCTCTGACCTCTGAGTGTAACTTGGTATCCTACTGGATCTCCTTCTCTGACCTTAAATGTAGCAACTGACTTTTTGGCTATTTTAAGCATAACCTTCTGTCCAGAAATTTTTGTGAGCCTATCTTCAACGATTTTATTTTTGTTTTTATCTTTAAATGAACCTGTACCAGAACTCAAAACAACCTTCAAAACTTTTGGGGTTTGCATTTTATTCTTAAGTCCCATTGATTCTTTCAGGGATTCAAAAGCTTTATTCTGTTTTTCTCTTAATGATATCATGATGATTTGTATTTAAATTTTCGTAGGATTTCGTTAATATTCGTAGTTTTATTTTCGCATATTATATTTCTTTACCGGTTTTCTTGTTTATTCTTACAAATTTGTCTCCTATAAATTTCTTTCCGACACGAGCTCTTTTTCCATTATCGTTGATCATAACATTTGAAACATTGATTGGCATGGTCTTGTCTATAACTTGACCTTTTGCTCCTGATTTTTTAGCTCTTTGATGTTTCTTACTAATATTTATACCTTCAACTAATACAGCATTTTTTGCTGGGAATGCAACAAGAACTTTACCAGTTTTCCCCTTGTCTTTTCCAGCTATAACTATTATGTTGTCTCCTTTTTTAATTTTCATTGTATTTTATATTTTGATTTTGTGTGTGGTATTCTTTATACCATATACTAAATACTTATACTGTATACTATTTTTAGACTATTTCTGGTGCAAGAGACACAATCTTTTTAAAACCTAATTCTGCTAATTCTCTTGGAATTGGACCGAAAACTCTACCGGCAATTGGATCCTTCTTTCCTTTTTCAATAATAACAACTGCATTTTCATCAAATCTTATATAAGAACCATCTTCTCTTCTGAAAGGATATCTTTGTCTAACGACAACTCCATAAAGAATATCGTGTTTCTTTGCCATCTTTCTTGGCTCAGCTTTTTGAACTGATAAGACAACGATTTCGCCAATCTTAGCCCATCTCTTTTTTGAACTTCCAAGAACCTTAAAAACTCTGCCTATTTTGGCACCTGAGTTATCTGTTATTTTTATTATTGATCTTGGTTGTATCATTGTAGTATATTAAAAATTAATTATTTCTTTAAGACTTTGAATCTTTTGTTTTTTGAAATAGGGCTTGTTTCGATTATTTCAATAATTTCCCCATCTTTGCATGTATTTCCCTCATCATGAGCCATAATTTTATTTTGTTTTTTGATATATTTTCCGTACTTTGGGTGTTTCTTGAAAGAATCTATTGAAATAACCACTGTGTCTTTCATTTTTGTTGAGACAACAACACCTTTCAATACTTTTCCATTATTCTTTTTTGTTACTGTTTTTTCCATTGTCATTAATTATTATTTTTTACCTTTTACTTCTGCTTTTTTTACTTCATTTAAAATTGTTAGGATCTGAGCTATCTCTCTCTTTATATTTCTTCCGGCTTTAACATTTTTGGTTTTACTTCCTGATGTTCCAAATCTGAAGTTGCTTAAAGCAACACCCTTATCTGAAAGCTCTTTGTCCAATTCTCCTGCTGTTTTTTTTCTTAAATCTTTAATATTCATGGTATTTTTTATCTTGCGAGAAATTTAGTATCTACTGGAAGCTTTGTTCCTCCCTTTCTAAGCATTTCTCTTGCTGAAGTTTCGTCACATCCATCTACTTCAAAAAGTACTCTTCCTGGTTTAATAATAGCAACGTAACCTTGCAATTCTCCTTTACCCTTTCCCATTTTAACTTCGGCTGGTTTTTGTGTGTATGGATGGTCAGGGAAAATTCTTGTCCAAATCTTTCCACTTTTACTCATTGAGTGCGCAATGGCTTTTCTAGCAGCCTCTATTTGTTGTGATTTGATTCTTCCACCCTCTGTAGCCTTCAATCCATAAGAGCCAAAAGAAATCTTTGTTCCTCTTGTTTCAACTCCAACTTTATCAGGATTTTCTCTGAATGTGTGAGCTTTTCTAAATTTTACTTTTTTTGGCATTAACATGGTATTTAAAAATTATTTAGCTTTTGCGTTTGAAACTGCCCCGCCTTTGATGGCAAAAACATCTCCTTTATATATCCAAACCTTAATACCGATATCTCCGTATGTCATATGGGCTTTCTCCTGTGCATAATCTATATCTGCACGAAGTGTCTGTAAAGGAACTCTGCCTTTTTTCATTTCTTCTGATCTTGCAATTTCGGCGCCTCCAAGTCTTCCTCCACAATAAAGCCTAATACCTTTGACATCTCTGTTGGCCATTACTTTCTCTACTGTTTGTTTCATAACTCTTCTAAAAGGCAATCTTTTTTCTAAACCTTCAGCTATCATCTGAGCTACTATAGCGGCGTTTGATTCCGGTGATTTGATCTCTTCTACGTCTAATTTAAAATCAAGAGGTATAGCGAGTTTATTTTTTGAAGCAAGTTTAAGTATGTCTTTTCTAAGTTTAACTGAACCTTCCCCACTTCTTCCAATAACAACTCCAGGTCTTGATGTTTTTATGATAAGTCTAAACGTCTTGTCGTTTCTTTCCATCTCAATACCACCAATATATTGACCTCTCATCTTTTTTTCAAGATATTCTCTAAGTGTTGTGTCCGCTCTCAAAAAATCTCTGTATTTTTGACCAGATGAAAACCATCGAGATTTCCAATCTTTGATGATACCCAATCTATGTGCGTATGGATGAACTGAGTGTGACATATTTTTATTTTTTAACTTCTGCTTTTGCTTTTACTTTTTTTGCTTTCTTTTCTACTGGTTTAACTTCTTCCTTTTTAACCTCGGCTTTTTTAGACTTTTTACCTTTTTTTGCTGGCATATTATCTATTGTATCTAATTGTAAAAAAATATGGCTTGTTCTTTTGTTTATTGGGTAGGCCATTCCTCTTGCTCTTGGCATTCGTCTTTTTAAAACCTGTCCTTGGTCTATTCTAAATTCTTTTATATAAAGTTGATCTGCTGAAATATTAAAATTATTTGAAGCGTTTGCAACAGCTGAATCTATCAAATCTGCTAATGGCTTTGAAGCTCTTTTAATCAAAAAAGCTAGGGTGTTTCTTACATCCTCTATCTTTTTTCCCTTCACTAGATTGGCAACTAACCTTACCTTTCTTGGTGACTGTCTATAATCATTTAATCTTGCGGTAATCATCATGATAATTATTTTTTAGCGTCTGTTGATGCTTTAGCTGCCTTTGATGCTGTAATTTCTGCTTCCTTTGCTGCTATATCAAGATCTTTCTGCATTTTACCACCGTGTCTAGTAAACTTTCTTGTTGGAGAAAATTCACCAAGTCTGTGTCCTACCATATCTTCTGAAACCAAAACTTCTACATGTTGTCTTCCGTTGTGTACACCGAATAAAAAACCAACCATCTCTGGAGATATTTGGCTTCTTCTTGACCATGTTTTAATAACGCCTGTTTCAATAGGTTTTTTACCCTCTATTTTTTTTAGAAGTTTTTCATCAACAAACGGTCCTTTTTTTAGTGATCTTGACATAAAATATTGTGTAAAATAAAACAAATAAGCTAAAAAAGCTTGTTTGAACATACTAGCAAGAAGACAAGAGAAAGTCAACAAAACAACGAGCGTAATCGCGACTATGTTTTGTTGACCCCCTCGCCTTTTTCACCGGTTGTCATATTCAAAAATACAATGGCAATAATTAGTTATAAACAAAATAAATACATAAATCACTTCTTTCAAAAAGGTGTTGGGGTAAAACAAAATATATTTCTAGATTATTTAATTCCACCAGCTATACCCATAATCAAAAAACTAACACCAATGATTATTGCAAAAGTAATTAAAAATTTAAAAAAAGTGGAATTAAACATGATTGATTTTTAATGAGCGAAGCGATTATAAAAATCATCACCCCGTCAAATTATTAATTAAGTAAGTATAGATTATACTAATAATACTTACATATTTTGGATAAAACAAAATAACAAACTATGCTTATTTGACTGGGGTTCTCTAAATTATTAATCTGCTCCCATAATCGTATAAATACTGTCAAAAATTTTTACAGGTTAATTGTAACATTTTTTAAAAATTATAAAACAAGTGTGCAAACGACTTTGCACCATTTATTGGAAAATTTATTACATTTAACCAAAAACTAGGAGTTGTTGTAGATTTTATTGATTCTAAAATTGTGGCTGTCTGCGAAACATTTTTAGTGTCTTGAGATTCACCAACCCCTCCACTTGGTGTAATATTACTGATTTTGTCTGTTTGTTTATTTACTGACAATTTAATATCGGCAACCACTTTTTTGTCACTTTCTTGTTTTTTTGCAACAACTGATGATAAACTTTGTGTGTTCTCGATGATTTTACTTTGAACAGTTTTTTGTAAAATTGCGAGTGAAGTGTTTTGTTTTTCAATTTCATCACCATCAAAATACGCAATCTCCCTACCCATAGGATTACTCATGGAAATTCTAACTGAGGAAGAACTGTTTCCAACAGGAAGAACAAATCCATACAGCGAAGGAGCAGTAAAAATATCTTCTTTTGAAATTATAATTTTATTACCAGCACTTATTATTGTGTCTTCTGGAAATACAAAATCTTTTTGCCCATTATTAATTTTCCATTTTCCTATATTTATTTCAATATTGTTTTTGTTTGTTATTTCTACATCTCCATTTGCTAAATTTGTTACGGAAACATTTGGAAAATTGACTTTTACAATAGTTCTAGAAACTGAAATGTAATCCCCACAAACTCCATTTAAAACCACTTGGTATTCTCCAGGATATTTATATGTGTGATTGACAATTTTACCTTCTGCAGAAAGACCATCACCGTATGACCATTTGAAAGTCGGTGTACATTGAATGTTTTGAGAAAGCTTATATTTTGCATCGAACTCTATTGGAGAGCCCACCAAAGTCGTTCTTTCGCGTCCAGCACTTGTCTCAAACGCAGTTTTTTCATTATAATCGCTTAAATCTTCTTCGGTTGAATGTGCTGAAACATAAACAATTCTTTTAACAACTTTTGTGGTTTGAGTTGTGGTGCTTGTTGTGGTTGATGTTGAGCTCGTCGTACAACTTTGTGTAAGTTCAGGCGACCCACCACTACAACCGTCAGGAGTTTGAGTTAAAATCGTTCTTTCTTGAGTATCACTTAAACATATTCCCCACTCTGAATATGTGAATGAGGTGCAAATGTTTGAAGATACTGTGCCAATATTTATGATTTGTTCAACACTATCAAAAACTATTCCACTTTTTGATTTCGCCGAAACAGTAATTGTATGCTGTCCATCAGTCAATCCTTTATAATAAAAAGATCGGCTGGAGTTTCCAGAACTTATATAAACACTGGAGGTTGAAAAACCACCTGATAAAGTTGTAATACTTTTCCATGTATCTTTATTCGAAGAAAATTCACCGTTTCCTGAGGTAGATAAATTAAGATAAATCGTCTCAGTTGCCTTAGTTGTAGTACTGTCTTGATCTTCAGCTTCGATTTTTATAGGACCAGATACTTGTCCAACTTCTAAAGTTTGTGTTTCACTAACAAAAGAAATCTTATAAACACTTGCGTAAACATTATTTACAAATACAAAATTAATAATAAAAATGACAAAAGAAACTGAGACAAAAAAGAACAAGTGTTTATTTTTTAACATCTTATTGATCATACTAACACTCGCTCCACCACTACCCTAATTTTCTTTTGGCTTTTATGTTGATAACTTTTTTTTAAACACTTTAAAGAAGCTTTCTTTCAAAAATAATTCAAAAGAAAAGCCCGGTCACTTTTGCGACTGGGCTTTTTCAAAACAAAAACCACCCTTTCGGGTGGTTTTTGTAACCTATTCTTCTATGGCGAATCCCACAGATAGAATCACAAGTGGTTATATTAGTCTGTAACGACTACTGATAAGTTTACGTTGTATTGAGATGTACTCAAGTTTGCACTACTTGTTATAGCAGTTAGGTCTCCTTCTACATCAACCCATTGGAATGATGTAGCTACGCCCAAACCTGTTGTAACCTTGTTAACATCTGTTGTTCCTGAAAGACTTAGTCCATCAGCATAAACATCAAGTGTCTCACCCGTAACATCATATGTTCCTGAGAACACGGCTGTTACTGTTTGACTTGTAATTGCAGAACCCGCTGTTATACCTGTTGCAACAGTAGTACCTGCAGAATTCTTGATATTTACTACAGTTCCTGAAGCTATTCCAGAACTATTACCAACAACTGCAAAGGTCAAAGGAATTTGTGTAAGTCTTACAAGAGAACCTGTAGAACTTATATTCATTCTTGCAACCAATTTATTGTTGATAGCGCCTGTGCCTGGAGTTACTAATGTAACTGTTGGCATACCTGCAACTACGTACATATTGTTTGTAGCATTTGCTGACGTAGGATATGTTGTTGTTGAAGTATTTCCTGACTTGTACTCAATAGAAACTACTTGAACTCCTACTGGTAGATTTGACTCAACACCTGAATTTGTTGTTGTTCCAACTTTTCTGTATGAAACTACAACTGGGAATGCTGTACCTGCTAGATTGTTTTGTACTAGGATAGGTGCAGACGTGAAATCAAGAGTTGTTGTTGCATTTGCTTCTGTAATATCAACTGTCTTTCCACCAAATGTGATAGAAGAGATAGCTGTTGATGTAGAAACTGTCAACTTTACTGAAACTTTCTTTATTTCAACTGGAGCACTTACAGCTTTTAATGTAAATGTACCTGCTGCATTTCCTGTAGTATTACCTACAACAAATTTTGTTGCTGGTGAAACTGATGAAAGAGCAATGTTTGCTAGAGTACCAGAAGTAACAGACATTGTTTGTCCTGTAGCGCTCTGATCTAGATCGATATTGCTGAATTTACCATTTCCAATAACTTGTATTGAAGTAGTTGCTGTACCTGATGATATATTGTTTACATCAGCATATACTTTAACTGTTCTTGAAGAATCAGCGGCAATTTCAAAATTACCATTTGGTAATGTGATATTGTTTACTGATTGTGGATTAACTGGGGTTGAAGCGCCAACACCTGAAATTTCAACTGTTAAGTTTGAAAGATCTGTTGTTGCGATAGTACCACCCAAATTAACTGTAATTGATCTAATTATAGCTATTTCTGAAGAATCAGCTTTAACTACGAATGAACCTATCAAGTTCTTTGAAGAACTTGGTAATAGAACGCTGTCTCCATCTGAAACACTCTTTGTAACTGTCATTCCTGCTCCAACTACTGTCATTTGAGGACCAGTCTTTGCTGATGCTGGAATATTTCTTGTAGCAAATGAATACAAACCTTGTGTGTTCAATGAAGATGCTGTAAGTGTTCCTGTAACTACTGTATTTACTGCAATGTTTCCAACTAGGTTTTTCATATCAGCTTTCAATTCAAGAGAAACTGATGTACCTGCTGGGATTGTGTAATTTACAGTATATGTCTTATCAACACCTAGGTTATCTTGTGTGCTTCCGATTTGCATACCGTTAGCAAACAATGAAACACTCTTTGTTGTTGTTGAAGTCTTTACTAGGAATGATGATATTTTCATATCTTCACCGTAAGCCTTCATTGTCCATTTACCGATAACAGCTTGTGATGATCCAGTAACAATGTTACCAGAAATTAGAGAGGCATCATCTTGGAAGGTAATGTCTCCTTGTGAAACTGTCATTTTAGCTGTTGTAACTGGCTTTCCTGAAATGTTTGGAGTAACTCCAACATTGTAATTTGAACAGATCAAACCAATATCTGCAGCGTTTTGGATAGAAACTGTAAAGTCTCTAGTTGAACCCTTTATAACATCAGCTCTAACTTCAAGATTCTTTGAACCTGTTTCTATTTTATAAGAATAAGCTCCTAGATCAAAAGTCATGTAACCATTTGTATCAATGCCTGCTGCTGTTGCAACTTGAACTCCACCTACGTAAAGTTTCAAATTTGTTAGTGAATCCATTGGGATTGAACCAACAACTTTAAATGCAGCTCTTGTCAAATAGGCTGCTTTGTTAGAAACAACCATTGGTGCTGACCAAATTGTGTAATTCAATGTACCTGCTTGAACATTCACAGCCGTAGCTGGAGTTGATGAAGCGGCAGCTGCAATAGTAACTGCAGCTAATTCACTTGCTGTTGGACTATAAACTGTCATCATTGCGCCACTTACTGGATACAATGCTTGAACTGGAACGTTTGTTAAAACGTTAGTTAAAGAAACTCCAACTAACTCGCTACTGGTTAAACCAGAAACTATATCAGCTCTTACTGATATTGTTCTTGATGAACCAGCTGGAACTGTAAACAATCCTGTACCAGCATTAAACATTACTTTTCCTGATGAAACTGAAGCTGAATCTGTAAGTCTTACTGCTCCCTCATAAAGATAAACAGCGTTTAATGTTGAATCTCCTGCAACTCCAATCTTAGACAAAGTTACATTTGTAACAACAGCTGGAACAGCTGATGTATTTTCAAATGTATATTCTGCTAGATTTGCTGCTGCTTGAGAAGAAAGTAGGGCACCTGCTACAGGTGATGTAGGAGCTAGCGAAACTTTCAAATCTACTCCAGTAACATTTGTACCTGTTGTGGTAGTTGTTGTTGTAGTAGTTGTTGTAACTGAACCGTTTACTGTTGCTCTTGTTTTAGAACCAAAGTATCCAGCTGCTGGTGTGATTCCTTTTTCCAACTGATATTTTATAAGAGCTGCTTTTGTTAAAGAGCCAAAATATCCTGTTGCTGGAGAAATTCCTAGCAAATTTTGTAATGCTGTAACATCAGCACCTTTTGAACCAACTGTAAGGTCTGTTGCAAAAGTATAACCTGATGTTGCTGAACCTGTTGTTGTTACTGTTCCTGAAGTTGGTTGTCCATTCAAAGATGCAGTGACGTTAGCAACAGTTGTTGCATCAGCTCCAAAAGATTGAAGCAATGAAACAATTGCGCTTACTTGAGCAGATGTTAATGCTGCAGCTTGTGCAACGCTTCCACCCACCATTGAAAGTACCAATGCAAATGATGCAATGATACCAATTAATTTTTTACTCATATCTAATTTGTAATTTTTAAATTAAAAGAAAAAACTTTCCCGAACATTAACTAATAAATAACTAATAACGTTGGAAAGAATTAACTTTATTTTCTCATCAGTGAACTCTCGCGAGCAAAATAAAAGTTTCGACTAAAAACTATTTATTTAAATCTGATGAATATCTCTGTTCTCAAAAATTTTAAAATATTATTTCAAAAAATTTGAGATAACACACGGCCGACATATTGCACGCGTGACTTTCTTCCTACTATTTCTTCTTTCCCGTATTCTCAATCACACGATTATCTTGAGCAGATAAAAGTTTTTATTATGAATGAGTTCGACACAAGTTTGAAGAATTAGTTGACATAACTAAAACTGACTTTCTGTATTTCCGACATATTCAATTGTCAAAGTTCTCGACCACTGACAAATGGGTTTGAGCAAACCCGAATCAGTATTCTGTATTGGTGATTAGTTTTTTCAAACTAACCAGATTAGACCGCCTTTCAGCCGTCTAAAATTGCAAGGTTTTAAATCGTTTTTATGCAACTTAATTCACCTTGTTGTGTATTATATATCTTGTTTGTAAAACAAGCAAAATACATAACTGTGGATAACTCAAAAACAGGTTGTAGAAAGTAGCTTCTTAGCTTTTTAGGAATAGAATTCCTAAAAAGAATAACGATACTAACGACAACTTTCTTTAAGATCCACGAGGAGCTATTGTTGCATATTTGGGGTGAAAAAACAAGCATTGAATATGCAAAAATAAAAACTACGAATAATAACGAAACCCTGCGAAAACCACCAAACGGAATCCGTCTTTGCGAGCGGAGTGTTGAAAAGCGAATACATGGAGCTTTTCAAAGACGGACTGAGCGAAGGCGAAGGAGTCGGGGTCGGCATAAATTTTCAGCAGAAAATTATATGTGATGCAATCCAGGTTAATTAAAGAAATTTTCCGAGGAAAGACCTCCAAAAGGCAAAAAGAAGGACTCACCTCAAATGAATGAGGAAGAATTACCTCTAAATTAAAGAATTCAAAGGACGGCAGGCGAAGCCTGCCGTCCTTTAATCAAATTTTCTACCACCTAACAACTAGTAGCTAAAAGCTATTTCATAAAGTATTTTGACCATCTTCTCTCCCCTTCTTTTTTCAAAAGTCCTTTAGAAACTAAACTTAGAAGCTCCCTCTGTATCGTCTTTTCGCTACAATCATTTATATTCTTGGCAAAATCTTTAATCGTCAAACCGACACCACTTTTCAACATTGATAAGATAATCTCTCTTCTACTATCTTTGTCCTTTACAACTTTTTCTGAATTCGTATTTTTTATTAAAGACTTATTTTCATTCGTATTGTCTAGGACACTGTCCTTTTGTCCTTTATCATTGTCCTTTACTGTATCATCCGCCATTTTATTATTTAAATTTTGTAATCGTGATCCGGACTGAAAAGCTTGCTCAGGAATATAGTTGTAATCGCCATCAAAAAGATTCGGTTCAAATGCGATTTTAGCTGATGAATAATTTGTAGAAGAAGTAACAAGAAAATCAGCAAGTTTTTTAAGTTCTAAAGTTATTATTTGATGATTCATTTTTGACATCATTTTCGTATTTTCTGCAATATCAAAAATGATTGATGTTTCACTAATCGCTGACAACAAACTTTTCTGATATGCTTCCTCACCCCAAACTCTATCAGACATAGCCAAAACCGTTCCTAACATCTCGTTTGCAAGAGTTCTTGTTCTCTCCTTCATTGGCTCCTTATCAGACATATGGCTAGTTAGTAAATATATTGCTCTGACTAATCTTTCTGTCTTTTGAAAAACAAAAAGTCCGTAAGAATCACCAGCAAACAAGATAGTAATATCCGCCCTAACTACTGGGTTGTTTTGATTTTGTGAGCTAATTAAATTATTTTGGTTATTATTATCCATAATCTATGTCTTATACTTGTCTTTTAATAAAAAGTCTTTTACTTTTTCATTTGTCCATTAAATTTGTCTTAAAGAATTTCACGGACAAATTCATAATTTGTACAATGATAATATGTCCGTTATAAAAAGTAAAGAGGTTTTTGCTACTGGAAAACAAAATTGGTTGAAGTAGCAATAGTAAAAACAGAAAAATACTTTAAGTTTGTCTTTGCATGTGTTGCGGAGCAATCCAAATTAGTATTAGTTTCGATTTAAATTACTTACTTAAATAATCGCCCTTTCACAGTACCTTGCGTAAACGAAGACTTTCACTTCCTAAAGCTAGACCAATAAAAAAAATAAGCAAAATAATTGCAAAATTTTATACTGTTTATAATCAAATTATACAAGAAATTTTATTTATTTTTTGTTATAATTAACCCGTTAAAGTTTTTACTGATGTGTTGAAAATGAGAAGTAAAAAATGCATTTTTTTATAAAAATAGCTAGATAACAAACTTCACTGTCATTTAACATCAACACCCTATTTTCGTCAGTAAAAATTTTCTCGGGTAAACATCATGGCAATAAAAAACAAAGAAAAAAAGAATCCTAAATCAACTCCAAAGGAAAATATTTTAAGCAGTATAAAAAACGAAACCAAACAAGGAATTATTGCGGTCGCTTTTTTTGTACTTGCAATTATTTTTACACTCGCTTCAATTAAAACTGGGGCTGATGGAAGCTTTGCAGGCCCAGTTGGTAAAGAGATCTATCACCTACTCTCCATACTTTTAGGTATTGGATATTTCTTAATTCCTATATTCTTTCTTATGCTTAGTATTTCTTTTTTTAAAGTTGAAGAAAGAGATTTTAATAAGTTAAAATTTTTTGGCGCTATATTATTTTTTATTTCAGGACTTGGAATGATTGATCTTGTATCAAAACACTACTGGACAGCTCAGGGTGGCATGCTCGGTGGAGTTATTTCTTCACCATTATTAAAAATGTTTGATTTTTATGCCAGCGCAATTATTTTGTTAGCAATACTTATTATCTCCTGCCTTATATTATTTGAAACAAGGATTACAGTCGAATCAATAATGTTTTGGAGAAAAGACAAAAAGGAAGATGACGACGATATAAAAGTAATTGCTGACAAAGCTGAAGCAGATGAAAAGAAAGAAGAAAAAGCTGAAGAAGAAAAAGAGGAAAGAAAAGACAAAAAAACATCAAAAGGTGTTTTCATCAAAAAAAATGAAGAAGACGAATCTGGAATAAAATTTAATCCAAAAGCAGTTGGAAATACAAAATATGTTCCTCCCCCACTATCACTCTTAGAAGATGACAAAGGAAGAATCGTTTCTGGAGACATAAAAGCAAACGCAAATATCATAAAAAGAACTTTGCAAAACTTCGGTATAGATGTAGAAATGGATGAAGTTTCTATCGGGCCATCTGTTACAAGATATGCATTGAAGCCGGCCGAGGGGGTAAAAATTTCTAGGATTATGGGGTTGCAAAACGACCTTTCCCTTGCGCTTGCCGCTCACCCTCTGAGAATCGAAGCTCCAATCCCTGGAAAATCTCTTGTAGGAATTGAGATACCAAACTCGGTAAAGTCTACAGTCGGACTTGCTAACCTTATCGGCTCAGAAGAATTCCAAAAATCAGACAAACCCCTACTTATTACACTTGGAAAAGGAATTTCTGGAAAATCACATTTTGTTAATGTCGCCAAAATGCCACATGTGCTTGTTGCCGGAGCAACTGGAAGCGGTAAGTCTGTAACGATACATGCAATGATTACCTCCCTACTTTACAGAAACTCACCGGAAAATTTGAGATTTATTATGATTGATCCAAAAAGAGTCGAACTTACTTTATATAATAAAATTCCCCACCTTCTCACTCCAGTTATTACTGATGCAAAGAAAACCATTCTCGCTTTAAAATGGGCGACGAAAGAAATGGATCGTAGATATGATCTTTTGGAATTTCATGCTGCAAAGGATATAGATTCGTATCATAAAAATGTTTTAGCACCTGAAATTAGAAAGATTGAGGAGTTAAAGAAAAAAGGTACTTATGATCCATCCAAGCACGTCGTACCAGAAACTATGCCTTTCATCGTTATTGTTATAGATGAACTTGCAGATATTATGATGGCCTATCCAAGAGAACTCGAGGCTGGAATCGTGCGCTTGGCCCAAATGAGCCGTGCTGTCGGTATTCACCTCATTATCTCAACACAAAGACCAAGCGTTAATGTCATTACCGGTATAATTAAAGCAAACATCCCTACAAGAATCGCGCTTCAGGTTGTATCACAAATAGATTCAAGAACGATTTTGGATACTCCTGGTGCTGAAAAGCTTCTCGGGGCTGGAGACATGCTTTATATGGGAGGTGAGATGTCAAAACCTGTGAGAATTCAATCGGCTTTTGTTTCAGAAAAAGAAGTAAAAGATGTTGTTAAATATTTGGTAGATTCATACAGAGATGAGCTTATCGGCGGAGAAATTGACCTTACCGCTGTGACAAGTGGTGGAAGTGAAGATGATGGTGTTGGAGTATTTAACAGCCTAGAAGACGATGGTGGTGATGAACTTTATGAACAAGCAAAGGAAGAGGTTTTAAAAGCAGGAAAAGCATCTACTTCATACATACAGAGAAAACTTCGTGTCGGATATTCAAGAGCAGCCAGACTTATTGATTTGCTTGAACAAAAAGGAGTAATTGGTCCTGGTGATGGGGCAAGAGCGAGAGAGATAATTGGTAACGACAATAATTCTGAAACAACTGAGAAAGAAGTTAAATTGGAGGGGGTGGAACATAAAGATGGAGACTATTTGTAGGTAAATAATTATGAACTGTAAATTATGAATGGTAAATGACAAATTTCATAATTAATAATTAATAATTAATAATTTACAAAATGACTGACCGACACGCAACAAAAAGATTACTAAAGACATTAGTTATTTCAATAATACTACTTTTTTTGTTAGGTTATACGACATATGAAATACAAAAAGTAATGTTTGGCCCAAGAATAGAAGTTACCTCCCCCGTAAACGGATCCTTAATATCAAATTCATTTACAGAAATATCTGGCGTTGCAAAAAATATCAAAGATATCAGTATGAATGACAGAAAGATTTTTATAGATGAGCAAGGTAATTTTAAAGAACATATATTATTGTCCTATGGGTACAACGCGATCACTATAAAAGCCACTGATAAATTTGGAAGAAATACTGAAAAAATGGTTGAGGTGATATATAAATGAACAGGACGTAGCTTATTAGCTTGTAGCTTATTAGGAAATCTAATTAATACATTTTTTCCTAAAAAGCTAAGAAGCTACTTCCTACAAGCTAACTTATGATATAATTGTTTAGAAAATTTATTAGTTTTAACAAAATCAGCCTAAAACATTTTGACCTTATAACAAATACTGATTTGTTCAGGCACGCAAAACGTTCGGCGAACCAAATATGAAAAAGAAAGAGAGAAAAGCAGAAAAAGAAATAATGACAGACATTGCGATTGAAGAAGTAAAGATTGAAAAAACTGAGGTTGAAAAAAAGTCCGATAAAGCAAGTGCAAGTAAAATTGCCGATGCTATTGACGCCATAAAAACAAAATTTGGAGACGATTCTATTATGATGCTCGGAGACAAACCGAGATTGAATATAAATGTAATCCCTACTGGTTCTATCGGCCTAGATGCCGCACTTGGAGTCGGCGGATTTCCTCGTGGAAGAATTATTGAGATATTTGGTCCGGAATCTTCTGGCAAAACTACCCTAGCCCTCCACGCTGTAGCTGAAGCTCAAAAAATAGATGGCGTTTGTGCATATATAGACGCAGAGCATGCAATGGATCCAGAATATGCAAAAAAGCTTGGTGTAAAAATAGACCAGCTTTTAATATCTCAGCCAGACAACGGTGAACAAGCACTCGATATCGTGGATAGTTTGGTTCGTTCAGGAAAAATAGATATTATTGTTATAGATTCAGTTGCAGCACTTACTCCAAAAGATGAAATTGAGGGAGATATGGGTGCATATCATGTAGGAAAACAAGCAAGATTGATGTCACAGGCTTTAAGAAAGCTTACGGCCATAGTCGCGAAATCAAAAACGATTGTAATATTTATAAATCAAATAAGAATGCAAATCGGCATTATGTTTGGTAATCCTGAAACAACTCCTGGAGGAAAAGCCTTGAAATTTTACACTTCTGTAAGATTGGATATTCGAAGAATTGCCCAAATTAAAAAGGGTGATGAAATAATGGGCGGACGTTGCAGAGTAAAAGTTGTAAAAAATAAAGTTGCAGCCCCTTTCAAACAAACAGAATTCGACCTTATGTATAATGAGGGTATTTCAAAAGAAGGAGAAATATTAGCCTTAGGAGAAAAGATGGGTTTTATCAAAAAATCTGGTTCTTCTTATGAATATAATGGCGAAAAAATCGGCCGTGGATATGATTCGGCTAGGACATTCTTAAAAGAAAATCCAAAAATCGCTGAAACAATATTAAAGGAAATAAGAGTAAAATTAAAAGAAATTTAAACTAGGTTCTAGCTTCTAGGTGCTAGGTTATAGAAGATACAAATACAAATCAAAACAAGTTTCCGCTTCGCGGAAACTCGTTTTGATTTCATAAACTTTATAACTATTTCCCCGCTCTCCCTACATAATCCCCTGTTTCTGTATTTACAGTAATTATCTCGTTTTCGGTAATAAATAACGGTGCATTTATGATAGTTCCGGTTTCAAGAGTAATTTGTTTTTGACCACCGCTAGATGTATCCCCTTTTACTGCTGGTGGTGCTTCTGTAACCTTAAGATCAACTTTGATTGGAAGGTGTACTCCGATAACTTTTTCATTAAAAATCATTGTCTCAACTAGAGAATTTACTTTCATGAAATTTACTGGATTACCGATCATTTCGGCTTCAAGTTTGAATCTGTTTGATGGGTCTTTTGGATCGCAGAACCAAAATTCGCCTTTGCTCTTATACATGAATTTTGCATCTTTATAATCTATATCAGCTTCTGCTATTTTTTCTGATTGGTGGAAAGAGATTTCAGTAATTTTGCCTGTAATTAAATTCTTAAGCTTTGTGGCATTAACTGGTTTTCTCTGTTGTTTACGAAACACATGAGAATGCAAAACTTCGTAAGGTTGTCCTTCATGAAGAATGATTTTTCTTTCTACTGCTTCGCTGTAATCTAATATTGCCATTGATTTTATTTATTATTAACTGTTAATAGTCTTGATTCTAGCGGAATTTTGACCAAAAAACAAGGCAAAATTTTGTATTAAAAAACCGCCGATTGGCGGTTTCTAATAATTATCTAGCTACAAACGGTAGAAGAGCCATAAACCTTGATCTCTTTATTGCTTCAGAAAGTTGTCTTTGGCTTCTTGCTTTAACATTGGTTTTCTTTTTACCCTGGACTCTTGCATGCGGATTCAAAAACTTCTTCAAAAGTTCTATATCTTTGTAGTCAACATACTTTATATTATTTTGTGAAAAAAAACATTGTTTCATTTTTATATTGTATTAATTATTTTTACTATTTTCTTTTTTAGTTTAGAATGGGATATCTTCTGGATTAATTTCTTCTGTTGGGTATTCTATTGTGTCCATTTGTGGAACTTTACTCTCTGGTTTTACTCCTATTGAGTCCTTCATGGTAACTTCATTGCCTCTCTCACCTCCACCTGGTCCAAATTGGAAATTTTCTACTATTATTTCAGATCTATATTTTTTACTTCCATCATTTTTGTCATCCCAGCTCCTATTTTCAATTCTTCCTTCTATAAAAACTCCTCTTCCTTTTTTCAAATACTGAGCCATTATTTCTGCTTGTTTACCAAAAGATACGATATTATGAAAAGTTGTACTGTCTTGCTTTACACCATCTTTATTTTTCCATGTTCTGTTTGTAGCTAGGCCGAATGAAACAACTTTAATACCAGATGGCAAAGATTTAAGTTCTGGATCTCTTGTTAAATTACCGAATAGAAAGGCTTTATTTAAATACATTTTTGTTGTTATAAATTATGCTTCCTCTGCTACTAATGCATCAATTGATTTGTCTATTTCTTCTATTGAGGCTGGCTTTACATCATTTTCTGTTTTCTCGACTTTCAGTGTTTTAATTTTTGCATCTTTGTCTGAAAAAATAGTAATTTTTGGAGAATACATTGTATTTTCTCTAACTGTTTTGATAATAAGATATCTAAGAACAGACTCGTTATTTTTCATACTTAAGTCAATATTTCTTACGTCACCTTCTTCACCAAGTTCAAACTTTATAAATCCAAAATATGCTTTATCAAAAACCTTATATGTTCCACCGAAAGCTTTTTTAATAGAATAAGCCAATGGTCTAAGTTTTGGAATTTGTTCTGAAATAATAATAGCCTTTTCTTTTGTTAAAAAGGCCTTGATTTTCTCAACCTCTCCTGGAATATTTTCTTCTGATACAGAAGAAAGGACATGATATCCGACTTCGTATATCTTTTCCTCGTTATTTCTTGCAACTTTTGCTTTTTTACTCATGTCTGAAAGATTAGCACAGGTTAAATCAAAAATCAAATATCAAAAACGAAACTTAAACCGATATTGAACATTAAAAACTATGATTTTAGAAATGGAGTATATCTTTAAATTCTTTATCGTCCTCAAATTTGCCCACTATGGCCAAATTTAATCCTTCGTTCTTAAAAATTCTTTCCGCGACAAATTTTATTTCATTTGCGGTAACAGCTTTTATTTCTTTAATAATATCTTCTGGTTTTTTTAAATCTTTTCTTAAAACTTCTTGTCCTCCAATATACATCGCTAATGAATCCGAGGATTCCAAACCTAAATTTAAATGCCCTATTAAATGTTGTTTTGCTTTATTAAGTTCCTCAGGTTTGACTAACTCGTTTTTAATATTATTCATTTCCGCCAAAATCGTAGTAATCGCTTCCTTAACTCTTTTACTATCTACTCCTGCAAACACCGCAAAAAAGCCGTGGTCTGTATATTCACTATTATCTGCACCAACATAATAACAAATGCCCATTTCATCTCTCATTTTTTGGAATAACCTCGAGCTCATTCCTCCAGACAAAACGGCATCCATTACCATTATTATCGGATTATATTTGTTGTAAGTATTGAAAGATCTTGTTCCTAATATAAGATGTGTTTGATCAGTATCTTTATAGTGCAAAACTACCTGTGGTATTTTTTGACTCTCCACAACTTTTTCTTTTTCATCTTTTTTCCACTTTCCTATATTTTTAAAAGCGTTTGTAACTTTTTTAAAAACTTCTTTTTCATTTATTTTTCCTGAAACAATTACTGTCGTAGCTGAAGCCACATAATGCTTACTTCTATAATCAATAAAATCTGTTCTTTTTATTTTTTGAATATTTTCCTTTGTACCAGCAATTTCCCACCCAGCAGGATGATTTCCATATAATAGTTTATGAAATTCTGCGCTTGCAATTTGTCTAGGCAAATCTTGATACATATTTATTTCCTCAATAATAACCCCCTTCTCCTTTTCTATTTCCTTTTCTGGAAAAATTGGGTTTAGATACATATCAGAAACAACATCAAGAATAATATTTAAATTTTTATAATCAGATTTAGCATAATATCCTGTGTATTCTTGCCCTGTAAACGCGTTATATTGAGCGCCAATGGTGTCCAATTCCCTTGTTATATCAATTGACGATGGGCGTCTAGAAGTGCCCTTAAAACACATATGTTCAAGGAAGTGTGAAATACCATTGTTTTCCTTATTTTCATATTTTGAACCTGTCTCAACAAGCACAAGCACTGTGGTTGTAGGATTTTCTTTCATCGGAACCGTAATAATCCTCATCCCATTTTTCAATTTCTTTTTTGTGTAATTCATGCGGTAATTTTATCATAATATCGCACAAACATAAACAAAAAGGCGGTCACTTTGTGACCGCCTTTTTGTTTTAGAATTTTTTATTAAAATATTCTGACAAACTCTCTATTTTTATTCTTTCTTGAGTTCCGGTATCTCTGTCTCGCACTGTAACCATTCCGTCCTTTTCTATCGTTTCAAAATCCACAGTCACACAATAAGGCGTTCCGATTTCATCTTGTCTTCGATATCTTTTTCCAATATTTCCATTGTCATCAAACATTACTGAACCAAATTCATTTTTCAAATTTTTATATACTTCCCTCGCCTTTTCTACCAAAATTGGTTTATTTTTCAAAAGTGGAAATACTGCAATCTTTACCGGCGCTATTTTTGGATTAAATTTTAAATAGACTCTTTTTTCTCCACCAAGTTCATCTTCTGTATATGCATAATCCAAAAACATAAGTACCAATCTTCCCAAGCCAACAGAAGTTTCAACAATGTGTGGAATAAATCTTTCTTTGGTTTCTTCATCAAAATATGAAAGATCAACACCAGAAAACTTTGAATGTTGTGACAAATCCCAATCTCCTCTTGCGTGAATACCTTCTACCTCTTTAAATCCTCCGAAACAAGTAAAGTTATATTCAACATCATAAGCTTCCGAAGCATAGTGGGCCAGCTTTTCATGTTTATACCACCTAAGTTTTTCTTGAGGGATTCCGTTTTCAAGATACCATTTCATTCTGGTATCTTTCCACATATTATATTTTTCCTCCGTATCTTTCTTACTAATAAAATATTGCATTTCCATTTGCTCGAACTCTCTTGTTCTGAATACAAATTGTCTGGCAGCTATTTCGTTTCTAAAAGCCTTTCCAACCTGAGCAATACCAAAAGGCAACTTCGGATGCAAAGAATCAATAGTGTTTTTGTATTGTAAATAAATACCACCACAGGTTTCTGGTCGTAAATAAACTACATTTTCTTCTTTGAGCTCATCTGTAGGTGAACCAAAGTTTGATTTTATCATTAAAGAAAACTTTTTAGCATCTGCTATATCTGTTTGACCACAACTGGTGCATTTTAATTTCTTTTCTGCCTTTAGTTTGTTTAATTCACTATTGATAAAATCTATCGGCATTTTATCTGCAACAATTCCAAAACTTTCTAAAACAGTGTCTGCGCGCATCCTGTTGTGACATCTTCTGCATTCAATAAGTGGATCATCAAAATTACCAACGTGTCCTGAAGCTATCCATGCGGTTGGTTGCATAAAAATAGCGCTATCAAGCTCATAAACATCCTCTCTGGCGTCTATCATGTTTTTAGTCCAAGAGTCTCGAATGTTATTTTTCAATAATGAACCATAGTGACCGTAATCATATACTCCACCTAATCCGCCATATATTTCAGACCCTTGAAAAATAAATCCTCTTCTTTTGCAAAGAGAAATTATTTCTTCCATCCTTTTGTTCTCTAATGTTTCTTTTTTCATTATATATATAATCTACTTTAAAATTGCTCCTTTTGCCAGTGCCTAATTTTGGCAAAGCCAAAATTAGGCACATATAAATTTTTTAATTTTATTGCACTATCTTCCCCACATCATCTACATATTCTGGATCAGAAGTAATATTTGTTGTAACGGGGTTCTTAACTTCGCCAATTCTCGCACCAGAATATGCATCTGTTCCACTTATCGTCGCCTCATTCAATAAATTTAGTTCTGTTCCAAGTTGAGAAATTGAAGGAACAATAGCAACTTGAAAAGATGCGGTTCTAGGCGAATAATTAGTACCTGCCCCACTCCTCATATCTCCGATATTCCACACCACTTCTCCTGTTCCTTTATCATAAGTAACTTTTTCCGAATCTGGACTCGTATATCCTGTCCAAGTCACGTTCGGAGGCAAGAATGTTGAAACTCTAGCAGAAGTTAAATTATTAAATGAATTTGAGGCCGTCCAGGTAATAGTATAGGTCGATTCATTGTCTACTCGTGGTGGAAACGGCCCGCTATTTTCAAAAGGTCCAATAGTTCTGAAACCTCTAGACATAAGTTTTAAATTCGAGGAAACTTTTAATATCCTTGAGTCAGAATATAAAACTTCCTGTTCAACAGACCCGTTCACTCCCGCTTTATTGCCCAAAACAGTAAAACCAAGATTTATGGAAGAATTAGCAAACGAAATAAGTGACTTTGAAGATGGCAACAAAGTTTTTAATGAAAAATTAATATTTCCTTCGTCTGAAGGATTAATAGTAGAAAAGGCTGAATTACTACTTTTATCAAAAGTGATGGAATTATCAAGAGAATTATAAAAACCTCCATCAATCTTAACGGATTCCTTATCTAAAGTTTGTCCACTAAATTTTACTTTTATAACCATGTCATAAATCGACTCGGTTAAATTATTTTTCCAATAAAGACCAACGCGATTTTCGTCTCCGACATCAATTGGAACTTCCTTACTATTTTGATTATTTATATTTACATCAAGTCCTATCGAGGATTTTTTCAATGATACTGTAAAAATGTATACTGCAAGAGGAGTGCCGATAATACTATTGTCATCCTTGCTCGGTGTCCCCAATGTAAATTTAAAAGTTTTTTCCTCACCATCTTGTCCAGTAACAATTCCGGAAATTCTTATGTTTCTTTTTGCTCCCACTGCCAAATCTCCAATGTCAAAAACACTTCCGTCTGAACTCGACGGTACTGGGTTTGAAGAAGACAAAGTAAAACCAAATGGATAATCAGCTTTCAATATTAAATTCTTTACAATGTTTGTTGAGTTAGAACCGACATCGATGGAAAAATCAGCAACCTGATTTGCGCTTATTTCAGATGGTCCGGTTACTTTAATATCTACTGGAGATGATGCAATTTTAACATTAAAATCTTTTTCTTTGCTAAAAATAGCGTTGGAACCAGAAACTCTATACTCAACAGTTACTTTTATAATTTTTTCTGTATTTTCCTCTCCATAAAGCACAGATTTTACTATTCTTTTTTCACTTTTTCCTATATTTATATTACCAAGAGTTTCACTGTATCTTTGCAAATCAACAGTTTGATCTGTCGCATTTTTTGTTCCTACAGGATATTCAATTCGTAAATCAACAACTTTCAAATCTATATTATTATTATTTTTTACTTCAACATCTAAAGATAATTCATCTCCACCGGCAATAGACATCGGACCACTTATCAATACATCTATATTGTTTCCAGAAACAACATTGTTTCCAGTAAAAAACTTTGAAAAAGTAAAGCTGAGAGCTAAAACAAAAAAAACAAAAGCTCCTAAAAGGATTTTGTTATAAGGAATTTGAAAACTACTTTCAACCTGTTCTTCTTTTACATCCCACGATGTAGGAGTTTTAGAATCAATTCCTCCCTGAAGCGAATGTCTTTTTTTTACAAAAATACCATCAGTAGTTTTAGAATACAAAGATTCTTGCACTTTATCTATATTGCTTATTTTCTCATTTGAATCCATCATGCCCAGTATTATAACACAATATTTATCTCATAAAAACATTTTATATATGCCAAACAAAGCCACACTTTGAAATCCTGACAAAGCGTGGCTTTACCCAATCACAGATAACTTTTTTATAAATGTGTCTCGTTTAAAGCATTATTTATATCCAAAATAGCCATTTTTTTCTTATTATCAAACCGATTTAAAGTTTCTATTGATAATTCATTGTCTTTTACAAAGTCTAACAAATCAAAGGATTCTTTAAAATAACCAAGATGATACAAAATTCTGAGTACAGTAATAGTTTCTAAATTTTTAATATTTTGCAAAACTAATTCATTTTTTGATAGAAAATTATAAAAAGACTCGACACTAGAATATAGTCCTTCGTTTTTTTCTTCACCATGAAGTAATCTCAAAAGTAAAGAGAAAATGTTTTTTACAGTTATAAGTTTATTGGTGTTTTTTATAAAATCCCCTCTTTCTATAGTTTCGACACTGGTTATTCGCCAAACGTGTTTACCTTTTACCAAAGAAATTTTTATTAAACAAAAATCTTGCAAATGCCCTTTCAGTTTTGATTTATCCAAACGCACGCCTTGTGCCACTGCTTTTATAAAACCCAAATCTTGAGTAAGCAAGAAATAATATTTATTCGCCTCCCCTATCGGCGAGCTTTTTATAATTATAGCTTTGGTGGTATAGATGTGATGCATTTACCCGAGAAAATTTTTGCCAATAAAAATTGTTTGTTCCGACTTTATCATAGATATTATTATATCACAGCGTTTTATCTACACATTTTTATCTCCTTAACTCAATTTTTAACAAACATTGGCAAAAACTTTAACGGGTGAATTAGTCTAAAGTCCATAAAGTCAAAAAGAATTTAATATTATTCATCAATGACAAAGAGTGTTTTCGCTTTGCGAAAACCCTTTTTGTTTTTTGACTTTACAGACTTTATGAACTTTAGACTTTTGACTAGTTTATAACAACTCTTGCTTTCAATCCCTCAAGTTCGATCAATTCTCCACCTTCCATTTTTTCAAAGCTAATTTCTTTAAGTCCTGTGGTCTTTGAAATTTCATTGTTAAATTTTGTAAAAAATTTCTTGCCAACTTCGTCTGTATCAACAACAAGCGTGACTATATCACTTGGATTTAATTTTTTCTCCTTCCTCATTTCCTGAACTGCGCGGACAACATCTCTCATCATTCCCTCTTCTTTTAACTCCTTTGTTAGAACTGTATCAAGTTCAACATCTGTTGAAATATTTTGATCAAAAATAATTTCTTTTACATTTACTTCTTCTTTTATTAACGCTGTGTACTCATCTGTCAATTTCAACTTTTTACCCGTTAAAGTTTTGACTGACACATTAGACTGGTCGTCTAATGTAAGGAAAACTTCAGGTTTTCCATCAGTCAAAATTTTCTCGGGTATACTTTTGACTTTTAGACTACTTAAGGGTTGTCGGACTTTCATTCCAGCTTTTGCGCGAGCTTCAAGTCCGAGAGATACTGCCAATCTCGTTTCCTTCATGTTTTCCAAAATTTCGTTTTCCTCTTTGGAAAGTTCGCCAACATATTCTTCCGTCCAATTTTCAAGATGTACACTCTCCTTTTCCATTCCGCCAGTTATCTTCAAATATAAATCTTCAGCAAAAAAAGGCATTGAAGGAGCAACGAGTTTAGAAAATTCAAGAATAACAGTTCTTGTAGTAAACATTGCTGAATGTCGATCTTCTGGATCTTCAGATTTAAATCTGTCACGAGACCTTCTCAAAAACCATGTGGAAACATCATCAACAAAATCTCCAATAGGTCTTGTGGCTCTATCGAGCTCATTGTTATCTGTAGCTTTTGTGATTTGTGTCGCTGTCTCTTTTAATCTTGCAAGAATCCATTTATCCAAAATATTTTTGGGTTGTGAATATTTTTCTATCTTATTTAAATCCAAGTCAAAACCACCATACATTTCAAAAAAAGAATAAACATTTTGAAATCTCATAATAATTTTCTTTAAAATTTCATCTACTCCTTTGTTCGAAAATTTCAAATCTTCTGCTCGCATTGCCGGAGATGATAGTAAATAATACCTCAAAGCATCTGCACTATAACTTGTAACAACATCCATAGGGTCAGGATAATTATTCAATCTCTTTGACATTTTTTGTCCATTTTCAGCAAGAACCGTTCCATTTACAATAACACTCTTATATGAAGATTCTCCAAAAAGAGCGACTGAAAGAACTATCATTGAGTAAAACCATCCTCTTGTCTGATCAACTCCTTCTGCAATAAAATCTGCAGGATATCCGATTCCTTTTGCCGGATTAAATTTATCTAAATTTTCAAATGGATAGTGAGATTCGGCATAAGGCATCGAACCTGATTCAAACCAACAATCAAAAACTTCTGGAACCCTTTTCATTTCCCCACCACATTTACATTTCAAAGTGACCTCATCAATAAATGGTCTATGTAAATCAAGTTCGTAATTTCTATTGTGAGGAATTGGTGCAAAAAGAATTTCTTTTATTTCAGAATTTTCAATAAACGGTTCACCTGCTTTTCTTATAGTTAATGCTTGTTCTGGGGTCATACCAAACACACCAGCAAACATTAACCAGATAGGAGTATTATGACCAACAACTAAGATGTTTTTACCTTCATTTTTTTTATCAACATCATACATAAATTCTGTTATCCTGTTTTTAACAGTCATATAATTTTCTCCGCCCTTTGGAGTTTTCGTAAATTTTGCTTCTCGAGATTCAAAAAAAGCTTGGTATTCTGCGTCTGATTTGCCATCCATTTCACCCACAAATATTTCATGTAATCGTTCATCAAAAATAATTTGATCTTTTGGATAACCGATTTTATCTGCAATTACTTCTGCTGTTTCTTTCGTTCTTAAAAATGGAGAGCAGTAAATAACATCTATTTTTCCACTTTCTTTTGTAAGTAATTTTGAATCAATAAGTTTTTCTCCAGCTACTTTTGCTTCCTCTTTTCCCTTCTCTGTAAGATGATGTTTTGTTTTGGGATTTGAACTAAGGATTTTTAAAACATTACCTTCAGACTCCCCATGTCTTACGACAACAAAAGTATTTCTGCCACCAGTTTTTTCTTTTATATCTTGAATCGAACCAATAAATTCTTTTGTTGGACAACAATTACATCTCCAAACTGGAAGCGGTGCACCCCAAAATCTCGATCTTGATATTGACCAGTCACGAGCTCCCTCAAGCCACTTTCCAAATCTTCCATCTCCGATTTCCTCCGGAACCCATTTAACTTTTTTGTTTGCCTCCACGAGTTTATCTCTAAATTTGGTAACTTCAACAAACCATGAGCTCATTGCGTAATTTAAAAGTGGTGTATCACATCTCCAACAATGTGGATATGAGTGAATAAATTTTTCCTTTGCATAAAGAGTTCCTTTTCCAGCCAAAAACTTTATAACTTCAATGTCAGCAGCCTGAGGATTCTCTTTTGGTTTTACTTTTTCTTCATTAAAATCTTTAACTTCTTTTTTGAATCTTCCGTCCATTCCGACATGCTGGATAAAAGGTAGTTTTTTTTCTTTACCAAGATTCATATCATCTTCTCCAAAAGCAGGTGCAATATGAACTATTCCCGTACCATCCTCAGTGGTTACAAAGCTGGCATCATATACTTTAAATCCATTTTCTAGGTTTTTTAATTCTGAATTATTATAATAATCAAAAAGTGGTTTATATGACATTCCAATCAAAGCTTTTCCTGGGATTTTTTCTAAAATCTGATGCGATTCAACAATTGTAGAAAGTCTTGATTCAGCCAAAATAAATTTTTCCTCGCTTGCCACGAGGTCAGCAGACTTTTCGTGGACTAGTTTTATTTTTACATAATCAATATCAGGATTTATGGCTAAAGCAACATTTCCAGGAAGAGTCCACGGGGTTGTGGTCCACGCCAAGAAAAATGTACCAGGATCTTCAACTAATTCAAATTTTACTGTAACTGAAATATCGGTAATGTCTTTGTATCCTTGAGCAACTTCAAAATTTGAAAGTGTAGTGCCACAATGAGGGCAAAGATGCATAGATTTAAAACCTTCATAGACTAAACCTTTATTATTTAATTCTTTAAATATCCACCAAACTGTTTCGGTATATGATGGGTTCATTGTTCTATAATCATTTTCCATATCAACAAAACGACCCATACGGGGTATAATTTTTTTCCACTCATCTGCATAGATAAAAACTTTTGTCCTAGCGATATCATTAAATTTCTCCAAACCAAAATCTTCAATGTCTTTTTTTGATTTTAAACCTATTTCTTGTTCAACTATATTCTCAATCGGAAGACCATGAGTATCCCATCCCCATCTTCTAGCTACATACTTTCCTTTCATCGTCTGGTACCTGCCAACATAATCTTTCATTGTTCCTGCAAGAATGTGTCCATAATGCGGAAGTCCTGTTGCAAACGGTGGGCCGTCATAAAACACAAATTTACCATTTGGAGCATCTTTTTCCAAAGTTTTTTTGAAAATCTCTTTTTCTTGCCAAAATTTTAGAATTTCCTCTTCTCTTTCAGCTATTTTACTTTTTACCACAACCTTTTCTTTTTTTTGTTCTTTATTATCTTCAGTCATATTTACATATTATCAATTAAATAGAAAAAAGAAAGGGCGGGTTTTGCGGAAGCA
>CAINLW010000060.1 GCA_903850545.1 uncultured bacterium
ATCTTGTTTCAATGATGACTCTTTCTTGGAAACTCAATCTTTTAAATGATTTTACTTTGTTTTTGTTCCTTGTTATTGTTTTCGCCATAATTATTAATCTTACACTTTAGTTGCGATTATTTCTTGAACTCAGAAATAGTTTTGTTGCAACAATTCATTTAAGGTATTATAATAGTACTTATATGAGTTTTTTCTTTTGTAAAAAAACATCTTTGTCTTTTGTGTTTGATATTAGAGACACATCTGTTTCTGTTGGAGTGGTAAAATTGGAGAAAGACAAGAAGCCGGAAATTATTTTGTGTCAAAAGTTTGAGTTAAATATCCATGATGCGAAAAATTATAAAAAATGTATTGCTTCATTGGCAAAAGTCTTAGATAAAGCCGTTGTTTCCTTACGAAAGGAACTTGTTAAAATTGGAAATAAAGAAAGTATTGACACATATTATTTTTTTATTGGATCGCCATGGAGTGTATCACAAAGCAAAACCATAAAAGTTATAAAAGATAAGTTGTTTGAAATAAACAATTCTTTGCTTAAAAAAATAATAGGTGACGAAGAACTTTATATAGAAAACTCTCTTGAAAGACAGGTTTTTGAATCTGATTGGGATGTACTCGAAGAAAAAATTATTCAATCTAAACTGAATGGCTACGTCATCGATGATATCTATGGTAAAAAAACCCAAAGTTTAACTGTAGAACTGTTTGTTTCTTTTGTTACGAAAGAAATTAAGGATAAGTTATTTTCTTTTGTCGATAGTAGGTTTGGCAAAAATATGAAAATACAAAATCATTCCTGTGTTATCTCATCGTATTCTTTTTTAAGAGATCTACATCTAAATAAAAATGATTATATTTATATAGATGTTGGCAAACTTATTACCGATATTTATGTTGTTAAAGACGAAATTATTTTTGCCGTTGCATCATTTCCTTTTGGAGAGGAAAATATTATTGAAACATCAGTTTCAAAAACCAATTTGTCTAGAGATATATTTATGTCACATATCAGTATTGGTCAGGACAATAAATTTGATTTAGTTTCTCACAATAATGGAAAGGATATATTAAAAACCGGTTTTGATGAATGGGAAGAAAAATTTAAAGATACATTGTCAAAAATTTGTAATGAAATGAACATTCCAAACAATTTGTTAGTTATTTCAAGTGGTATGATAACAACAATGTTAATAAAAGAATTATCTAATAAGGAAAAAGACAAAAAATTTGAACATCTAGGATCAAAGATTGAGGTTTCAATTATTGGAGAAGGATTAATAAACAATTACATATCATGTGCGAAAGCTTTTGCAAATGAATCATATTTAAAAATGGACATAATTTTTATAAATAAAATATTTAATAAATAAAATGCTAAAAAAAACAATTCAAGATATATATATAGTAAAAAAGAGTATTAGAATGGTTAAAAAAAGCGATATTAAAGATGGTTTTTTTAATAATATAAAAAATTTAGGTACAGAAAATGATTATGATAAAGATTCTAATAATAAACATGCAA
The DNA here is from genome assembly GCA_903850545.1 of uncultured bacterium. Lineage (GTDB taxonomy): Bacteria > Patescibacteriota > Minisyncoccia > Phycocordibacterales > GWA1-40-21 > Bog-1340. The sequence continues at coordinate 1,523 of CAINLW010000060.1, forward strand.
AGGAGGTTGAAATTGATAGTGTTGACGAAGTTATTTATGAAGGAGGAGAAGATAAAAATATTACAAAAAATACATTAATATTTCTTTGGATAATCTGTATTGTTGCTGTAGCTATTTTATTGTTCGTTCTTTCTTCTATGTTTTCAACATCCATAATAACCATTACCCCAAAGAATAAAAGTGTGGTGCTAAATGATTCATATGATATATTCACTGATAAGTTGGCTACGGGTTTGCATTATCAGGTTATGACAATTAAAAAAGATTTATCACAATCTTTGACGATTGATGGCGAAGAGCATGTGGAGAGAAAAGCTATTGGTAAAGTTGTTTTATATAATAATTTTGGAACTGCAAGTCAAAGATTAATAATAAATACAAGATTAGAAAATAAGGACGGTTTAATTTACAAAATAAGCAAATCAGTTGAAATACCCGGTATAAAAACAATTAGCGGTGTAAAAACTCCTGGATCAATTGAAGTGGAAATCGTGGCGGATGATGTCGGCGATAAATACAACATGAAACTTGAAGATTTGAAAGGAGATTTTTCTATCGTAGGTTTTAAAGGTACACCGAAGTACAAACTATTTTATGGGAGACTTAGTGCAGATGCTGTTGGTGGAATCGTTGGAAATGTAAAGAAAGTTTCTGAAGATAAAATTACAGTTGGTAGGGAAGAATTAAAAAATACAATAAAAATCGATCTTGTAAAGGAAGTGTATTCAAAAAAACCAGAGTCATACGTATTGTTTAATAACAATTATTATACTCACTGTTTGGATTTACCAGATGATTCATCAAGTAGCGAATATAAAATTAATGAAGAGTGCACTATAAATGCTATTATTTTTGATAAAGATGAATTGTCATCTTATATTGCAAAAAATAAAATAAAAGATTTCGATGATTCCAAAGTTGATTTACTCTGGAATGACAATACAGTAGTGACTTTAACAGGAACAACAGAAAAACCATGGAACGAGACTTCTTTGAAAGCAAAGTTTGTTGGTCCAGTAATTGTTGTTTGGACATATGACATAAATGATATTCTAAGTTCAGTTATTGGTCAAAACAAATCAATTATTGCTACTGTTTTAGAAAATAATAAAAAATCATTATTAGAGATTCAAACTAGTATAAAACCAATTTGGCGAAACACTTTTCCAGATAACAGTAAGAAAATAAAAATTATCGATACTGTCAGGGGTATGTAATATATGACATGATTATATAAGGATTTTTTTTCTTGACTTTCCATGCATTTTTGTTATGATAAAAAGCACTGAAAATAAAGATGCAAATACCAAACAAAATTAAAAAAACGACTACCGGGATAGTATTAGAAGCTTTTCCAAACACACTATTTAAGGTAAAACTTGATAACGAAAATGTTGAGTTGTTGTGTTATCTGGCAGGAAAAATGCGTCTTCATAGAATAAAAATTTTGATAGGGGATAAGGTAGAAGTGATTCTTGATGAATATGGCGGAAAAGGTAGAATTATCAGGAGAATGTAATTTAAAAACAATCATTTATTAGTTATAATTTGCGAAAATACGCATTAAAACAATGAAAGTAAAGGCATCTGTAAAAACAATTTGTGCTAAATGCAGAACCGTTAGAAGAAAGGGTCGTGTTCATGTTACTTGTACATCAAATCCAAGACATAAACAAAGACAAGGTTAATTTACAAACACAATAATTAAGTCCCTATGTCAAATGTGATATGGGGGTTGATTTTTAATAATAGAAATGCTATTGTAGTATTTCTTAAAATATTTATGCGTATAGTTGGTATAACAATTCCAGATAACAAAAGATTAAACATTGGTCTAACAGTCCTTTATGGAGTTGGACGCTCTTTAGCTCGCCAAATATTGAAGCAAGCAAAAGTTGATGAATACAAAAAACCTACTGAAATAACGCCAGCAGAAGAAGCAAAAATCAGACAAATTGTAGAAAGCAAGAAAATAGAAGGAGATTTAAAAAGAGAAGTTGGAGGAAATATAAAAAGACTTAAAGATATAAAAAGTTACAGAGGTTCAAGACACGCAAGAAAGCTTCCATCAAGAGGTCAAAGAACTAAAACAAATTCTAGAACTTTAAGAGGAAACACAAGAAAGACTATGGGAACCGGAAGAAAAGCAGCAGATAAAAAGTAGGTTGAATATGGAATATCGAATGTAGAATTATAAAAATAAATTAAAAACGAAATTCGGAATTCAAAATTCGAAATTCAAATCAAAAACAATGGGTAAGAAACGCGTAGTAACAACAGAAGATAAGGCAGGTGCAAAAGCACAGCCAGCAAAAGCCAACGCTAAAAAAAGAGTTGACTCTGGTATTTTGTATGTTCAATCAACATACAACAATACTCTAGTATTGTTAACAGATAAAAAAGGAAATGCTCTTATGCAGTCATCTGCTGGTGCACTAGGTTTTAAAGGTGCAAAAAAAGGAACACCATTTGCTGCAGCAAAAGTTGGAGAAACATTAGCAGAAAAGGCTATGAATATTGGTGTCAAGGAAATAGAGGTTATCGTTAAAGGTGTTGGTTCTGGAAGAGAATCTGCAATTAGAGGTTTTATTTCAAAAGGAATAAATATCACAAATATTAAAGACGAAACACCAGTTCCACATAATGGACCAAAACCAAAAAAACCAAGAAGAGTATAAACAGTATAAGTATTTAGTATGTAGTATAAAAAAATAATTTTTAATAAATAAAAAATGATAACAGGACCAAGATACAAAATAGCAAGAAGATTGGGTGCAAGTGTTTTTGAAAAAACACAATCCCAAAAATTCGCAATGAGATCGAGCTCAAAAGATGTTAAAAAGAAAAAAAGAGCTGGATCAGATTTTGGTTTGCAACTTTTAGAAAAACAAAGAGCAAGAGTCACCTATGGATTGGGGGAAAAACAATTTAAAAATTTAGTTGAAAAGGTTCAGTCAAAAAGAGGCGGAGATATAAACGAAGCTCTTGTACAGGCATTAGAGAGAAGATTGGATAATACTATTTATAGATTGGGATTTACTTCTTCAAGACAAGCAGCAAGACAAATGGTTAATCATGGACACATTGATGTAAATGGAACAAGACACTCAATTCCATCATTTCAAGTTTCGATTGGTGACGTTATTACAATAAGAGAATCAAGTAAGAAAAAACCACTTTTCAAAGATTTAGACGATAAACTAAAAGAACAAAGAATACCTTCATGGCTTGCATTTAATAAGGAAAAGAAAGAAGCAAAGGTTCAAGGACTTCCTAAAATACCTGCAAACGAATTATCATTTGATGTATTTCAAATATTTCAATATTATAACAGATAATCAATTAAAAATTATTAAAATTATTAATTTTAATCAGCTGATCAAATTTTAAATTTGAGTAGGCACACAAAATATGTCTGAACAATATAAAATATTATTACCATCAAAACCAAGAATCATTTCCGAAAAAGGTTTAATGGGAGTTTATGAAATAGATGGCCTATATCCCGGTTACGGACATACTCTTGGTAATTCTTTAAGAAGGATCATTTTATCTTCTATTCCAGGTGCAGCTATTATTACAATAAAGATTGATGGTGTTGACCATGAATTTTCTACAATTAGCGGAGTAAAAGAAGATGTTATAAATATAATCTTGAATTTGAAAAAAGTAAGATTTAAAATTGTAAATGATGAGGAACAAACAGTTCATCTTAAGGTCAAAGGTATAAATAATATTACTGCGAAAGACATTAAGGTTCCAGGACAAGTAGAGGTATTAAATTTAGACCAACATATTGCTACAATCACAGATAAAGCAACCGAACTTTCTATTGAAATTAAAATTAAAAAAGGTTTAGGTTTTGTGCCAAAAGAGGAAATTCAAAAAAGTAAAGTGGAGATCGGAACAATCGCTATGGATGCCATATTTACCCCAATCAGAAGAGTAAATTATGAAGTAGAAAATATGAGAGTTGGTGACAGAACTGATTTTAATAAATTAATTTTTTCTATTGAAACAGACGGTTCAATCGCACCTTCAGATGCTCTTGAAAAATCAATTTTTATAATGTTAGAACAACTTAAAGCTATAGTTGGTTTTGAAGAACCGATTGAAATAAAAGAAGTTAAAAAAGCTGAAAAGGGATTGGAAGACAATGAAGCAGACCCAGAATTCTTAAAAACAAGAATAGAAACTCTTGATCTTTCTGTTAGAACAGTAAATGCACTTTCAAACGCAAACATTAGAACAGTCGGAGGTCTTGCAAAAAAGAAAGAAAAAGATTTGGGAGATATAGAAGGATTGGGTGCAAAAGGCATTCAAGAAATTAAAAAAGCACTTACAAATTTTGGTATTATTCTGAAGTAAAATAAAACTTTATAATTTTTAACTTTATAACTTTAAACTAAGCATATGTTACACGGAAATAAGAAAAAACAGTTGAGCAGAGGAAGAAATCAAAGAAACGCATTGGTGAAGACTCTTGCTGTGTCTTTGGTAAAGTATGGCAAAATCACAACATCAGAAATAAAGGCAAAAGTTTTAAAACCTTTTGTTGAAAAGTTGATAACCAAAGGGAAAGATGGTAGTTTGAATTCACGTAGAGTAATCGCTTCAAAGGTTGGACCAGTTACAGCAAACAAAATAGTTAAAGAACTTTCTACAAAATACAAAGAGAGAGCAGGTGGATATTTAAGAATTATAAAAATCAAGACAAGATTATCAGATGGAATGAAAAAAGCACAGATAGAATTCGTTTAATATTTAATAAAATGGAAAAGAAAATATATACAATAAATGCAGAAGGACAAAAAATGGGAAGAGTAGCTACAAAGGCTACAGCTTTGCTCATAGGTAAAAATCTTGTCGAATATGCTAGAAATAAAGTTTTTAATGTACAGGTCATAATTGAAAACGCTTCAAAATTAGATATATTTGAAGGTAAACTTAAAACAGAGTATAAAAGATACTCAGGTTTTCCAGGAGGTCTTCATGAAAAGAGTATGGCACAAGTTATTGATAAAAAAGGTAAGGGCGGATTATTAAAAATTGCTATTTCAGGAATGATCCCTCGAAACAAACTAAAATCAAGAATTATAAGAAACTTGGTTATTAAAGAATAATAATATTTTATGACAGAAACAAAACACAAATACACAGCCGCTGTTGGAAGAAGAAAAACTTCTATAGCAAGAGTGAGAGCTACTCAATCTGCAAAAAATTCTTTTGTTATAAATGATGGAATTAGCATTGAGGATTATTTCAAAAATGAAGCACAAAGAGTAATTGTCGGTGAGTCCTTAGCTGTAGCAAAGCTTCCACACAACTTAACTATTACAGTAAAAGTTAGCGGTGGAGGAGTAAACTCTCAAGCAGAAGCTATTAGACATGCACTTGCAAGAATTCTTATTTTGATAAATCCAGAACTTAGAAAAGACTTAAAAAAAGAAGGATTCTTAAAGAGAGATCCAAGAGCCAAAGAAAGAAGAAAATTCGGATTGAAGAAAGCGAGAAAAGCACCACAGTGGTCTAAGAGATAAGAAAAATTTTAAAAGCTGTCGAAAGACAGCTTTTAAAATGCCAGGTTTTCTTTACGGAATATGTGTTCGCCACCGCGAACTTCAGAACACGACTCGCTTCAAAAAATGAATACATTTTGTGAATCGATCTCCGTTAAAAAAATCTTAGGAAAAATTTTCAGAGGTGAGACCTTGAGAATTTAAAAAAGGTCTCTCCTCGGAAAATTCTCTGTTTATGTTTAACACCAAACCTCACACTCTCATTAATGAGAGTGCGGAGACATGTAGTTTTTCTTTTAAAAATTTGATGTTTTTTTACCCCTTTTATTTACCTGTTTACAACATATAATTCTTCTGGTATTATGTATGTAATTAACGTTATCATGACAATGTCTGAAAAATTACAACCAAATATTGAGAGTGGTCCAGAACGAGGTAATAATATTACTTTAGATTTTATTTTTGCTAGGCACGGAGAAAAGGAAAGTGAAGGTGAAGAATCAGTTTTAACTAAAAAAGGGCACGAACAAGCCACCGAACTTGGTAGATCGGTTTTTATAAATGTCCCTAAAGATGGTTTTAAGCTTTATCACAGTAGTAAAGTTAGAACCAAACAAACAGCGGAAGATTTGATTGAAAGTCTGATGGAGGAAATGCCTTTACCACAAACACAAACTGAAAAAATAAATAAATTAAAAGAAAAAGGATTGAATGTACGTATTCCTAGGCCACAGAAATGGCTTGGAACAGGTGAATTAAATGAAGAATCATTGAAAATTTTTGGGGGAAGTTTAGGTTTTATTGAAATGAAAGAGGAAAATATACCGCAAGATATTACAAGTCCGCGTGAACTTGCTTCGCCAATAGCAAAGCACGTTATGCGCTTGGTTGAAGCCAGTTCTAAATTACCTTCAGATACTGAAGTTGCTTTTGTGAATGTAACCCATCTTCCTACACTTTTGGCTTTTTTGAAGAATACAATCGGTCAGGTAGTTGAACAAAATCCAATAAATCCAGAAGGTAAAAATTTTGCGGAAAAAATTGGTGGGCCAATCGATCCAGCTGAGCATATAACTTTAAAAATGCATCGAGAAAATCCAGACGATTATAATATAATAATTCAAATTAGAGGTAAGGAATTTCCTATCAATACTGAAATTTTAAAATCATTAGCGGTTTATAAGCGAAATATAGCAAAATGATATGAAATGGATCGATATTGTAACAAGGAAACAAAATATTTTACTTATTTACACCAAACTTTACGGATGGTGTGAAAATATGAAAGATGTTTTGGGTGTTGGTTTTAATCATATGCTCATGGTTTCTCATAAAGAAGCCACCATATACTATGTATATAAAACTGAACTATCTGAATTATCTAAAATTTTAAAAGATAAAATATTAAATGATAAGGTTGGACCAAAAAGTTTAGCACGAGTTGGTATACAGCGTTTTCAAGATGTTATTGATTATTTAAAGGTTGTCACGAGCAAAAATTTAATAGAGAGCACAAATAGTGAATTAGTATCATATTTTAAAAATTACTTTGAAAAACAAATAAAATCTTTACCTTTTCTCGTTTTGCCAACATTTGTCGATGATATTTTTGTAGAACAAATACAAACATATTTGGATAAGAATCTGAAAATTTCTTTCGATGAAAAAGTAAAAAAGATTATAGATTATATAAATGTTTTTTCAACACTTGAAGAAGAAAGTTATGCAACAAAAGCTGAGAATGAATTACTTGATATAGCACTGTCATTACCTAAAAAAGACATTGATCTTGATACTAAAAAATTTATAGAAATTGTAAAAGAAAATCAAGTAATTTATGAAAAATTTACTCGTCATACCGAAAGATGGGAATGGTTACCAATACAAGCTGAAGAAAAACCTTACGATATAAGTTTCTTTATTAATGAAGCACAACAATTAGCCAAAAATCCAACAAAAATTAAAGAAAGACTTCTAGAATTAGATAATAACATCAAAATCCTAAAATCTAGAAAGAAAGAATTATTAAAAATACTTAACTTTGATCAACCACATCACTATCTAATAGAAGTTTTTCAAGAATGGGTATATTTAAAAGATTTTCGCAGATCAATTATTAGCCAGGAAAGATTATATTCTAGATCGTTGTATGCAGAAATTGGTAAGCGTTTAAACCTTACTGGTCGTGAAGTTCGTTTTTTATCTCCAGATGAATTAATAAATATTTTGAATAAAAATGCCGATTTTCCACCAAAAGAAGAAATTTATAGCAGAATGGAATCTTTTGTACTCACAAGACACGATCAAGACATCCAATTATTAACTGGTAAAAAAGCTGAAGAGGTTGTTCAACGAGAATTAATTACTTTTATAAGTAATAATGAAAAAGTACTGAAAGGTACTTCTGCTTCACCTGGTAAAGTGACTGGTAAAGCCAAGATTGTTTTGGGTATACAGGATGAACATAAAATAGAAAGTGGGGATGTATTAGTTGCACGACAGACAACTCCGGACCTGCTTGGTGCTATGAAAAAATCAGTTGCAATTATCACTGATGAGGGGGGTTTGTTGTGTCATGCTGCTATTGTGTCAAGAGAATTGAAATTACCATGTATTGTTGGTATAAAAAATGCCACAAAAATATTAAAAGACGGTGATTTAGTGGAGGTTGATGCAAACAAAGGTATAGTAAAAATATTAAAGGAATTCAAACAATAGAACCATTTTTCTTATTTGGCTTTTCCCCCCAAATTTGCTAATATTCATCTATTATGACACTCACCCTCAATTTCAAAGAACTCAACAAAAACAACACCGATATCGCTGGAGGTAAAGGCGCATCTTTGGGAGAAATGACCAAAGCTGGTATACCAGTCCCACCA
>CAINLW010000061.1 GCA_903850545.1 uncultured bacterium
AATAATAATTAATAATTTTAATAATGCTTTTATTTTTTCTTTTGGGTCTTTCCTACTGATAAAAATATAAGCCACAAACTAAAAGTATGCTTAACAATCAACAACACAAACAAAACGATAATGTAAGGAGACCTTCAAACAGAAATGAACACTCATTTTCGCATAATAAAAATAATATTCATCCAATTCAAAACACGAGATCTTTTTCTGCCGTTGCAAACACAGCGACTCCAATTACTAAATCTTTTGTTGCAGAAAACCTAAACAAACCAGCAGTGCCATCAAAAAAACTTGTTTTTGTTAGAAAAGAACACTCAAACAATCAAAATAATAATAAAAATAATCACAAAAAACAAAATGTAAGAAAGGTTACATCTGAATATGCCACAAAAAAAGAACAAGTGATTCCGCCCCTAGCTCAAGGCACCATAAGAATCATTCCCCTTGGAGGAGTTGAGGAAGTTGGCAAAAATATGACCGCCATAGAATACGGTGAGGATATAATTCTTATAGATGCTGGTATTCAATTTAAAACTGAGGACACACCAGGTATTGACTTCATTCTTCCAAACACGAAATATGTTGAACAGAGAAAAGGAAAAATAAAAGGCCTTGTTATTACTCACGGACACTTGGATCACATTGGTGCAATTCCTTTCATTATGGAAACTTTAGGTAATCCTCCTATTTACACAAGAGAATTTGGTGCACTTTTGATAAAAAAGAGACAAATGGAATTTCCACATCTTCCTGAATTAAATATTAAAATTATTGATAAAAATACTGATTTTGTTCCAATTACTCAAAATTTAAAAATAAAATTATTTGGCATTACTCACTCGATTCCAGATTCAACTGGAGTAATTATTGAAACTCCGTTTGGAGATATCGTAAATACTGGAGACGTTAGAGTTGATAATAAAAACGGTGTTGTTTCGCAAGACGAATTTGACCAGTATAATTTTTTCAAAAACAGAAAAATTTTATTGTTCATGATGGATTCAACTGGTGTCGAAAAGCCAGGTTGGAGCATTTCTGAAGACTTGGTAATAGAAACAATCGACGAAATAGTAAAAAATGTTCCTGGCAGAGTTATTGTTGCAACCTTTTCATCCCAAGTTGAACGTATTTTGCGTTTTATAAAGATTGCAGAAAAATACAGCAAGAAACTTGTAATTGAAGGTAGAAGTATGAAAAACAACATGGAAATTATTAAATTTCTTAAACTTGCCGATACCAAACATATTATCCCAGTGGAAGAAATGCATGACTACCCTCCCCACAAATTAATGATGCTCGCTACTGGTGCTCAAGGAGAAGAATTTGCCGCTTTAATGAGGATGTCGAACAACACTCATAAATATATAAAATTAAATAAAACGGATACAATTATTTTATCCTCCTCGATTATTCCAGGAAATGAAAAATCTGTTGCAGGATTAAAAGACAACTTGTTCAGACACGATTCAAAAATAATTACTTATACAGATTCCGATGTTCACGCAAGCGGACACGGAAAAAGATCCGAGCTTGAATGGATACACAGTCAAGTTCCTTACAGATTCTTTATGCCTGTTCACGGACACCACTATATGCTTAAAATGCATGCTGAACTCGCAATAAACAAAGGAACTCCACGAGAAAATGTCATCGTTCCTGATAATGGAAGTATAGTTGAAATTTCAGAAGGTGGAACAAAAATAAAAATGTTAAAAGAAAAAGCACCATCCGGAATTGTAATGGTTGATGGATTCTCTGTCGGTGATGTCCAAGAGGTTGTAATACGTGACCGACAAATGCTCGCACAGGATGGAATGTTCGTTATTATTGCAAGTATTGATGTAACTACAGGTAAACTGAGAAAATCACCAGATATCATATCCCGCGGTTTTGTATACTTAAAAGAATCACAGGATTTACTAAAAAATACTAGATTAATAATCAAGAAAACCGTTGAGGAAGGAGCAGTTGGAAATCCTATTAACTTTGATGCACTCAAAGATGAAATAACTGATAATGTCGCTAGATATTTATTTCAAGAAACAGCTAAAAAACCAATGGTGATACCAGTTGTAATTGGTGTATAGAAAAACAAAAGATAAACAAATGGCCGATTCGCTTCGCGAATCGGCCATTTGTGTTTATGTCTACTTTATAACTTTATAAGTATCTTACTTTCTGCCACATTCGTATCTCTTAAATGAGAGCTGTCTTTGAGACCCCACACCATCATCAATGCAAGAAAAAAGAAAATGTTTTGAATAGGTAAAAAATATAATACGAGCATTGCTATCGCCGGTGCAATTATGTAAGAAACAGGAGCACCCATCCTATACATATTTATTAAATTCAAATTTTTATCGTTAACTTTTTTGAAAAAATAAGTATCGTTCATCAATTCAGCCATTGCCGCTCCAACCCTTGTCATAAACAATACAAATGCCCAAATTATAATGCTTTTGCTATGTATAAAAGGAATCACAGCAGTTGAAATACCCATTATAATAAAACCAATCTCAAGCATTCCTTTTTCTCCAAATTTCTTGTCGGCCAAACGTCCTAATGGGACTTGCACTAATATAAACGGAATAAGCATTACTGTAAATATAATTCCTATTTCCTCCCATCCAAATCCGATATATTCATTTAAATAAATAGGTGTATAGATAACCATTAATGCAAAAAAGAACTGTAACAAGTAGCTAGAAATTATTATATCCTTAATATCTCTGGTCTTAAATACTGTTTTAATTGTTTCAAATATATTATATGTTTTATATTCAGGATCTATAAAATTATTGAGTTTAAAATAAAAAAGCAAAATAACAGGTATCATAATAATAGCTGTGGCTACATATATGTGTTTAAACGAAGAAATTCCAACAATTTCACCAGCAATCCACGGAGAAAATAACCAAGCAAGATTAATGCAAGTTAGATATATGCCACGTATACCACCAACTTCATTATTTAATGAATCGTGTTCTATAAAAACATCCAAATTAAAATATATAATAGAAGCCATCATTCCAGTCATTACAAAACAAAATAATACAAGAAAAATATTTTGAAAAAATACAATACCAATAAAACTGAAAAAATATAATATGGTGGAAAAAAGAGTAACTCTATAATTTCCAAATCTTTTAAGAATTTTAGGAATAATCATAAGAGCGCATAGATTAATAATAGCGCCAATGATATAGATGAAACCGATAACATGCTCGTTTGTTAAATTTTTTAAAAAACTTGAATTTACATATGCTGGTATTGCCGAAGTAAAAGCAAAAATAAAGCCTAATATATACAAAACGAACAATCTTGATTTTTTAAAGTCTTTGATAATATTCTCCATAATTATATTATACTACATATTATATGCTAAATACTACATTTACAGCACTTAAAGGGGAACCCTTTTGGTAAAAAGGGTTCCCCTTCATGACTAATTCTTTATCGCCTCTATACACGCAAACATCGGTATCTCCTTTCGAGCCAAATCCTCAACTTTTTGTTTTGGACCGTTTTGACTTTTTTTGTTTGAAATCCATTCTTCAAATCCTGAAACGAAAAAACCAGCGGTTTTTAAATCTCTAAAATATGTTTGTAACGGCCTATGAAAAGAAACTGTGTATTTTTTCATTTTTATCATTTTTTCTCCTGGGTTCATATCAATATTTATCAAATATTCCGAAAGATATTTTTCAACTCTTCTATACTGAACTTTCTTTCTGTCATCATAACCCCAATCGCTTTTTTGAGGTACACGAAATGCGGGATGATTAAGAACAATAAATAATCTTCCTTTTGGCTTTAACACACGGAAACATTCGCTTATTGTGCCCTTTAAATTTGCAATGTTTTGAAGAGCTAAAACTATAACGATTTTGTCAAAATCTTCATTTTTAATAAATGACAAGTTATCTGCAGACGAGATTTCAAAACTCGAATTAGAAATGCCTTTTTGTTTTGCTATATTTATCAAATCTTTTGATATGTCAACACCCTTGACACGAGCACATAGTTTTGCAAATTCAATAGAAAAAAAACCTTGTCCACAACCAAGATCAAGCACATTATCCGTGCTTTTAATATTCATCATTTTTAGTAAATTCGGCAAAATAACTTCGCTTTGATAAGTATTTTCTTTTTTTAGCAAATTATCATACCACCCGGCAACATTCCCCCAAGAAGTTTTTTGAGTGTTGTCTTTTTGTCTTATGTTTTGAATTCTTTTATGCATTTTATTTTCTATATTCCATATTCTAAATTCTATTTAAGGATCACCGGTATATATACAGCTTTATCAAGCTCAGGCTTACCTGATGGATTATCGTTACTCAAAATTAATAAGGCACGATCAGTACTTGTTGCTTTATTATATTCAAGTTCAGCAGTAAAATTTACAAAATCTGTTGTCATCCAATCTCCATCTGCTGTTGCAATAGCTGTTCCTAAAACATTTTCATCTACATCAATCAATTTAATTGGAAAAGAGGCTTCAAAAAACCAATTTCCTCTTGCCTTACCTGTTATTTTTATCGGACTTGATACTTTTTGATTATCTTTAATATTATTAATTACAATTGGCATATCATTATTCGAAAATGTACTCGTACCAAACAATATTGCTTTATTAGCTTCAAAAGAGATATCTTTTCTTCCCCAATCAAAAATAATTGCTATTATTAATAGTAGTATGAGTGCCAATATTGTAATTGTTATTTCTTTTTTCATCCCGTAGTGAAATTTCAAATTGTTTTTTGTTGCTAACAACCGAAATTTTAATTAAAATTATTAAAACAAACCTACTTTCCAGTTATACCCGATTTATAAAAACAAAGCAATGATTTGAAATTCTACTACGGGATTCATCCTTTAAATATTATTATTGGGGCAAAACACAACCTGTCGCATCTGATAATTCCTTCATTGTTTTATCTTTTTCAAAACCAATTACTTTTGTACTTGTTCCGATAATCCACGTTGGAAATTCATTTGCTCCACGGTCAATACAATACTGACTATTTTCTGTGCATTCAACATACTTAACAAATCTCATAGAATCTCCTAGAGTCGCTTTTTGCTCCTGACAATGCGAACAATAATAAAGTCCGTACATTACGGCATTTTTTTCTGTTAAGCATTTTGCAAAGTCATCGTATAAATTTGGTTTTGTGCTTCCTATATTATATTTTGCATCAAAAAAAATAACTAAAAAAATTATTACTGCTACAAAAGTTAATGTGGCTATATTTTGTTTATCCATTGTGTTGTTTGTATTTAAATTTTCGTAGGATTTCGTAAATATTCGTTGTTTTTATTTTCGTATATTACTTCTCATCACAACAATCCACCAACTTATTCATAATATCTTTCATTGTCATTGGCTTATTTTCATCTACCACCTCGCAAATATTGATAATTTTTAATCTTAGTGCAAAAAACATATTAAACATTTTATAGGCTTCTTCGAACATTTCTTTTGCTTCCTCTTTTTTATTATCAGACTGAAGTTTAGTTCCAACTTCAATAAGTCGCATTGATGTTGCAAGTAAATGTTTTGAAATACACCACGTTTCACCTTCTGTTTTATCTATCATTTTTGCTAAAAGTTTTGCTCGGAGAGAACGAACTTCCTGCAACATATCAAAATATTCTGGTTTTTCAGTCTTTGATCCTGTAAAGAAAAAATGTTCCTCAAGACTAATAAGATTCATTATGGCAATAGCCAAATCTTCTTCTGTAGAAAGATCAAAATTTTTTCCTTTCTTATATTCCTCGACTCTCTTTATTATTTCCTCATAATTTAATTCTTTTTTCATAATTGTGTTTTGCATTACTTTATAAATATTAATTTGTTTTCTAATTATTCGTAGTCATTCGTATCATTCGCACAATTTTCGTATCATGTTAGTTTATCATAAAAACCAGTGAACCCAAAAGTATCATGATGAGTGCTATCCATATTCTTGCTTGCTTAGTTTCCGCACGCCTAATATTATCCATTGTATCCAAAACCTTTTTGTTTACAGCTACAGCTAGAGCAATTAGTAATGGAAGAACAAAAACAAAATTATAAAACAACAGATAAACAAAACCTTTCAAAATATTGTTCTGATCATGCAAAAGTCCCAAAACAAATAAATAAGGCCCACCAGTACATGGAAATTCAAAAAGTCCAACAATGATACCAAGTATAAAAGATGCTGGCAAAGTGGCTTTTTCTATAAAAATGGCAATTTTACTATAAGCAAATTGTGGGATTTTAAGTTTAATTGGAAAATTAGGAAAAAATTCATTAATAAGTGCAATAAGACCAAAAATTATAATAGCAATTGCACCAACTTTTGACATCAAATTCGGAATATTAAACAAACTCAAAGCTTTCAAAAAACCAACACCAATTAAAACATAGGTAAGAAAAATACCAAAAACATAGGCAAGTCCTGCCCAAACAATATCTTTTCTTGCTCTTCCCAAACCAAACAAAAATGTAATGGTCAAAAACAAAACTGAAAAAGCACAAGGATTTACACTGTCAACTAGCGCTGCTACTGCAATAAGTGCTGGCATCCAACCTTTGTAAGTTCTAATGTCTGGAACGTGCAAATTAAAGACGCCGGAATACAAAAGAATTAGTCCAATGATAATTACTATAAATACTGCAATTGCGATGATTTTATTTTTTTCAAATTTCATAGAAAGCCATTATATCACAATGTATTCCACCAATGAAGACCTCCTTTACGAGCAAAAATATAAAAGAGCGACGCCATAGGCGTCGCTCTTTTATATTTTGTTTTATACTTATACTAAATACTGTATACTATTTTTTACCTTTCTTCTTCATCACTTTTTTTACTTCCTTCTTTACATCTTTCTTTGGTAAGGAAACCACCATACTTTTTACAACCTCTGTTTTAGAAACTGTTTTTGCAGGAGCTGAAACTGGTGCATTTTTCACAACCTCATTTTTTGAAGCTCCTTTAAGCTGAGTAGTATTTTCCATAATAGCAATGAGCTTATCTAGTTTAAAACTAATAGATTCAAGCTGTTTCTTCATACTTGCACCGTCAAATTGGCTTTTTATTTGACTGGTGTCGCTTCCGCCTGTGCTACCGCCAAAACTTGGTCTTGGGGCTTGTGGTCTATCGCCAAAATCTCTTCTAGGAGGTCTATCTTGACCCCCAGCATTCTGTCCTCGGAAACAATCATTACAATAGACTGGCTTGCCTGCAGTTGGTCTAAAAGGCACTTCACAGGGCTTTTTACACTCATCACAAGTGGTTTTAGTCATAGTAACTGGACCTCTATCTTCTCTTCTAAAATCTCTGCCTCCACCTCTATTACCACCGCCAAAACCGCCTCCTCTATTTCCACCGTATCCTCCTCCACCACCATTTCGATTAAAATTTCCCATCCCGTTAGAAATTAAAGTGTTATTTGTTGGCACTTTAATCAAATTATTACTAGTAACACGACTACTTTTTTCCTTCCCCCCGATTATCCAACGTTCGTCACGGACGAACTTTCTCTAACGGGACTAATAATTTTAATTATTAGTTAATATACTTATATACGTAGAATGCCATATTTTTGATAAAAAAGCAAGATGGGGCGACTTCGTCGCCCCATCTTTACGTTTTATACGTTTTAAATGTTTTAAAGGGGAACCCTTTTCAATTCCTAAGGGTTCCCTTTTAAACCTATTTACTTGGCAATTCCACAAAGAAAGTAGTCCCTTTTCCTTCGCCATCAGATTCGTACCAGATTTTTCCATTGTGCTTTTCTATAACATTTTTTGCAAAGACAAGACCATGGCCAGGGGTAAATGGGTTAATGGGGTCAGACACCATTCTTTGGTCTTCCTACCCCATTTAAGCGACTGGGCTTACTTCCTCGACTTGAATGCCAAATAAATTATTTTATTTTCTTTGACTAATCAATTTAAAGTTCTTAACATGTTCTTTAAAAAAACTTCCAAATGCAGCCAACTCAATACAATTAATATAACCATTTTTACCCCACAACAGAGAACATGCACCAAATTCAATATCTTCTGATTCTATATCTGGACCATTGATTGGAAACCCTTCTTTTTTGAAAGAAGACCAGTCAATCGATTTAAGATCATTAGAAACTTCTAAATCCACATAAAAACCAACTTTTGTCCACCGTCTTTCTTTCAGTCTGGCATTTTCAATCTGGGCAGTCAAAATAGGATTTTTGTAGTTTTCTATAAACCACCCAAGAATGGTTTTTTCTAAGATATTGAATTGATTATTATTTTTAATTTCCATAATATATTATTATTTATTTAAC
Organism: uncultured bacterium; assembly: GCA_903850545.1. GTDB lineage: Bacteria > Patescibacteriota > Minisyncoccia > Phycocordibacterales > GWA1-40-21 > Bog-1340. The sequence continues at coordinate 8,326 of CAINLW010000061.1, forward strand.
ATACATTGTTCCAATCCTAATAACCCCATCAATTATTTCACCACTGACATTAATTGAATAACCACTAATAATTACAATAACATCTCTAAAACTACTAGAAGTCAGTGGTAAAACACCATTGAGCGCATTGACAATTGACCTTACTACATTCTCCTTACTTCCTAATTGCTCCACCAAAGGTATTAGATTATGTTCAGTTTTATCAAAAATATGCATCGTCTTATTTGGATCAATTTTAGTAACATAATCCACGGATTTATTTATTGCATCTTGAGAAAATTGCCAGACTGTACTACTCCCAAACCTAGCTATAATATCACTAATTTTATTACTTGCCCATGTAACTATTTCTGAGTTCAAGAAATAATCGCAACTAAAGTGTAAGATTAATAATTATGGCGAAAACAATAACAAGGAACAAAAACAAAGTAAAATCATTTAAAAGATTGAGTTTCCAAGAAAGAGTCATCATTGAAACAAGAT
>CAINLW010000062.1 GCA_903850545.1 uncultured bacterium
CTCTTTCTTGGAAACTCAATCTTTTAAATGATTTTACTTTGTTTTTGTTCCTTGTTATTGTTTTCGCCATAATTATTAATCTTACACTTTAGTTGCGATTATTTCTTGAACTCAGAGATTTTTTATTTGCAGACTTTTTTCTTTGTGATATTATTGCAACGAGCTTGTGAATAATCTAATGTCTCAAGTAAACATTTAAAATTCGTTGCGAAAATTATGAAGCCTGACAAAGCATATCGAGATATGTTGAGGATGGGTGAATAATTTGTAGCAGAATTTTGAAAGTTTAATGAGACAAGTAGTTCTTGTTTTATTTATTACGGTTAGATTAAGAATAAGCTCGAGGCAGTATTTTAATAATTACAGGTCGAACTACTGCATATGAAAGATCAGAATTAAAAACAAACATGGAACAAGATACAAAATTTCTAGAACTCGTTGTCAAAGCTTTAGTTGATGCTCCAGATAAAGTAAAAATTGTGAGGACTGTCGACGAAATGGGTGTATTACTAACTCTTGTTGTAGACAATGCCGATATGGGCAAAGTCATCGGAAGATCAGGTAACACAGCAAAAGCAATAAGAACACTTTTGAGAGTTGTTGGAATGAAAAACAATTCAAGAGTAAACTTAAAGATTAACGAACCAGAAGGCGCAGAGCCAAGAATGGCTACTGTTTCAAAAGAGCCTACTACAAAAACTGTAGATGAGGCAATGGCAGATTTGAAATTGTAATTTCAAAAATATAAATAGCGCGTCTTTTAGGCGCGCTATTTAATTTACAAAAGAAAAAACCGCGCTTCAGCTGAAGCGCGGTTTTTTGAACCGAACGGCAGATCTTTTGTTTATAGATCTGCGAATAATGAACCGAGTTTTTGTAACTCCTGTTTGTCAACGTGTTGTAGGGCAATGCGACGGTGGTGTTCGAGAGTGTCCGGTTTCGCTTTTGCTCCTTTGGACGCAATCATGCTGAGTGCACTCATTATCGAAATTTCTTTTTCCTTTGACGTCTTTTTTGCTTCTTCTACAAAGGCAACGGCTCTACCTGATCCGAGCCCGGCATCGCACAAAAGAACAACCAACGTTTCCAATTCTTTTTCTTTGGTATCCATTTTTGACTCCTATACCGAAATTTGGCTTCCGTTCACGATATTATTATATTTTATATACTTAGTCAATCAAATAGTTTTATAAGATTTTAATAGATATTATAAAATGATAAATTTTTACACAAACGAAGAAAGCCGGCCTTTTATGCAAAGGCCGGCTTTTCGGATTTGTCTACCACTAGTATAACGTGGCAAATTTTTTCAGCTTTTCATCGCCAATTTCTTCTAGTGCGATGAAAACGTCGTGTTCTGCTGAATCCGAGGGTTTGTTATTTGTCATTTCTTTGAGTTCTTTTATTACAGATTGTCCCCCAAAGTGTTTGACTCTTTCTATAGCATCCCGAACGATTTCTATTGTGTTCTTAGGATGTACCCCGTGTTCTATGAGGAGCAGTTTAAAATCTTTTAGCTCTTCCTCATCGATAATTTCCATTTTTATCACCACCTTTTTCCGAATGAACTACTTTTGTATAATAGTATTACTTTTAAATTATAAGTCAAAGATGGGCTAATGTTGTGTTTTTGTGTTATTTATTGTATTTTATATTTATTCGTAGCCATTCATAACATTCGCACAATTTTCGTATACTGATGAATTTTCACATAATTACATTATTTCCAGAATCTTTTAGCTCATATTTAAATGAGTCGATTTTGGCGCGTGCAATAAGAGAAAAAAAGATAAAGGTTAGTTTTTATAATCCACGTGATTTTGCTCGCCCTTCCGAAGCTCAAAGAAAAAGAGCGAAGGAGGGCAAAGGTGACTTAAAACCATACAGAAGAATCGATGATATTCCGTACGGCGGAGGACCTGGGATGGTCATTCAGCCAATGCCAGTGGTAAAGGCGATAGAGAAGGCGTTGGCTTCAAGTCAAAAGTCCATAAAGTCAAAAGTCAAAAGTCAAAAGAAAATAAAAATAATATTCCTAACTCCTGGTGGTAAAGAATTCAACACAACTTACGCAAAAGAAGCTGTAAAAAAGTATACAGATATAATAATTATTTCTGGCAGATATGAAGGAATAGATGAGAGAGTAAATAAAATATTCAAAACAGACAAAATTTCCGTAGGAAATTTTGTCCTGACTGGTGGCGAACTTCCAGCTATGATTATTATGGATTGTGTATCGAGACAGATAGAGGGTGTCTTAGGAAATATTGCTTCACTTGAAGAAGAAAGAATTTCAAGTAGTGAGGTATACACAAGACCGGAAGTTTTGGAATACAAAGGTAAAAAATATCGCGTACCTGAAGTATTACTGTCTGGTCATCATAAAAAAATCGAGGAGTGGAAACAGGCTAAATCATCTGCTTCAGGCAGATGATCGCCCAACCACGCATTAGCGTGGTTTAGGGAAATCATAAATTAATAGATGAATGGAGGAAATCAGTATAAGTATTTAGTAAAAAGTGTATGGTATAATATTGTTATTATTAATTAAATTAAATAATTATGTATCTACTTTGTTTAATGTTGTTATTAATATGGGGAATTATTATTTGGGGAATTAAAATACTTTTTCAGTATAAAATAAATGTAATAGTATTGTTAATTGTTATTTTTTTAATGTTGGCACCGTTATTAATAACTATATCAAGTGGACACATTGGAAATAATTGTCCTTATAAGGAAGGATATTTGGAATGCCAGAATTCGTACAATGGCAATGAAGATCCTCAAGGTCTTATGAATTGTATGCAAACATATAGACAAACATGTTTGAACTTTACATGTGGTGGTCCGGGCGGAACTCAAAATTGTGGTCTTAAAGATTTAGCAAAAAGTATTGTAATTGTTCCATTTTTTACTTCACCTGGCATGTTTGTTGTTGGAGTACCTTTTCTGATTTCCTTAATTTTAATAAGTTTGCAACTATTTAAAGTTATAAAGAGAAAAGACGAAATGATATTATTATAAGAAATATAAAAGACGAATTTCCACAAAGCGGAAATTCGTCTTTTTGTATTGAGTTTAAAATGATATAATCATCGTTCATGACCCAAAAAGATGCACTCGATATATTGAAGATGGGATATAATTGCTACATTACGGGAGCGGCTGGTAGCGGAAAAACTTATCTTTTAAATGAATATATAAAATTCCTTAGAAATAAAGGAGTGGATGTTGGTGTTACAGCAAGTACGGGTATTGCAGCTACTCACATGGGAGGAACCACGATTCATTCTTGGAGCGGACTTGGCATACGAGACGAGCTTACTGAATATGATCTTGAGGATTTGGAAAGTAAGAAATATTTATATGACAGGTTTAAAAATACAGATGTTTTAATTATTGATGAGGTTTCAATGCTTCATCATTTTCGCCTAGACCTTATAGAAAGAATTGCCAGACATTTGAAAAGAAACCAGCTTCCATTCGGTGGAATGCAAGTTATTCTTTGCGGAGATTTTTTCCAACTTCCACCAGTAACAAGGGCGGGTGAAAAGGAGTCACTTTTTTCATATAAATCTGATACTTGGAAAAAGTTAGATTTGAAAATTTGTTATTTAGAAGAACAATTTAGACACAAAGATGACAAGTTCATAAAAATTTTGAATGGAATTCGTGGTGGGAATCTTAGTGAGGAATCTCGTTCTCATTTACATGGAAGGCATAATGCTGTTTTAAAAATGGGAATTATGCCGACCAAGCTTCATACACATAATATAAATGTTGATACGATAAATGATGTTGAACTCAATAAACTTCCCGGACAGATTTGGACTTACAAAATGGAAGATAAAGGAAGAAAACCTCTTGTGGAGGCTTTGAAGAAAAGTTGTCTTGCGCCAGAAGTTTTACGTTTAAAAGTTGGCGCGCAGGTAATGTTTGTAAAAAATAATTTTGAGGGTGGATATGCAAACGGAACACTTGGAAAAGTGATTGAATGTTCAAATTATGGACCAAAAATAATGCTTAATTCTGGAATGTCATCACATGGAGGCAAAATAATCACTCCGGAAAAAGTTTCTTGGGTTATTGAAACTGAAGGAAAAGTAAAAGCGACGATTACTCAATATCCACTTCGTTTGGCTTGGGCTATTACTGTGCATAAAAGCCAAGGAATGAGCTTGGACGCAGTAGAGGTGGATCTTTCCAAATCTTTTGAAAAGGGAATGGGCTATGTGGCGCTCTCTCGTGTCAAGAGTCTTGACGGCCTTCGACTTCTTGGAATAAATAATAATGCACTTCAAGTACGTGAAGATGTAATGGTTTTTGATGAAGATTTGAAAGTAATTTCTGGTGAAGATAAAAGATGGTTATATTCAATGGATGAAAAAGAAATAAAACAGGCCCAAGAAGAATTTTTGAAAAAAGTTGCACCACCAGAAGGAACCAAAATAAATAAAAAGAAAGGTAGAAGAATCTCCCCAATGCAGGAAACAAAAAATATGTTGGAGCAAGGAATGGGTTTGAAAGAAATTTTGGAACATAAAGGAGTGAAGTTTGGAACAATTCTAGATCATATAGAAAAGATTATTGTAGAAGATCCGTCTTTTGATATTTCGCATTTAAAAACGGAAGTTCCCACAGGAAAATACAAAAAAATCTGGATGGCTTTCCGCGAACTTTATGGCGAAAATCGCGATTTTTTGCTTTCACCTATAAAAAATAAACTTGGAAATGCTTATACGTATGAAGAATTGAGAATTGTGAGATTGTTTGTAAAAAGAAATTTATAGTTTTATTACAAAACTACTATTTAAGGTTAATTTTAAAGTTGTTTTTTTGTATATTTTAATACTAGATGCAAATCATTCGCTAAAAAAGGCGAATGATAGTATAATATTGAAATAATGGAATAAAGGTTGATAGTAGGAGTTATAATATAAATTTAAAATCATGATGAATGCAAAATTGTCGGACACGGATAATATTAAGCAAATGAATATAGATTTAAGATGTTTGTCCAACGAGCATCGTTTAACTATTATTTCGTTTCTAAAAAAAAGACAGTTTGCTTCAGTTGGGGATATTGCCGACCACACCAAAATATCATTTAAAGCTACATCAAAACACTTATTATATTTAGTAAAAAATGGAGTACTTGTGAGTTATTATGACGGACCATTTGTGATGTATTCTATCTCATTAAATTTACCGGAATTAATTAAAAATGTAATTTTCCTTTTGTAATTCTTATCTAAATTTTGTTTTTAAGTTTTTCTATACAAATCATTCGCTAAAAAAGGCGAATGATTTTGTTTCTATCTCACTTTTAATTTGGTATAATTAACCCGTTATTTTATTTAAATTGAATGTTGCGGGCAATGAGAGTTACCCCGGTGAAATATCCGCTTTAAGGCGGGAAAAATTCAAGAATTTTTATTTCACAGGGTGATGATTTTCTAAAGCTCATTATCATTCACTAAGAAAATCAATCATGACACAAGAAATAGAAAATATTAAAAAGTATGTTCGCGCGGCGAATTATCTTTCTGCGGGACAGATTTATTTACAAAGTAATTTTTTACTAAAAGATAAGCTAAGTTTTGACGATATAAAAACTAGACTTTTGGGACACTGGGGAACTTGTCCTGGTATCAATTTTACATATGGTTGTTTAAATAATTTAATTAAAAAGACCGATGCAAATATGATGTTTGTGCTTGGTCCGGGTCATGGTTTTCCTGCAATTCAGTCAAATGTTTTTCTAGAAGGTACACTTGGTAAATATTATAAAGAAGCGCAAAGAACAGAAGAGGGTATCGCATATATAACGAAAAATTTCAGTTGGCCTTATGGTTTTCCTAGCCATTCTAGCCCAATGACACCCGGAGTAATTCTTGAAGGTGGAGAGCTTGGATACTCACTTTCTACCTCATATGGAGCGGTTTTGGACAATCCTGAGCTTATTGTGACATGTCTTATTGGCGATGGAGAGGCAGAAACAGCCTCACTTGCAACTTCTTGGCATTTGAATAAATTTATTGATCCAGCGAAAAATGGTGCGGTTTTGCCGATATTGCATTTGAACGGATATAAGATTTCCGGACCAACTATTTTTGGCAGAATGAAAAATGCAGATTTAAAATCTTTGTTCAAAGGTTATGGTTATGAACCGATTATTGTGGAAGGGCATAATGACAAAGTTTACGAAAAGATGGTTAAGGCTCTCGACATGGCGTACGCTTCTATTAGAGCAATTCAAAAAGAGGCACGAGAAAATCCAACGCGAAAACTTGAAGATTATTTCAGATTTCCGATGATAGTTTTGAAAACTCCAAAAGGCTGGACAGGTATAAAATATTTAGAGAATGCTAAAATTGAAGGCAATTGTCTTTCACATCAAGTTGTAGGAAAAGAAATGAAGACTGACAAGATACAATTAAAGGCTTTGAATAAATGGATGAGGTCATATAAGTTTGAGGAGCTTTTTTCTCCTGTAACTGGTTTTATAAAAGATATTGAAGATAATATTCCAAGAGAAGGTCTAAGAATGGGAGATAATCAAATTGCTTTTGGAATTAAAAAAGGCGATACCTCTAGAGATTTAATTTTGCCTAATACAGAAAAATTTGAAACAAAAATAAATGCGCCAGGAACTGTATCGGTTGGTGCTATGCAGAAAATTGGAGAGTATTTAGCTGAAGTTGCAAGATTAAATAAAGATAAAAGAAATTTCAGACTATTTTCTCCTGATGAAACATACTCAAATCGTTTGCAAGCCATGTTCAATGAGACCACCAGGGCTTTTGTTGGTAAGATTGAAGATTGGGATATGGACATGTCTCGTGATGGCAGAATATTAGAAATGCTTTCAGAAAATTCTTTACAAGGTTTGGCGCAAGGTTATTCTTTGACTGGTAGATTTGGAGTTTTTGCTTCGTACGAATCTTTTATTATGATAGTTGCCAGTATGGCAGATCAATATAGTAAATTTTTGAAAATTGCGCGAAAAACAGAATGGAGAGGGGATACACCATCATTAAATTATATCATTTCTTCAACTGGCTGGCGTCAGGAACATAATGGTTTTTCTCATCAAAATCCAGGATTTATGGGTGATCTTTTATTAAAAAAACATGATTTTATAAACGTTTATTTTCCAGTTGATGAAAATGAGGCGATTTTGGTTACAGAAAAATGTCTAAAATCTAAAAATGAAATAAATATAATTGTTTCTGAAAAAACAGTTGAACCTATTTGGCTTACAATAGATCAAGCAAAAAATGAAGTGGAAAAAGGAATTTCTATTTGGGATTTCGCAAGTGATGAAAATCCAGATGTTATTCTTTGTGGTTGCGGACAATATCTTGTAAAAGAAGCATTGGCAACCGTTCAATTGATAAAAGAAGAAGCACCAGAAATAAAAGTACGTTTTGTAAATATCATGGAAATTTCTCCAAATACGGTTAGTCGCAAGAATAAACTTCCTGAAGGAGATTTTGAAAAATATTTTACAAAAGATAAGCCGGCGATTTTCAATTTTCATGGATATTCAGAAACTCTTCAACAAATTCTATTTTTCTATCAAAATAGTCTAGAGAGACTTTCTGTTCATGGTTATTCGGAAAGTGGTTCAACAACAACACCTCTTGATTTGCATATCAGAAATAAAACCGATAGGTATAATTTGCTTATTGAGGTTGTTGAAAAAGTGTTAAAAAATGGTGTAATAGAAAAAGAAAAAGCTAGAAAGATAGTGGAAAAATATCAGCAAAAAATAAAAGATCACAAAGAATATATAATGAAAGTGGGGGATGATCCTGAGGAAGTGTTGAATTGGAAATGGACAGGGAAATAATAACTATCAAAAACATGGAAAATAAATATTTAATTGTAAATACAGGTTCAGTTTCGGCAAAATATGCCATTTATTCAGAAAAAGCAGAATTATTCTTTGGTCATTTTGAAATTGAAAATGGTAAAGCTATCGTTTCATTTTATTCCGATGGAAATAAAAGCAATAAAAAAACACAAGATATTAACGAAGAAATATTCAAAAACTCTTTAGAATTTTTCTTAAAAGAAGCAGTAAGTATTAATATTATTAAAGACAAAAATGATATCTATTCTATTGGTGTGAGAATTGTTTCTCCAGGAACATATTTCCAATCAGACAGGATAGTAGATGATTTGTTCCTTTCAAAAATAGCTGAGAAAAGAGATGAAGCTCCATGTCATGTTCCAACCACATTGAAAGAGGTCACTGAAATTAAGAAAATTTTTAGTAACACACCAATTGTTGGTATTTCAGACAGCGCTTTTCATAAAGATGTTCCAGATTTTGTAAAATATTATGCTATACCAAAAAAAGTTGCGAAAGATTTAGATATATATCATTTTGGTTATCACGGAATTTCAATAAGCTCTATTGTGGAAAAATTGTCTGCGAATAAAAATCTTTCTAAGAAAATTATAATTTGTCATCTAGGAGGTGGTTTAAGTGTTGTTGCCGTGAAAGATGGTAATAGTTTTGATACCTCAATGGGTTATACTCCGCTCCAGGGTCTTGTAATGTCTACTCGAGCAGGAGATATTGATCCAGTCGCTGTAATGTCTCTTGGTCAAAAATTAGGCAAAAATACCGCCGAACTTGAAAATTATTTTAACAAAGAATGCGGTCTTTTAGGGCTTTCTGGTAAGAGTTCGGATGTTCGCGATCTTATCGAACTAGAAAAAACAGGTGATGAGGATGCAAAGTTGGCATTACAAAAATTAGTAATGAGTATAAAAAAATATATCGGATCTTATATTGCAGAAATGGGCGGAATAGACACCTTGGTTTTTTCTGGAACAATTGGGGAAAGATCTTTTATTATGAGAGAAAGGATTTGCGATGGTCTTGAATCCTTTGGAATAAAAATAAATAAAAAAGTAAATAATAAAACAGTCGGTATTGATAAGAAAATAAATACTATCTTTTCAAAAGTAAAAGTTTTGGTTGTTTGTACCAATGAAATGAAGGATATGGCAGATAGGGTAGTTAAGTTTAAATACTAAGTAAAAAAAACAAAAGGGGCGCCGAAGGCGCCCCTTTTTATTGTGCATTAAATATATTTTGTCATTTCCTCTTCAAAAGTTTCGACTTGATCTGAAGAAATAATATCTTTAGGAACTAATTTTTCTCGCAACATGATCACAAGTTTATTTAATTCATATGTATCAACACCTCTATATCCATCATATTCTCTATCCATATTACCTCGCATGTCTTCCTCCAAACGATCGAGTAAACTTTCTGAAAAATGGTGTGTAAAATACAAAGTGCTTCTCACTTTTGCCCATTCACTTTTTGTAACCATTTTTCTTGAATCACTTGAAAAAAATCCCATTGATTTGGTTCGCCGAACATTTTACTTGCCCGAACAAATTATATTTGTTGTAGGGTTAAAATGTTTTAGGCTAGTAGTTTAATTATTAATAATTCGACTTATAATTAAATTATATACTTTTACTAATAAATTAAAAGAGTGGCACGTGCCACTCTTTTAAACTATTTGGATTATTTCTTTCCCTTTTTACTTTGTAATTCTCTTACAACAGCTTGGGCTCCAGCAAGTCTTGCAATTGGTACTCTGAAAGGTGAACAAGAAACATAATTTAACCCTTCTCTATGACAGAATTCAACTGTTTTTGGTTCTCCTCCGTGTTCTCCACAAATACCAATTTTCAAATCTTTCTTTACACCTCTACCTTTTTTGACCGCAATTCTTATAAGTTCACCGATACCTTCTTGGTCCAAAACCTCAAAAGGATCATAAGCAAAAATATCTTGTGCGACATATTCTTTTAGGAATTTGCCAGCGTCATCTCTTGAAAGTCCAGCGCCCATTTGTGTTAGGTCGTTTGTACCGAAAGAGAAGAATTCTGCACCAGCTTCTACAATTTTATCGGCAATTAAAGCGGCTCGTGGAACCTCAATCATTGTTCCTATCTTATAGTCGATTTTTATTTTCGCTTCTTTCATCTTTCTTTCAACCATATTTATTGTTCTGTCCTTCAAGATTGAAAATTCTTTTGTTGTAGCAACGATAGGAATCATTATTTCTGGTTTAACGGTTTTTGATTTTTTATTTTTCTTTACTTCAATCGCAGCGTCAATAATTGCTTCTACTTGCATATCGTAGATTTCAGGATAGGTGATAGCAAGTCTGCAACCTCTGTGTCCAAGCATCGGGTTAAACTCATGTAGATCTGAAATTTTAGCCTCTAAAGTTTTTACATCAACTTTCATTTCCACAGCCAAATCCTCAATATCTTTCTTTTGTTGTGGTAAGAATTCGTGCAAGGGTGCGTCCAAAAGTCTTACTGTTACTGGAAGTCCATCCATCGCTTCAAATAATCCAGCGAAGTCACTCTTCTGGTAAGGATAAAGTTTTGCCAGAGCTTTCTTTCTAGCTTCAAGATCTCCAGCAAGAATCATTTCTCTCACAGCTTTAATACGAGCACCTTCAAAGAACATATGTTCTGTTCTACAAAGACCAATACCTTCTGCTCCAAATTTTCTAGCAACTTGTGCATCATGAGGAGTGTCTGCGTTTGTTCTAACACCGATTTTTCTAAATTTATCTGACCATGTCATAAGTGTTCCAAAGTTTCCAAGAAGGGAAGCGTCTTGTGTATTTAATTTACCTTCATAAACTTTTCCTGTTGAACCATCCAAGGATATGAATTCTCCTTCATTTATAACAATTCCTGAATTTTTAATTGTTAGTGTTTTTGCTTTTTCATCTATCAAAATATCTGCACAACCTGCAACGCATGAAGTTCCCATTCCCCTTGCAACCACGGCCGCATGAGAAGTCATTCCTCCTCTAGCTGTAAGAATTCCTTTTGCTGAATGCATACCATCGATATCTTCTGGTGAAGTTTCTGTTCTGACAAGGATTACATCAAGACCGGATTTTGCTTTTGCAAATGCTTCAGATGCAGTAAATACTACTTCTCCAACAGCAGCTCCGGGTGAAGCTGGCAAACCTTGAGCTATTACTTTTGCGTTTGTGACTGCAATAGGATCTAGTTGTTTGTGTAGAAGTTGATTTAATTGGTTTGGATCAATTCTCAAAATGGCTGTCTCAAGCGAAATAACTTTCTCTTTTACCAAATCAACAGCGATTTTTACAGAAGCAGCAGCGGTTCTTTTTCCATTTCTTGCTTGTAAAATATAAAGTACACCTTTTTCGATCGTAAATTCCATATCTTGCATATCTTTGTAATGTTTTTCAACTTTGTTACAAGTGTCTACAAGTTCCTTGTAGATTTTTGGATCTTGTTTTGCAAGTGTTGCAACTGAAAGTGGTGTTCTGATACCAGCGACCACATCTTCTCCTTGTGCATTCATCAAATATTCTCCGTAGAATTTTGCTTCTCCAGTGGATGGGTTTCTGGTAAAACAAACTCCTGTTCCAGAATCATCTCCTAGGTTTCCAAACACCATCGCTTGGATATTTACAGCAGTTCCAATAAGACCTTTGATATTATTTATTTCTCTGTATCTTATTGCGCGGTAATTGTTCCAAGAATTAAATACAGCATTTACAGAAGAGTACATTTGTTTTATTGGATCTTGAGGGAATTCTACACCTTTAACTTCTTTTATTTTTGCTTTATATTTTGTGACAATTTCTTTCAAATCATCGGCTGTAAGGTCGGTGTCGTATTTTGCACCTTTTGTATTTTTAACTGAATCCAAAATATGCTCAAAATCTCCGTGTCCCATTTCCATAACAACATTTCCAAACATTTGGATAAGTCTTCTATATGAATCCCAAGCAAAACGTGGATTGTTTGTTTTGTTTGCAAGTCCTACAACTGATTTATCGTTCAAACCAAGGTTTAAAATTGTGTCCATCATTCCTGGCATTGAAGCAAAAGCTCCTGAACGAACGGAAACGAGTAGGGGATCATTCGCATCTCCTAGTTTCTTTCCCATTTTCTTTTCAAGTTGAGCAAGTTTTATATCTGTCTGTTTTTTGACTTCAGAGTTTATTTTCTTGCCGACTTCATAATAAAGTGCGCAAGCTTCTGTACTAATAGTAAAACCTGGTGGAACATTGATACCGAGGCTTCTCATCTCAGCTAAGTTTGCCCCTTTTCCACCAAGGATTTCTTTCATATCCTTGTTTCCTTCTTCAAACGCATAAACGTATTTTTTCATTGATTTTTAATGAGCAAAGCGATTATAAAAATCATGACCCCGTCAAATTGACTTTTATTTGACTTGGGGTTGATAAATTGAAATCACTTCTACCCGTTAATCTAAGCTAATAAAATTTAGACTAATTAAAAACATCAAACGATGTTTAAAATTAAGTCTGCAACTAATAATCTATATTCTTATTATACAAATTTTTCAGAAAAAATCTGCATTGACGAATATTATAAAAATATGTGAGAAAATTAGTTAAATTATCCATAGTTCACTTTAATTATTTATTTGATACAATGAAACTATGAGCGTTGAGTCATCAATAACTAAAGCACCAATTTTTCCAGAAGGTTCAAATGAGGAAAAGCCATCAATTATGAAATTGATCAAATTTCGTTTTAAACAGTCTAGCGCCAGTAGATTGGCAGAATATATAACTGGGATGCGACCAGATGATTCTAGAATGCCAGACCGACTTATTGAGGATCAAAAAATATTGCGTGCAAAGTATCATTTACCACCAAGGGAATGGAGGCGTGATTTCCCGTCCGAATACGAGCGTATTTTGAGAAAAATGGCCAAAGAAAGTAAAACTATAATTAGAAGCAAAGCAGAGTATGAAAAATTTTTTCAAAAGCATTCAGTGGCTGGTCTATATGATGGTGCTACAAATACAACATATATTGAAATTGATCATAATACATCGTCATATATAAATGATTTGGGAGTACTTGAACATGAATTAGTTCATGCTGCACAAAGGGATAAAAATATGACTTTTGAATTAAAGGAATATGAAGCATATGTTGCTGTGAGTAATAACGAATATTTTAAAGAGAACCCTGAAGAGATCGGTTTTGTTTTGTTCGGTTATTTCATTGGAAAGTCTGTTGAAGTAGAATATTTTGAGATAAATAAACACACTACTTCTGGACCAAAAAGTGAATTAACAATAAAACCTATATGGAATGATCCTCAATATTTTTTAAAAAATATTGATAAGGTTAGCCAAGTGGATATTGATGAATATATAAAAAATAAAAAATTGGTAAAAGGAAAGATCTAAAATTTAGGTATTAAGAATAGTTTGCAAGCGCATACTCACCTAGAATCGTTTTTGAAAATTATTTATTTTTTTGTTACATATTATTAATGATCTTAGTTGATTAGGTGATTCCAAGCTATTGAACCTATACGTACTGAATGACAAATAATAAATTACGTGTTAATGTCCTAATGAGTGTAAATTTGATACGGAGGCCATATGATTAAAAATGTAGAGGAAGGTCTTGAAATATATAAAAAAGCTACATGGGCTTGCCATGATTTTGCTGCTGAACTACTCGGCAAGCTTACAAGTAACAAAGTGGTTGTTGATCTTGCAGAAGACCTGGAGCTTTTAAATAAGATGGTTGCTAAAATCAAGGCTATGGAGGAGCTTTTAAAACTTACTCCAGAAGACAAAAAACTGGTCTTGAATGAATTATGATAGATAATAAGTCACAATGACTTTGACCCGTCCGTTTTCAGACCACAAGTGTGGTGAGAAAATGGACGGGTTGTTTTTATTTTGTATTAGCCAGACAAGGAAATTCCTTGTCTGGCTATGTATTATTGTCTGTGATAAACTTAATATCATGAATTTCAACTCATTTTTAGATAAAATTTTCCCAACCACTCCTCCAGAAATCATAAATAGTGAAAAGTCACCAACTGAGAAACTATTGGAATTTCGTTTTAATCAGTCCAGCATTAGTAGATTAGCAGAATACATAACTGGAATGCGACCAGACGACCCCAGAATGCCCGATCGACTCATTGAAGATCAAAATATATTACGTGCAAAATATCATTTACCACCAAGCGAATCAAAATTTAATTCACTCAGTGATTATGAACATTTTTTAAAAGAGTGGGCTAGAAAAAATAATACAAGAATTAGAGACATAACTGAATTCGAAAGATTCTTTGAGGAAAATGATGCGAATGGTGCTCATGATGATAAGACAGGTATATATGTTAGAGCAAAAAGGCAAAGCGACTATTCTTATAAAACATATTTGGATTTTTTGGAGCATGAATTGGTTCATTCTGAACAGAAGGGTAAAAATATGCCCATCGAATTAAGGGAGTATGAGGCATATATTGTTGCGGTTAGTATTGGTTTCTTAGAAAGGTCAAAAAATGATTCAGGACTGATTAAGATTATATTTGGATGTGTCGCAGGATCTACGAGTTGTTCGTATAAATTGAGTAGTGGTAAAAATAACGAAGAGTATCAGGAATCTGCAGTAAAACCTGTATGGGATAATCCCGAATACTTTTTGTTAAATGTTGATAAGGTTAGCCAAAATGAAATTGACGAATATAAGAAGATAATAAAGCCACAAGCTACCACCTAGTTATTGGTATTGAATATATATCGGAGATGGAGTTAATCTCAAAATTTCTGTCGGTGTCATCAATGCTTTGCTTGGTTTCCAAAAATTGTTTTGTAGAAAAACTTGAAGACTGTGGATGATTCAAATAAAATTTTTTGTGCAATTATAATTTTATTGTATTTATAGCGTGATTTTAAAATTGTGTTATTATATTATTGTCATGAAGGAAGAAAAAAAATTTGGTGAAGGGTTAGCGGTTGACCCCCGTAATTATTTTAAACTCACAACTTTTCAAAAGAAAGCTGAGATGATTGATGATGATAAAACTCATTTATGGGCAAATACCTCAGAATATTTTATAGCCGAGAATGAAAGCGGTTCTTTCGTTATGGGTAATTATTATGATAGAGATACAAGTTCTTATCGACTATTACTGGCGAATAAAACAAGTGAAGAGATTTGTCTTTCATATGAGTTACAAAATCTTACACGAGTACAAAAAGATCAAGCTTTTCTAGCTTTTTATGACATAGTTCCAAGATTACCAGATAGTATTCGTAATGTTTTCGTAATGAATATTATGCGGGAACTTCCAAGCGCAAAAGTGAAAAATAATATTTCTGAAAAAATTTCTAATTATGTCTTGGATATGTTTCCAGATATTCCTGATCACGCAAGTGTTTCAGTGGATGAAATAAACAACCTTAATCTATGGAAAGAACCTATTGATTTAGAGAAACAAAAAACACTTTCAGAGTATTTGATAAAAGTTTCGTGGAAAATACCTGATATTGTTTTTAGAAAAAGACTCGTAGAATTTGAAAAGTCAATAAGATTTGATGATGATTTACCGGATAGTCAATCTCATCCACTATTCTATCCAGACTTGTTTCGCAAAATTCTCATGTGGGTTCTGGATTCTAGGCCCGACACCCAAGAAAATTTTGATCTTTTACGTGACAAGGTTGTGCCGGATAAATACTATGTAGCAGATATGGTAGAGCGTCATATTAAAACAAAGGAGGAAATGATGGATGTTTTAAAATCTATGCCTATGGAAGTTGCACCGGAAACAATAGGCAGAAAAATCGGTTTTGAACATGCGGAAATAGTTGATTTAGATAAATTGGTTGGTGGGCAAACCATAGAGAGCTGGCTTGTCAGTGATTCAGAAGGAAGGGGACCTGATCGCATTTTTGAATTACTTCAAGGTTTTCAAAATGGCAATAGGGATGTTGTGGGGCTTAATGATCCCATCCATGCTTACAAGATTAACGACAAATATTATATAAGTCATGACGGTCGTCATCGCACGACAGCTTTAAAAGCTTTGGGTGTAAAAAAAGTACCTATGTTGGTATCTGATGTAGAGTAGAAATATATTCGGGCAAGGAAATTCCTTGTCTGGCTAATAATATTTGTGAAAATAAAATTTTGTGATAACATCAAAAAATGAAACAGTGGAACGCAATATTCAAAAATAAAGGGGTATATTTTTTTAAACCTCAAGAAGACATACTAAAAATTTCGAAATTATTCAAGAAAAGTGGCACAAGAAAGATTCTTGATTTGGGCTGCGGTTCTGGTAGGCATATAGTTTATCTTGCAAAATATGGTTTTGATATTTATGGAATTGATATTGCATCGACGGGAATTAAAATAACAAAAGAATGTTTAAAAAAAGAGAATTTAAAAGCGAATTTAAAAATAGGAAATATATATAAAAAATTAGTTTACCCAAATAATTTTTTTGATGCGTTGATTAGCACGCAAACTATAAATCACAATAATATAAACAACATAAGGAAGTTAATAAAAGAAATAAAAAGAGTTCTCAAGCCAAACGGATTTATTTTTGTTACTGTAAATAAAAAAATTACAAAACAAGGACTAACAATGAATAAAAAAATAAATAAGTTAAGTTGGAATCGAAAATTAAAGTATTTAGATTCAAGAACAGCTGTTCCTCTAGATGGTGATGAAAAAGGCTTGTTGCATTATTTTTTTAACAAAGGAATTTTAAGAAAAGAGTTTAGTGATTTCAAATGTGATATTTGGACTGATTCAAAAAATAAAAATTATTGTTTACTTGGAAGGCTAATTAAATAATACATAAATTTATCTATCAAAGTATAAATTTGTAGTGATGACGTTAAAATTATTAAATCAAAATTTTCCATATATTTATCTATTGATATTGAATATAAATCGGTGCTGGAGTTAATTTCAATATTTCATCCGGTGTCATCAAAGCTTTACTTGGTTTCCAAAGATCATTTTTATAAAAGAGCTTAAATCCAGTAAACTGAACTGGCTCTTTATAAATATATTTTGTGTAGCTTGCTAATTTGTTTTCTTTTGGTCCCCAGCCATCCATATTCATTACAATTTGTACCTCAGGAACTGTTTTTATAAGTTTATAATTTGTAACCATATTTTGTGTATAACGGTGTACAATAAATATTTTTGGAGTGAGGTTATTTTCTTGTACTATTTTAGTCAAATAATCAGTCGCGTAATTAATTTCACTGGCATCGTAAACTCCTACATAAACACCTGGAAGCCTTCCGTATTTCATAGAAAATTCCGGGTCAATAGCCAAATGAACCTGTGGCATTTTTAAATATTTTTCTAGAAGGGGAAGTTCTTCTTGAATTGTGCTTTGACCTATTTGTATATCAAGAAAAACAATCGCATTTATTTTTTCCGCAATTTTTAAAACTTTATCTATTTCTGTGTCAGGCATACGAAGTCTATATTTTCCGTCTTCACCTGGCCGTGCTTGAGCTGTAACAGCAATATAATGTAGAGCAGGTAACACAGGAGTTTCTGGGTCAGCGAGATTCCATTTTTGTACTTCCACATCAAGTTTTGCCAGCATTTCAGCTTCTGGATATTCTCCAAGAACACCCATACCTTTAGATAATAAATTTCCATAATAGGCGACAATGCGTTTGAAAGGCAAAATCGCTCCAGCGTTTGGATAAACTGTTTTTACTGGCCAGAGAGCCAATTTTGTTGGTTTAGTTGAAGATGACGTGGTTGCAGAAAAGCCTGTCTTTACAGAAAGTGTAGATGTAGCGGTTGATGTTGCAGTAGTTGTAGCTGTATGTGCAAGGAGATTTATTCTTCTGTCGTAATCTTCTTTATCTAATTTTGGTATTTTTTTAATTTGAACACCTTTAATTTGTCCATTTTCGTCAAGTTTATATGAAACAGTTTTTCCGTAAAAAAATATAAAAAATACTGCAGAGAATAAAATTACAAGACTAATATAGAGCCAGATTTTTTTGTTCATCATATTCTTTTAGTTTAACATAGATTATTTTCTTACCAAAATAAAATGGGCCGCGAGATTGCTGAATCTCGCGCCCATTTTGACTTAAATCCTATCAGGATTTAAGCCAGTCGATAATAAGGCCAACTTCCTTATTTGCATCTTCATCTGATCCCGAACCGTGGATGACATTGTCAGCGCTTTTCGAACTTACCTCAAATAATATACGGACAACATCTACTAGCATCCTTACCTTTTTCACTACATCAGGTCCTCCTTTTACCACAATAAACATATTTTCGTCACCTGACATAAATGAAACAAGCTCCTTAAAGAAATCTTTTTTGGAGTGGGCTTCGTACCACTTCTTACAGAATTCTTCTGTTGGTTTGCCGATAAATATCCTCACTATTTCCAAACCAAGAAACTCTGCAATATACAGTACGAGTTTATGTAAGTCCGGTCTGTTTTTGAAACCACGTTTCTCAACAATAGCTGCTTCCATTTAGACACCTCCTGCGGATTTTCTGAATTGACAGTAGCACAATGTTTGGTATTAGTAAAATTGAATATTCAACGAAACGAAAAGGCAGAAGTGAGGTTGGCCGGGGCTCACATTCTGCCTTGACTAACATATTTTATTAAGATACCAATCTCCTTTTCAGCCACTTCTTTTGAGGGGGAAGAATATAAACAATTTTTCCACCCTTGCATATTATCCTTATAATACGCGTTAACTTCAGTCACCTTTTTTTTCATTAATTCGACAACATCGTCGCCTTCAACGATAAAAAAAAGTGAAGCAGAGGTCGTTAGGCGTACCAGTTCTTTCTCACTAATGTTTGGAAAGATCTCTTTCCAGAACTCCGGTGGCATTATCGTTGAGATTACTTTCTGGTACTTTTTGCCTTTTGCACTTAAATAACTAAGAACTCCCATCATTAACATAGGGGTTCTTTCGTGCCCACTTTCTGCTATGGTTAGCGTTCTCATCATATAGAGCACCTCCTTTCTACATAAATAGTAGCTTATTTAAACCTTTTTTGTCAATATTTACTTATTGAACACAAAATTTAGTTTTACTTATACATTAAAAATCACTTTATAATTATTTGTTTAAATATTTTCAAATATTTTGTTTAGCTCAATTTTGGTTTCGTTTGGACTATTTGTATAAATATATATTTCTTGTACTGAGCCACTTCCGCGCACAACAGCTTTTATTCCGCCAGTAATAGGCAAGAACTTTAGACTTTTTCTACCACCACCAACATGGGTAATATTAGCTATACCAATTTTTGATATAAGTGTGGACTTTACAGCTTCACAGACCAATTTTTCCGCTGTTTCTGTGAGAGTAGAATGACTATTTGTTATTTTACCTCCCAGGATTAATTTAGACATAGTTTAATATAATTTTTTCAACATTAATTCCGGTTTACCCATAGTAAGTTCTAGACCGACATTTATTCCAAGTTTTTGTATCCAATTCCAAATCTCCATTTTAACTTTAATGATATCTTCTTTTGGTCCAACATTGTGTCTCTCAACTTCCATAAAGATACCAAGATTTTTTACATCTTCAAGTACGATCTCATATTTGCCAGTGACAAAAGTTGATTTAATATTTTCAATTTTTACTAATTCTTGATAACCAAGTTTTTTAAAAATTGCTAATGTTTTTTTGAAGTCAGAAACATCGATTTCATATTCATCTGAATATAACCATATACCTTTTATGTCAAAATGATCTACTTTGTATGCCAGTGAAGCTTTTTTGTCTTTACTTCTAATACGCAAACAGTTTTTTAGTTGACCGTTTTTGTCTGGTTTGAGCTCGTCTCTTTTTGGATTAAATAAATAGATATCTAAAGTTTTTTTGTTCCCTAGAAATTTAAAGTCACTTAGCTTTTTTATTGCCTCCTTTTTCTTATCAAAAACTTCAACTAATATTTCAACTTCTTTTTTCATTTACCCGAGAAAATTTTTACTGATAAAAAATTATTTACGACTTATTTTAATAACTTACTAAACATTGTTAGCGATAATTTGTTTAAAAATAACTTTTTGCATTACGCAATATTATTAATGATCCGATACCTTTAATATAAATGATTACAATACCCGCTTTTAATCTTTATGACACACGTGCATAATGCATAATGTGTCAGTAAAAACTTTAACGGGTAAATATTATTTTATCACAAAGATACTTTTTTGCATTAATTATAAAAACAAAACCACTCCTTCCAGAATGGCCATGGTTTTGTTTTAGTTCCATGAACTACACCTCTCTTTTTCTTTAACATCGTATTCTATACAAATACGATCGTTGTTTGAACAGTAAATAATACCTTTCTGTTTTTTCCACAACCATATTTCAAAATGTTCTGATTTAACGCCGAAGCTTATTGAGTGTACCCATCCCATTTTTACATACTTCTGTATGTTGCGTCTTCTCATAATAGATCACCTCCTTTTGACACCTATAATAAGAATATACCTTTATTATGTTTTTGCAAAGTTAATATAAAAAACAACCCGCCCTGACTTCAGGGCGGGTTTTGATTCGTGCTGTGTTAAAGCTGAATCTGTGTACGCGTATCACCGGTTGATGCGGGAGGGCAGTAGCAAAACCTTGAATTGTCTATCAGCTTTTTCTTGCCATCCTTTTTCATCGGTGTTCTTTTTCTTCTCCTTCTTTCGTTTGGTCCGGGTTTATCTGACATTATTTTCCTCCATGAGAATCATATACTGCTACAGTTTATATAATAACTCTCTACCCAAACAACCGGGATGATTTGATATTTCAGTATAAAGTTTACGATGGGGTAAATCTTATACCCTTAACGTGTTTCTTTATATTCTTCCATTCTTTTTTCAAATTTTTTCTCCTTTGTGTATAAGTCTTTTTGTAGCAGGATTACCTCTTTCATCCCTTCTTTTTCTTCTAGTAGGCATTTTTTCTCCTAAACTCAAGATTTCTTCCTCACATAAAATATATTATTTTAAACTTTATGTAAAGACTTATGATAAAGGCCGCTTCCCTTGGGGGAAGCGGCCTTAACTGCCTACGTGATTTAGTAAGCAGTTGTTGCAGTGGAGGATTCATGTGTCATAATCCCAGACGCCGAATCATAGATCTGGATGGTTTTCTTATCCGTCCATGTTTCAGTACCCATTTTAATGTTTACCTTTTCAAAACCGGAGAGGGCTAGGGCAACTCTCCATTCCATCGGAAACTCAGACTTGAGTCTTCCTTCGGAGTTGTAGGTGCGTGTTGACTCACGTAATTTCCATTCTTCGTCTCCGTTTTCGTGTACATCACCCTGTATCCACCCAATTTCTTTCAGGGCTTTTACTACTGATTCTTTACTTAGCATTTTTTTGCCTCCGTTAAGATCTTTCGTTAGAAACATTATCATATTTTTTAAGGAAGTAAATGCAATGAAAATGGTAATAGCCGATAATTATTTGTTATATTTATAGATGAATATATTTTTAAAAAGCTAAGAAGCTACTTTACTAAGAAGCTGTTATGGTATATGATATCAACATTATGGCAAAACGAATGGCAGTAAATACTAAAAATAAGACTTCTCGTTCTAAAAAAACTGTGAAGAGACTTGCTATCAAAAATGCAAGAATCGCAAACAGAAAGAGAAAGAATTTATAAGAAAAACTAAAAAGACACTTGTCTTTCCAGACAAGTGTCTTTTTAGCGCCAGGTTTTCTTTACGGTATAGGTGACTTCCTTACAGGAACAGTACACCTTTTCGACTTTTTGTTTCGCTATGCTCACAAAAATTCTGTAAAGGTCTTGCGCTTCGGGTCCCAACCCAAAGCTCACCTCCGCGGACTTCTGAACACAACTCGCTTTGTTCAGCTGATTACAGCTTCATAAATCGATCTCCGTTAGTATAAATAAAATTAAAAATCGCCCCGCTAATGGGGCGATTTTTAATTTGGTTCTGTTGGAGTGGTTTTTCTCTTTGCGAAAAAACACTACCCGCTCCATTGAATCAGAATTTATAATCCATGTTCCTTAAAACACCTTACATATTTCTTGTCTTCATAGTTTAGGTGCACAACAAGC
>CAINLW010000063.1 GCA_903850545.1 uncultured bacterium
CCACTCGCCTATAGGCGAGTGGTTTTGTTTATAATTATTATAATTGTTGTTGCGGTTGTGGTGATTGTGGTGGTTCTTCTTTAGCAACAAATTTAAACTTTTTGAAGAATAAGTACAGACCCAAAACTATAACCAGCACTATTACTAGAGTTATTACTGCTATCTTCCAAGGAATAACCCAGAATGTTACAGTTTTTGTGTCTATTAAGTCTGATCCATATCCTCTGTTGATGTCTGAAGATGCTGTATATCTACCAAAAAGAAATGGCGCACTCCATTCAACTTCTCTATATCTTATTGATTTAGGCATAGCAAAATATGCATCTACAGGAAATTTACCAATCATCTTACCAAAAGTGTTCGTCACTGTTATCCATCCATAAGGTACCAAGTGAACATTACCATCATTTTTAAATAATATGTTAAATTTATATAAATTTGGATTATCTTTTGTTGGATAAATAACTTTTAAATCATCAAGTGCACCGCTTTCCTTAGCGACACCATTAACTCTAACAAAGAATAGTGTACCCACTCTTGAAACAATTTTTGTAGTCCCTTCAACTTCGCTAGACTGGGCTCCAGAATCTACTGACGGTGCGTTTGATACAAGAACCGAAGTATAAAACCCTCCCGGTTGAGCATCTATCGGAACATTTATTTTTACTGGAATTACAATGCTTCCATTTGATTCTAATGAAAAAGTTGTAATTTCTGGAATCACATTGTCTTTAAAAGAATAGGGACTTTTTTCACTACCAAGAAGGACTACGGGTTTATCTTGATCGCTTGATCCTATAAAATCCTCAACTTCCACTTTAAAAGATACCCTTGAAGACGCCCTGTTTGTAATAGTAATTGATTTATCAACAGATTCTCCGGGATTGGCAAATATTTCTACTTTTCCAGGTTCTAGAACAAAATCATTTTTGGCATCGGAGGCATTTGTGATCTCAGGTGCAGGAGTATTTGTTATTTCAGGAGTACTCGTAGCTTGTGCTCTAACTGAAACAGCAAAACTAAAAACAAAAACAGATAAAAAAGTTGCTAAAAAAACTTTTTTACAAAAAGAACTGTTCTTCAAAAATAAATTCATATTTTAATAATAATATACTAATAATAAGAGTGACCAACGTTAACCATATTTAACAAACTTGCAACTAAAAAACGATAAAAATTAAATGGTAACCGCAGTAGCTGTAATTGTAGCTGAATAAGCTCCGGATGGAATATAAAATCCGTTTTGTTCTACCGCAAAACAAACTGTGGTAGCACTCCCTGCAAAAGTGGTTGTGGCAGATCTTCTTGCTATTTCAGGAGAACTTGTGCTTGTTGTAAAACCTAAATATTTTAAAGTGGTTGAGGGAACATGAGCGGAGACTGGAGCGCATGAACTTCCTGATCCCCAAGGATTTGTTGGTACTGTTGTGACATCTGTCCCATAAGCGGAAAAACCGAACTTTGCATTTCCAGAAGTAACTGCCCACGTATTAGGAGCGGCTGTCTGATAATCGGCTATTGTGGTTGTCGAGTTTTGTTGCATTGCTGGAGAACTTGTAGCCTTTATCGTCAAACTATAACCAGTAATATTATTTGTTGTTACTGTCCAAGTAGATGTGCCGATAGCAGTCATGTTGGTCATTGATAAAGCTCTGCTCATTGCCACGTCTGCTGGACTATCTATGGCAATTCCCGCGGTAACATTTAATGTAACCACTACTGAATCTGTAGCTGCTTGAGCCAAAGCCACGCTTGGTCCCATATAAGCCAAACTATTTACGAATATAATTGTTGTAATTACAAGTAATGATAAAAGAAGAGCAGCTAATTTTTTAGGTATATATATTATATTTTTCATATTAGTGGTAATTATAAACTATTGCTAGAATAATACAAGCGTATCATAAAAACGACATCTGTGGATAAGTTTTTATTCTAGAAAACACTAAAAATATAAAAAACTCACGAACCAATTTCAATAGTTTGCCCATCGGAAACAAAATAAATATCCCCAAGATCATAGGTTCCTAAAATAATGCTTTTAATACCATTTAAAAAATCTAGAATTTCTTTGTGCGGATGGCCAAAACTGTTATCTTTTGATGCAGAAATGACCGAATATTCTGGAGAAACTGCTGACAAAAACTCTGGGGAAAGTGAGTTTCTAGAGCCATGATGAGCCACTTTTAATACATCGCTGTCTAATTCCGCTCCGTCTGTCATTGCTAAATACTGTTCTACGTTCGTCGGTGCATCCCCGGTAAATAAAAATGTTGAATTTCCATAATAAAGTTTGGCTATTACTGAATTTTCATTAGTATCTTTACTTTTTAAATCATTTTCTGGATACAAAATCTTTAAATATGCTCCTCCGCCCAAATCTATCACTTCTCCAGCTATCGCGATTTCTGTTTTTGTATTATTTTTTGCAAGTTCGTTTTTTAATTCTAAAAATGTGCCGGTACTTGATGTTGCTCCGCTGTCTATATATTCTCCAACCGTATAATTTTTCAAAACTTCTGGAATTCCACCGATATGATCTTGGTCTGGATGAGTTGTGAGTACAGCGTCTATCGTTTTATCATAAAATGGCATTACTCTACCGAGTGCATTTAAAATACTTGTACCAGGACCTCCATCAATAAGAAATTGATTCCCAGTCGGCGACTCTATAAAAATCGCATCGCCCTGTCCAACATCTAAAAACGTGACCTTCAAAAAATTACTTTTTGTTTCCGCAAATACAGTATAAAAAATCATCCCGTTTACGAGCAGAAGTAAAAGTAGAAAATATATTTTTATTTGGCTGAATTTAAACATTTTTGTATTGTGTCTTTGCGAGGAACGAAGCAATCCAGGTTAAATTTGTATTATTTTAATATTCAATTCATTCCACCAGCCTGGATTGCCACGCTTCGCTCGCAAAGACACGCTTTAATTTTGATTTTTGATATTTAATTTTTGATTTTGTCTTATAATCCAAACCGTAATCATTATATAACAAAAAACCATTACTCCGCTTGAAAAACATGAAACATTCACAGATGAAAAAGGTAAATTTGCAAATAACTCTGAAACATTAATCATATATGCCAGTATTATCCAAGATATCCAAGCAAAAGGTAACGACAACGGAAGCCATATAAATCCTAGTGTTCCAGTAATAAAACCAAAAAGCATTACAGCCGGGATAAATGAAAGAACTAAAATATTTGCTGGTAGTGCCACGAGTGAGAGCATGCCCATTTTATAAAGGATTAATGGCAAAACCAATATTTGTGCACCAATAGTGGAAGAAATTGTGTCTCTTAATTTAAGTTTCTCGGTAATAAAAGTGAACTTATTATTTAAAATTGGTGCAACATAAATAATAGCAATGGTTGCAAGAAATGAAAGTTGAAAAGAAATATCAAATACTAAAATTTTTGGATTAATAATTACCATCAAAAGTCCGGCAACAACAAGAGCCCTTCCCGCTTGATAATTTCTGCGCGTTATTCCAGCCAGGATAACAATAAGCGCCATCATTCCTGCTCGCACTGCGGTTGAGGAAGCTCCCGACATAATTACAAAAAGAATTATTCCAAATGTTCCGCCAAGAAATCCTACTGTTCGAGGTAAAAAAGAAAAAGTTTTTAGTATTGCATTTGCTACAACAGAAATATTGTATCCGGAAAGTGCCACAATGTGCGAGAGCCCAGCTTTTCGAAAAATTTCTGTAGTATTTTTATCTATAGAACTTTTTGTCCCTAGTAATATTCCTGAAAGTAACGGCGCTTCTGGCGCGCTTATTGTTCTGTTAATATTATCCGTAAAAGAATTTTTTATCTTAAATAAAAAATTCTTAATTGCATTCCCATGTCCACTAGAAATTAATTCAGTCTTCGCAAAATCCATTTTATAAAAAATATCGTCTTTTCCCAAATAGGAAACGTAATCAAAGTCGGAGACCCCGTCAAATTGGCTTTTTATTTGACTGGGGGTGCTTGTTGTCGTAGTGCTTTCACTAGAATTCGCAAAGTTCTCCGGCTTCTCCAGTTTTCCATTAATATTTATTAGATCACCGTATTTAAACTCTGGATATAAATCTGTGCTCACAATTGCCTTGCCATAAACAGCTATTGTAGTACTTGAAATAACGATTTTATTAAAATCTACCACCAATATAGCCTGTTTCTCCTTATTTTTTGGTTCATCTGAAACAATTCCAGAAATGGTAACTTTTTCACCAACCGAGTTTTCTAAATTAACATCCAACGGTTTTGAATCATTTATTTCATATCTAAAAATTCCCAAGGAAAAAAACAAAAGAAAAATCGCTATTAAAAAAATCTCATTGACCCCGTCAAATTGACTTTTCATTTGACTGGGGTGGCTCTCATGATTAACCATCAAAAACTTTTTGTAAAATAACAAAATTCCAGACAAAAATATCAAAAATATTGAAAAAGTGACTCCAATTTTAAAAAATGAACACAAAAAAATCGCGGTCGCAAATCCCGCAATTAAAATGGGTAGATAATAATTATTGTACACACAAACAGTTTAACACACAAACTAAAAAACAAAGGTACTTTCCTAATTTTATTTATTCTTGGTTATCCAATAGTTATAAATTGGTTGTTGATTATAAAGCCACGATCCTGATTTTAATATTTTTACACAATTCTGTTTAATAACATTTTCAATTTCTTGCTTTTCCTGAACATAAAATGGTTTATACACATGAGCTGTTCCATCAAAAAATCTTGTTGATATTGTGGCTTGTTTTTTATTCTGA
Organism: uncultured bacterium; assembly: GCA_903850545.1. Lineage (GTDB taxonomy): Bacteria > Patescibacteriota > Minisyncoccia > Phycocordibacterales > GWA1-40-21 > Bog-1340. The sequence continues at coordinate 4,781 of CAINLW010000063.1, forward strand.
TCTACCCATTTAAAATCAAAATATGTTTCGCCCTCGACTTCTCTTATTGCAGGATCAATACTAGTTATTACGCTGTAATTGGTTTTATTCATCAAATTTTTTATTGCCAATTGAACATTTTCTTGTCCTTCGATATCTCTTAAAACTTGTATTAACAAACCGAGATTAAATTTGCTATTAGGTAAATCTCTTTCAAGTAAAATATTTCCTTTATGTATTCCGGCTTGTTCGTCTGCTTTTAAATCCATTTGATATAACTTTGTTTCAGAAACTTTGAGAATTTCTTTTATTCCTTTACCAAAACCACCCTGTAATCCACTTCCAACATCAATAATTGATTGAATATTGATGTTATTTTTATTTACTACCTCAATTATGGAATTAATAATTTCTAAACGAAAATTATCGCCATCGTTTTTCGATTCTATTTTCATACCCTCCAGATTAAACAATCTATTCTCTTGTCCCGGATCAAAAAGTTTGTCCATAATTATAATTATTTGTTTAATTTAAATTTTAGTTTTACCCAGCCATTCTTTAATTATTTCTTTTTCTTCCTCTAAACTCATCGCTTTTTTAAACTTTACATCACCTTTTACTCCTTTGACTCTTTTTTCACATTCAGCCCATGTTTTATCAATTTTAAGTATTCCGTGTACCAAACTCAAATATGAATATGCCTTTCCTTTATTACTACTTTTTTTCTTTGTTTTTACCGCAGAGCCTTTTGTGTCCTCTAAATCATGTCCATAATCTGAAAGCTTTCCTTTAAAAAGTTCAATTTTTTCTCCATCGGCAAATGAAGTTGCTATAACATCACATCTTTCATTGCCCGGAACTCCAATATGCCCGCCAACGTAATTCCATTTTATTCTTGCCCCGTCAAATTGGCTTTTTATTTGACTGGGGTTTATGCCAGCGACCTCAATAAGTTTTTCCCATAAATCTCGATTTACAACATCCTCTTTAGTTGAACTTTTCCAACCATTTTTCTGCCAACCATAAACCCATTTTGTTATTCCATTTATCACATAGGATGAATCTGTGTTTACAACAATTTCTACCCAATCAAATTGACTTTCGACTTTGGACTTTCGACTTTGTACTTCCTTAAGTGCGTTTATTGCACCCAAAAGTTCCATTCTATTGTTTGTTGTATGTTTTTCTACCCCTCCAAGTTCAATTACATAGGATTCATCTTTTTGATTTTTGATTTTTGATTTTTGCATTATAATTGCCCCCCAACCACCAGGACCTGGGTTTCCTCTTGAGGAACCGTCTGAGAATATTGTAATATTACCGATATTTTTCATGAGAATGATTATAACATAAAATACAAAGATGGGTTTCGCAAAGCGAAACCCATCTTTTGTTTACTTTATAACTTTAGACATGATTTTTATGAGTGTAAAAATCAACTTTCAACTATCTTTACCGCTCCTTCTCGCAAAACTTTGATTTCATCTTCATCAATTCTAACAAGAGTTGAAGGTTCAGAAATAATTTTACCTTCGTCAATATAAAAATCGACTTTATTACCAAAATATTTTCTAGCTTCCTCGATATTTTTCGCGGGAATTTCACCTTCAGGATTAGCCGATGGAGCAACAAGTGGTCCTGTTTCTTTTAATAAATCAATCAAATCTTTCTTGTTTGGGAATCTAAACGCTAATGTTCCGCCCATTTTGTCTAAATATGACAATTTTTTGTCATTAAAACACAAAATAATACTAACTTTGCCTGGCCAAAATTTTTGCATAAAAATTTTGGCCTTTTCTGTTATTTTCACACCAAAATTTTTTAAGTCGTCAATTGAAGAAATAAGAACAATAAGAGATTTTTTTTCGCTTCTGTTTTTTAAACCATAAATTCTTTCAACTGCCTTTTCAGAATATGCTGATCCAACAAGTCCATACAAAGTGTCCGTAGGTAATACACCTACTCCATCTTTTTTTAGAATTTTTATTATTTCTGAGATTTCCTTTTCCACAAAAAAATTATTATTTACAAAAAACTTTCAAACACTTTGTGTTTTTAGTCTTTTTGCCAGATTTCTCGTAATAGGAGAAATCGACTCTTTTCACTTTAATCTTTACTTTTCTATATAAATATCGCTTCCATCTGTTTCGGCGACTTCCGCATCAGCTTTTGTTTTATGTATTACTCCATCTTTATGATTTGGTGGCATATATATTGTATAAAGCTTCAAAGGTGCATCAGCCGAGGTGTTTATTACATTATGTTGTGAACCAGCTGGAACCAAAAAGGCAAAACCATTTGATATTTCCGCTTCTTCACCATCAATTATCAATTTTCCTTCTCCACTATCAACTCTAAAAAACTGATCAACAGTTTTGTGAACTTCCATTCCTATTTCTTCTTTAGGAAGTAGACTCATAACAACAATCTGTCCGTGTTTTGAAGTATAAAGAACTTTCCTAAAAAAATTGTTTTCCAATGTCTCTTTTTCAATATTTGTTATAAATCCTTTCATAAATTAGATGCTAGGTTATAGGTTCTAGTCCTATCGCCAATTAAATTAATAATAAATACATTATACCACTCGGGTGGTGTCATTGCGAGCGTAGCGTGGCAATCCAGATTAAAACATCATAATTTATATTAGCCTGGATTGCCACGCCTTGCTCGCAACGACAATATCACATAAATTGTGATATTATATATACATGGAACAAAAAATAATAGAGCTTGAGCAAAAAATAGATAAGATTTATATTTCTGTTGAAAAGACAAGAAAATATTTTTTATGGACTGGGATTATTACTGCTGCAGTAATTATTCTGCCATTAATTGCTATGATGTTTGTACTACCTTCTTTTATGAGTAATTATGTAGGTAATTTGCAAGGATTAGGACTCTAAACTAACTTGTAGGAATTAGCTTCTTAGATTTTTAGGAAAATGCAACAATCTCAAGTTCGCCATGGCAAACTTGAGATTGTTGCATTTTTATTACCTAACAAGCTACTGTTCTAAAAAGCTACAAGCTATTTATGGTGATACGGCTCCTTCTTGATCACTGAAATCGCCCGATACAAAGATTCTGCCAAAATTAGTCTTACAAGTTGGTGTGGAAAAGTGAGTTTTGAAAGCGACCATTTAAAATTTGCTCTTTTGTACACATTTTCATGAAAACCATAGGCTCCACCAATTACAAAAACAATTCTTTTGTCACTGGCGTTCATTCTTTTTTCAATAAATTGTGCGAGTTCAATTGTATTCATCTCTTTTCCCTTATCGTCTAAAATTACAACAAAATCACCACTATCTAGATTTTTTAAAATGACTTGAGCTTCTTTTTCTACATCTGAAGTTGGGATTAATTTCCATTCAATCTGAAAATATCTGCCGATTCTTTTTGTATAATCGGCAACTGCATTTTCAATATCAGAATCATTCTTTTTTCCAACTGAAATAAATGTGAATTTCACCCCGTACGAAATAGGACGCGGACAAAATGATTTTTATCAGCAAACCTATATAAATTATGTTATTAAATTGACTTTTATTTTCCCGTGTCTTTTTCGCGTCCGCGATTTCGTACGGGATCATGATTAGGAAAGTATAGCAGATTTGTGCTAGAATCTCATTATGTTTACAAAGAACCAAGCAAAATTAATAAAATCCCTTCAAGAAAAGAAAAACCGAGTAGAACTTGGACTTTTCCTAGTTGAAGGAGAAAAAAGTGTCTCGGAAGTCCTAAATTCTGATTTTGAAATAGATTTTTTACTTACCACCACAGAATTCTTTGATAAATATGGAGAAAAAATTAGAGAAAAATCAAATTCCTATGAAATAGTAAACCAATTTGAACTGGAAAAAGTTGGTACTTTCGCCACAAATGATTCTGCGATAGCTGTAGTAAAACAAAAAGTAAATAAGCCATTTGAAATTGAAAACGACCCCGGTCAAATAAAAAGCCAATTTGACGGGGCAGGAATTGTATTGGCGCTTGATGAAATAAAAGATCCAGGAAATCTCGGGACAATCATTCGCATTGCTGATTGGTATGGAATCAAAAATATTGTAGCTTCAAAAAAAACTGTTGATTTTTATAATCCAAAGGTTATAACTGCAACAAAAGGCTCATTTACAAGAGTAAATATTTTCTACACAGATTTGAAAGATTTTCTCTCTGAACAAAAAATACCTATTCTTGGTGCATTTCTTGATGGAGAAAGTGTTCATAAAACAAAATTCCCTTCCAGTGGAATATTAGTAATGGGTAACGAATCAAATGGGGTTAGTGATGAAATAGAAAAATTAATTACAAAAAAAATCACTATTCCTTCATACGGTTGTGCGGAATCTTTAAATGTTGCAATTGCAACTGCAGTCATATTAGATAATTGGCTAAGACAAAATTAATATATTATGTGTTTTTCAGCATCAGCTAGTTTTATAGCAGGAGGTGGACTCGTCGCACTTGGTGGTGCATCTTTACACGTCGCTAAAAAAGAGCATAAGGTACTTGCTGTTGTTCCCCTACTTTTCGGCGTACAACAAATAATTGAGGGTGTTCAGTGGCTATATTTAAATAATGGGTCTTCGTCACTAGTTATGGGTTATAGCTTCTTGTTTTTTGCCTTTATTGTTTGGCCAATTTACACTCCAACCTTCATTTACATATTAGATAAAAAAAGGCGAAGCATACTCAAATGGTTCATTTTTCTTGGTATTGCTGTCGCACTGTATCTATCTGGAATACTTTTAATGAACGACCTAATAATTCACAAACTCGAGTCATGTATAAATTATGGTTTTAAATTTCCGCTACAAAATCTTACGAGTATATGCTATATGTTATCAACATTTGGCCCGTTTTTCCTTTCTAGTAAAAAGTTTTTAAATTGGTTTGGTGTGGTATTCGCTTTATTCGCAATTATCGCCTTGATATTTTATACAGTAAACTTTATTTCTGTTTGGTGTTTCTTTGCTGCCATAGTCAGTTTTATGTTTTTCTTGTATGTAAGATCAAAAAGGTTAATAAAAAAATCTTAGAATCTATTTAAAAAATTGCATGGTGGGTCATCATATACAAAATTAGTAATTTTTTAAAAACAACAAAAAGTTGTTTTTAAAATTACTTTTTATTTAAATAATAAGTATACTCCAGTAAACATTATTATTATTGAAAGCAATTTCTGGGCAATTATCCTTTTTGTTAAACTTTCCTTACCAAGAGTCGGTAAAAACAAAGTTATAATAACTCCATATATAAAAACAATTAATGGTTGAAGTCCGTTTACCAACATAACAAGAACAAGTGGGGCCAAAAGACTGGCAAAATTTACAGCAAGTCTTCCAATAAGACTAACGAGCTCGGAAGTTACGTTTATCAATATAACAGCCTTTGCATTTCTTTTTATTACTGCAAAAAATTGCTGACGGTATAGCGGAATGAATAAAAGCAAAAAACCAAAAATTCCGCCACCAATATATTCCCAAAAAACACTTCCCCAATATGTTTCGTCTATTGCCACAATTTTGAACATCAAACCAGTCACTGCGAGCATAAAAGATGAAAGTAACATCAATAAAAGCGGTTTAATTTTTATTTTTATATTTTGAGAATAATCAAGAGATATCAATACGGCACCTGTAATTACTAAAAGTGAGGCAAGAATCTGCAAAAGAGTAAGTTTTTCATTCAAAAAAATCAATCCGAGAAAATATCCAAAAACTGGAATAAGCTGATATAAGACTGTCACCCATGAAGCTTCTTCGTCTTGAAGTGCGTGAAGATATGGAATAAAAGCTGCGACTAAAATTGCACCGCTTATGGCAATTATTATGGCGTTTGTCGGTTTTATAAATATATATTCATGGTGAAATATAAAAACAAAAAAGGAAATTATAAAACCGCTAATGCTTGTAAAAATCATGAGTGAACCAACCCCGCGTCCAACAAAAAACTTACTGATGATATATTTATCAACATGAACGCAAAGTGACCAAAGTATGGGTCCTATCAAAGCAATAAAAAACCAATTCATAAAAAGAGTATAACAAATTAAAAATTAATTATATAGATATCTTGTATCTGTATAAATTAAAATTTAGCTGGTAATTTATTTAAATGAGTGGTGTCATTTACTAACTGTTTAATAAATTTACCATCTTTATAATCAAAAATCGTAATTGAGGCATTATCGGGATTATACTTAAAGGTTTCTTCCTTCGGAAGACGTAGCAGATATGGCATCAAAATTCTAATTGCCCCTCCATGAGAAATGACCGTCACTATTTTATCTTCATTTTGTTGTAATATTTTGATAATAGCATTCACCAATCTATCCTCTGCGTCCTTCCAAGATTCACCGCGTGGCGGAACATAAGAATATCGCTCTTCAGGTGACATGTTTTTTAGTACTGCTTCAACTTCTGACCAAGATTCACCGGAAAAATCACCCCATCCTCTTTTTTCTAGTCCAGAAACAAGTTCAAAAGGAATTTTTAATTTATTAGCTAACATTTTTGCACTTTCTTCCGCCCGTTCCTCACGAGAACTATAAACAATATGGGGATTAAATTTTTCTAATTCAAAAGCCACGGCCTCCATTTGAGCTATACCTTTTTTGGTTAGTTTTTCTATCGCATTAATTTGATGTAGTTTTCCTACTGTATTTGCTTTAGTTTCCCCGTGTCTAATTAAGATTAATTTGGTCATAAATTCATTCTATCAAAAATTAAAAAAAAGAAAATCAAAAGAACTAAACTAAAAATATACTCCTTGTGATTATTCTAATTTGTTACCTTCTGCTAACCACGACGAAATTCCACCTTTTAAATCATATATATTTGTAAAACCATTCATTTCCATAAAAGAAACTGCCATTTCTGACCTATCGCCAGAAGCACAATACAAGCAATATGTTTTGTTTTTATCAAGATTCTTAATTTTTGACATAAATTCTTTATCAGAAGCATCCATCCATTTTGCATTTGGAATTCTTCCTTTTTTTGTTTCTATTTCTGTACGTATATCAATAATAACAAAATCAGGTTTATCTGATATGAGTTTTTTAAGTTCCTGTGAGTTTATTAAGGTCATAATTGATAATTTTATTTAAACTCTTGCAATAAATTTGGTGTATAGAATTTTGTTTTTTTGTCCTTTTTATTTTTCAAGGCTGTAAGCATTTTTTCTGCCCAAATTATATGATATTTTTGATCTGTGATAGCATTGTGGGCACCCTGCATCGTAAGAAAACCATCTATCGCTTTGGATTTTAACAATTTTTGTAATTTATAAGCAGGAAATACAGGATCATCTACTCCACTCATAACAACTATACCGATACCCTTTTCATGAAGATAACTTATAAGATCATTGATTTGAAATTTAGATATTTCAAACGATTCTTTTGCTGCATATAAAGGATTTTTTAAAATATATTTAATTACAGATTTTAATATGGTTTTTTTGGTTTTGTTTTCTTCTTCGGTTATTGGTGTTTTATCAAGACTTTTGCCTCTTCCTACTAACAATTGTTTTAAAATAAATCGTTTAGTCAAATCAACAATATTATCTTTTCCAATTAAACCAGCTGGGGCAAACAAAACAATATTGCGAAATTTTTCCGGATGTATAACCGCAGCAATAATTGCCGTCATCGCTCCTTCTGAATGTGCAATAATATCAACCTGTGAAAGATTTTTTTGTTTAATTATATTAAGTAAATCATAAGCCAAGCGTAATATCTCTTTAGGAAAAATCTCAATTTCTTCCTTTGTTGCTTCACTTTCTAAATCACCACCTTGATTTGAGTGATTATATGCGATAGCACGTCTATTTTTTTCCACCATTACTCCAAGAACATCTTTATAAACTGGAATATCAGCTCCCATGCCAGGAACCATAATGACGGGGACTTCGTCCGTTAATTTTTCTGGACTAACATCAACAACTTCAATTTTTCTACCAGCAAGATCAAGGGACTCTATTTTATTAAATTGAGTTTCAAAATTATTGTTTTCTTGTGCTAAATTTTCTACACCCATAAAAAGATGGTATGCTTAATTATATAATAAAACTATTTAAACTCTTCCAATAAGTTTGGTGTGTAAAATTTTGTTTTTTTGTCCTTTTTGTTTTTCAAAGCTGTGAGAATTTTATCTACCCAAACAATATGATCTATCTGCTCGCCTATTGCACCATGGCCTCCTTTCATAGTCATAAAACCATCAATATTGTGTATTAAATTTGGTTTTTTTATATTCCGTGTTCGAAATACTGGATCGTCTATTCCACTCATAACCACAATGCCAACACCTTTACTATGTAAATAGTCAATCATGTCCAAAATTTGAAATTGAGACATCTCATATGATTCTTTTATTGCCCGCAATGGATTTGCTAAAACATACTCTTTGACTGATTTCAAAGCTGCTTGTCCAACTTTTTTTTCTTCCTCAGTAATCGGTGTATCATCTAAACTCTTACCTCTATTTTGAGATGCAAATCATTTGGTTAAATCCAAAAAATTATCCTTTCCGATCATCCCTGCTGGACCAAATAAAACAATATTTCTAAACTTTTCCGGATGTAAAACCGCGGCAAGAATAGCATTCATAGCACCCTCCGAATGAGCAAGAACATCAACTTTTTCAATGTTTTTTTGTTCAATTACATCTAAAATATTATATGATTTGCGTAATTTTTCTATAGGATATGTGTCTATTTCTGCCTCCGTCGCTTTGTTTTCCAAATCTCCACCTTGTCGCGGATGATTCAATGAGATGGTGCGACGCCCTCGTTCTACCATAATTTTAAAAACCTGTTCATAAACTTCTATACTGCAACCCCAGCCTGACGCAATAAATAAAGGTACTTTGTCTTTTAATTGTTCAGGGATTACATCAACAACCTCAATCCTTCCACCTGCACCCTCAAAAAACTCTCTTTTTTCAAATTGAGTTTTAAAATCATTTTTTTCTTCCTGTATAGGAAATTGGTTTTTGTTACTTTCGGCTGACATATGTCTATTATACACCAAAAAATAGTTGTTGAAAATACTTGGTTTTTAATAACCTATTTGACAAATTCGGTCGCAATAGTTGAGAAAATCACAACTTTTTAAAAGTACTTTGTTTTTCTTTTATTTAATTTCTTCTCTTATTTCCATCCATAATTTACCTAGATGATTTTTTCCATTTTTGTCTGGTCCCCAACCCCAGTATGAATCTAGCCAAGAATCTTCGATTAATTCTCTATCACCAGATTGTAATAATTTTTCCTTAATATATGAATGCTGTTCAACTTTTGCTATTAAAATCTCTTTCATAATTACCAGTTTAACTTTGTCCCAATCTTTGCGACGTTTGTCTTTATTTATATCAGCAAACATATGAGAATCGTGAGCCGAACGTGTATTTCTTATTTGCTCTTTTAAATTTTCGTCTTCAAATTTCTCTGAATGATAAACATGTTCAGAAGTCATATATAATTTACCTTTCCATTCAAGTGCAAAAGCAGAATAGTTACAAAATGCAAAAAATTCCGGTTCGTAAAAAAATATTTGTTTTTCTGTATCGTTTCCATGCATATGAAAATTCTATCAGAATAAAACTGAAAAGTCATTGTTAAATATAGATAATCAAGGAAAATTCCCGTTTGGGTGACGTCGTAGAGTGGAATAATGGGATGGAACCAATTATGCAAGACCTTTGATAGTTTTTACAAATTAATTTGAAGTAAAAACAGAAAAGGTGTACGACTTTGTTTTCTTACCAAACAAAGTGAATTAGAAAACAAGAAGTAACCTCGTGTTACAGCTTCTGTAAGAAGAGTTAGAACTGTGTTTGAGAAATTAAATGATACGAGTGTTTATATTCCTGCATTTTACCCTACTCTGTGATTTACTATATTTTCTATAAATTAGGTATGATTCAAACTTTTATGATACACTCGTATTCATAAAAATATGAATACAAAACTTATTATTTTGGACGGGGCTCGAGGAGCCGGCAAATCATCAGTTAGTGCATTGCTCAAAGAAAAGATGTCGAATACTGTTTTTGTTGGTCTTGATTTAATACGAAATTTAATTACTAAATCGAAGGCAAATGATGATTTTAATGACATAGCTTTTGATGCAATATATTCAATTACTGATTCCTTCATCTCTAATGGTGTAAATGTTGTCATTGATAGTGGTCTTAAAGAAGGACGTGTTCAAAAACTAAAAGAGATTGCCTTAAAACATAAGGCGTTTATATTTATGTATTACTTATCAGCACCAAAAGATGTTCTGTGGGAAAGAATCCAAAAAAGAGGAAAAGAACGAAATAAAATGCCGAGTCCAGAACGTTTTGATTACACATTTAAAGCACAACAATCCAAGGACTTTTCAAATTTTACTGAAATCGATACGACCAAACACGACCCTGAAAAAATAGCTAATAAAATTTATGATGAGGTTTATAATTTAAAATAAATATATAATGTTTAGTTCGAAAGTATTTATAGAATAATCGTTTGAAACTCCTGCAATAATTAACAATTTTATAACCCCAAATCCTTAATAATTAATTGGGCTATTTCCTCAGATGAAAACTTTGTTGTGTCAAATGTCTTTCCAAGTTCGTATCTATTTTCTTGCCACTTTTTTAAATTTTCTTCAATTCGTTTTTTAGTCATTGGTGGTTTTCCAGGTGTATCTGGTCTGCCTTTAGCTCTATCTTTTAATATTTTCATCGGTGCTTCAAGTTGATAAAAATACAAATCAACCTTAAATTTATTCGCTAAATCTATATAAGGCTGAACGTATTCTTTTTTCCAAAAAGCTTGTTCTATAAGTAAATTACACCCTTGCTCAAGAAAAGTTTCCCCCATAACAATTATTACCTTACTTACAAGAGTATAATCTTCACTTCTTTGAAAATCAGAAAGAATCCATTTAATCTTATCCATACTCAATAGCGCTGTTCGTGGAAGCTTTGAGTGAAGTAGATGAGAAATTGTCGTTTTACCAGCACCCATGGGGCCCTCCAAAATTATTACAAATTGTTTTTTCATAGAAAAAGTATACCAGAGTAGAACTGGAAAATCAAAATGAAACAAGGACTTATTACCTAAAACTAACGATAGGTGCCTATTGGGAATGTTTCTCCTTACAGGAGCAGTATACCTTTCCTATTTTCTCGCCATAGTAATGGCTCATAAATATAGGAGAAGGTCTTCAACTCCCGAACGTAAGCAAAATTGTTTGCTTACTTAGGCACCCAACAAAAAAGCCCGCTTTCGCAGACTTTTTTCTTGGGTGCCTATCGGGAGTTGAACCCGAAATAAAGGTTCCACAAACCTCTGTGTTACCGCTACACCATAGGCACCATAAATCAAACTAGTGTTTGATTCACTATTTATAACAGATTTTTACAATAAAATCTAGGTTTTTAATATTTTTGTGCTCGGGGCGGGACTTGAACCCGCAAGCCTTTCGGCGCTATCACCTCAAGATAGTAAGTTTACCAATTTCTCCACCCGAGCATTATTTTGGAAATATTCGACCTTTATGTTTATGTACTATATCTAAACTTTTCTCTATTTTCAAGTATTTCCTCTTTAATTTTAGACCTTTTTTGTTCATATACATACAACGAGTAAGTTGTATTGCTTCATATTTTGAATATTTTAATTGATAATATGAAGAGGTTCTTGTTTTAGAAACGCCTATATGGCCTCTTATTTTTAATCTTTTATCTATTTCTTTACGTAACCAAGTAACAAATTTAATACTACCAGAAGCAAAACTTATATAAAACATAAAACTTGATTTCCATCTCGGATCCCAATACGAGTATGAGCATCCGTCACCATCAAAACATCCTCTCAAAAAATCAAAAAACAAACTTGCTGGAATATCTAGTTCCCCAATTGTAAGAGACTTTCTTTTCGTTAAACCTATAGATTCTAAAAATTTGTAAAAAATAACATCGCCAAACTGAATATGGAAATATTTCTTCTCTTTTGCACTTCCACTGCTCTTGAGTCCAATTTTGACTTTAAGATCTAGGCATTTTACAAAGTTTTTTGCTTGTTCAATATCTTTTGTCGTTAAACTCATATGTCTTCCGTCATTATATAGACATCCATCTGTAGCTAAAAGACCTATTGCATAAGCAAAATTTGACGACCACTTTATTTTTACATTACCTTTTGGTTTTGTTCCCCTTTTTCCCATACGTCCATTATATCACCTCAGTGTTGCTACGTCTACCAATTTATTCAATTTAAAAAGTTGCCCTTCAGCAACTTTTTAAATTTTTCTTATTCTTTTACTTCTGCTTTCTTTGTATCTGTATTACTTTCTTTTCTTGCTCCTAGAAGTTCGCTCTTCAAATGTCGTTTTAATTCCTTGGTTGCTTTCTCTCTGATGTAATAAAGTTTTGATCTTCTTACCTTTGCTCTCTTCAAAACTTCTATTGAATCAATAACTGGTGAATAAAGTGGAAAAATTCTTTCAACTCCAACTTCATCAATAACTTTTCTTACTGTAAAAGTTCCGCCATTCTCTTTTCCGTGCTTGATAGCCAAGATCATACCTTCAAAAGCCTGAGTTCTTGTCTTTTCTCCTTCTTTAACTTTTGTCCAAACACGAACAGTATCTCCAGGTCTCATGTCAACCTTCTTTCTAGCCTCTATATCTATTGGTGATATTTTAATATTCTTTAAATTCATAGTGATGATAATTTAGCACATAAGTTCATTTTTCGCAATGGGAATAAACAGAAAACAATCAATTATTTAAATAACAAAATATACCTTTTTAAGATGTTTGGATAATTCAGATGTTGATATACCAAGAATAGGAGCGGTGTGTTCAATAAAATAATCCTCTTTGTTTTTATAATCATTTACTGCAATATTCCACGCCTCCTTCAATTTGACTATAAGATCTTTGTTACTATCTATAAAATCTTTTTTTGAAACAAGCACATCAGATAAAAACGGATTGTTCTTCGTGGAAACCAATTCTTTCATTCCAGATAGTTCAATGGCCTTAGAAAGCCACGGTTCCCACATAACCGCAGCATCTACTTGACCAGATATAAGCATCGAGCCCATTTCATCTCCCTTTAGATCTTTTAAAATAAAATACTCTTCTTTTAAACCATATTTATTTAATATATGTTTAAAGAAAAAATGACTAACTTCACCTTTTTCAATTCCAATTATCTTTCCTTTTAATTCTTCTATAGAATTTATATCTTTTGAAGTTACCATGGCGTCAGCTCCATTTGAAACATTAGTTTTAAAAATAATCTCTAGGTCAGGAATTTCTTTTTGTAAGGAAAGCGCAACTTCATCAGATACATTTAATATATCTATTTTACCTTGCTTAAAATATTCAATTTTTTGTCTATTGTCATTAAAAGAAACAAGTTCTAATTTTAAACCTGAACCATTAAGAAGATTTTGATCTTCTAAATAGAAAAATGGTGCATTCCCTGCCCAGAAATATAGTCCTATTGTTACCGCATCAATGACCTGTTCACGAGCAAGTGTCGCTTTTAGAGACTCTGAACGAATAATGAACGATAGAGATTTTCTTAATTTTTGAAATTCGATATCAAAACGAATACTGGATTCTCTAGGAAATTTATATGGAACATCAATAACTTCACGAATAATGCCAGGCCTAGAACCCATTACAACAATTTTGTGGGACAGAAAAATTGCCTCTTCAATATCGTGAGTAACGAAAATAAAAGTTTTTTTAGTCATTGCCCATATATCTAAAATCAATTCTTGAATTCTTAATTTGGTTTCAACGTCTAACGCAGAAAGAGGTTCATCAAAAACAATAATCTCTGAATTTGTAAGCAGTGCTCGAGCTATAGCAAGTCTCTGACTCATTCCACCAGACAAATCTTTTGGATATGAATCTTTGTTTCTGAATAGTCCCACAGTCTTCAAAACTTTATCTATTTCTTCTTTTTGAATAGTAATTTTTTTATCTCTAACTGAGAGTTCCAGATTTTTATAAACAGTTAAATGATCGAAGTTTGCATATTTTTGCGGAACATAAGCAATTCGGTTATTAATCAAATATCTTTCTAGGGGCATATTATCAATACTTATTGATCCTTGAAAATCCTCTATACCTAATAGGGTTTTAATGAAAGTTGTTTTTCCACAACCACTCGGTCCAAGTATTGAAATAATTTGACCCATTTCACACAACAAAGAGACGTTGCGTAAAACTTCAACCTTTCCAAATGATTTATTTAGATTTTCGATATGTATTTTATTCATATTATTTTTTCTTATGATATCTAAACATTAAACCAATTTGAACTACGGTCAATATGAGAGATACTCCACACGAAATTAACAATGGCAGATTATTGATAAAATACGCATATATAACCCAAAATATCATACTTAATCCATATGTAATTATCATAAAGTTTGATACACCCTCAACGTTTTTAAGTCGGTAAGTCTTTATAATTTGAGGTAACATATTCAATAGAGTCAGTATTCCTCCTATGTATCCTATAAGTTCAATAAAAAAATCTTTTGACATAAATTATTTTTTATATGGAAAAACTTTATTGTAACCAATTCTAAATAAATAATCTGATCCAAAACCAATAATACCCATCAAAATAATACCAACAAAAACATCAGAAGTATGGGAAAATCTTTGGGCTTCTTTTATCATATGGCCAATTCCCTTTTCAGAAGCAACTAACTCTACTATTACCACATAAGACCAGCAAAGACCCAATGATATCCTAATATTATTATACATTTCTGGAAGAGATGATTTTAATTTTAGTAAAACTTTTTCATACCAAGAAAACTTTAAAGTAAAAGCTAAGTCAAAATATTCTTGCGGAGTTTGAGAGATATCATCACAAAAAAGGAGAACTAATTGAAAAAAAGTTCCTACAAACAATAATACTATTTTTGCTTCCTCTTCTATTCCAAAAAATAAAATCGTAAGGGGAATCAATACTGGCACTGGAATATATCTTATAAAATCAATGTAAGGTAAAATTACTCTTTTAAAAACCACAGAACTCGAAATTATGAGTGATAGTGGTATCGCAATACCAACGGATAAAACAAAAGCAATCATTACTCGTCCGACAGTTGTATAAATATCAATAAGGAGGGAATTTTCTGTTAATAGTCTTATGAAAGAATTCGCTACTTGAAAAGGCGACGGCAAAAATAAAGGATTAACTAAATGCAATAAATCTGTCACTAAAAGCCAAATTAAAAAAAGAATGCAAACAGAGGCCACAAAATAAATGTGACCCCTGATTGAATCCTTCTTTATTAGCAACTCTTTATTTGAAAGAGTTGACGATTGAGTTTGTAAGTTTTTCATTTGCATCAACTGTGATATTTGTATCACTATTCTCTCTCAATATGTCTCCCACGAGTTTGAATGTTGAGAAAACATTCACCTGTGAATCCTTGTTAAAATAATTTATGTTTGCATTCTTATCGGGCCATGAAATACCTGTTTGAAAATCCTCCATGTCTTGTTTTGTGACAGCGAAAGCTTTTGCCATAATTTCAAATGCATCGTCATGATTTGTATTCATATATTCGACCGCTTTGAAATATCCTTCTGCTATTTTTTTCAAAATATCTGGATTTTCCTTTGCAAAGGATTCGTCTGAAAACAAAAGATCTTGTACTAGATTTTCCGTCAATACAACAGTATCTGCCGTGGACACAAGAACCTTTGATCCAGCCCTAGCTTTTATACTAGCTGAAAGTGCTGGTTCGTATATAGCAGCAGCATCCAATTTGCCTGCGGAGAAAGCATTCGCCACATCAGTCGTTGTCATATCTTTAAAGTTAACGTCCTTCAAAGACATACCCTCTTTATTTAACATATATTGCAAAACTAGATATGGAGGAAATCCTGGTTCAGCACCGACTATTTTACCCCTTAAATCTTTTATTGATTCAATTTCTTTAGCAACAGCCAATCCATCACCGCCATGAGATGTGTCTACAGCAAGAAAGCCAACACCATTAGGAACTTCGTCTTTTATTGTCTGGAAGATATCATACGTCGCCATGAACATTTGAACATCTCCACTTCTTACCGCAGAGCGAATATCACTTATAGATTCAATTCTTCTCAAATCAACATTCAAGTCACCGAAAAAACCTTTTTCTTTGGCTAAATAAAGCGGTCCATACCCAGGGAAAGTAACCATGGCTATGGTGACTTTTTGCGGACTTTGACTTGCTATATCTTTTTTATTATTTTTAACATAAAAAATCGTAGCTACTATTAATAAACACAAAACTAAAATACCAATTGTTTTTTTCATAATTTTACAAAATTAATTTCTACTAATAATATTATACCCGAATAACTAATAAATATCGAACCGACATCCAATATTCAATTGAGTAATTATTTACTCATAATGAGTTTAAAACTAATTTTACAAGGTGTCAATATATGTATCCTTTTAATCATCATAAACTGCGCAAAATGAAGGATATTATGAATATTTAACTAAATTTCGTCAGAAAACTTGACATTCAAATTTAGCTTTGTTAGTATATCTTTACGATATGGACGAAACAAGAATTCTTACAAAATTAGGATTATCTGAAAAACAGGCAATTGTATACTCTGCCCTTCTTGAGCTTGGTGAGTCCTCAATGACTGATATAGCAAGAAGATCAAAACTCAAAAGACCGACGGTTTATTTGATTATTGAAGAACTTGAAATATTGGGTATCGTGTCTATGGTTTTGAAAGGTAAGAAAAAAATATATTCGGCTGCACACCCAAACAGAATTGGTGAGTTACTTAGATTCAGAGAGCGCCAATTCAATGAGATTCTTCCCTCTTTGGTAGCAAAGTATGGATCACTTTCAGAAAAGCCCCGAGTGCAGATGTTTGAAGGCGTTACCGCAGTGAGAGATGCGTATAGGGATATATTTAAATCAATTTCAGAAAAAAATGAAGGGGTTTTATGGTTTGGTGATCTATCAGCTATTCAAGAAAGATTCCCTGAGATTATAAAAGAATACAAAATATTATTGAACAGTAAGCCGAACATTAAAATACGAGAGCTTATATATGGAAATGATAAAGCAGAAAAATTAGTTGAGGAAATTAAAACAAATATAAAGAGGCAAAATTACGAAATAAAGTTTTTAAAAATTAAGACAGATTTTTTTGGTCTGACAGACCAATGTATTATTGGAGATAAAGTTATATCTTTTTCCTTATCTAAAGAAATATTTATGCTTGTTGTCGAAAGCCAAGAATTGGCAAAAACACAAAAAGGAGTTTTTGAAATACTCTGGAAAATTTCCTGACAATAAAGACCGGCCTTATACTATTTCTGAATTTTCTTTATCGCCTCCTCAAAATCTTCCGGATATGGAGCGACGATTTTCAATAATTTTCCTGATGGCAATTTAATTTCTAACTCCCTTGCGTGAAGTGCGGTTCTTTTATAATCAGCTTTCTTCTGGTATGTCATCTTCATTAAAAACATCGAAATGGTTTTTTATGCCATAATGTACCCCAAGCTGTTTAATTTTAATTAAATAATCCATACTTAAAAATTTTCTAAATACTCTCAAGGCAAAAGCGCTAGCGTTCCTTTCACCTCTCATAATTTTTTCTTGTTTTTTAACACTAGGTTTCTCAACATGATATTTATCAAACGCCTTTCCCTTGATTAGTCCTTTTAACATACCTAAAATTTCTTCCCTTCGCTCTGCCCTCATATGATTTTCTTCAGAAACATAAGGAGTTTCTATTGCATGCCCGATTTCGTGCATCAACACAAACAAGCCCAAAATCGATGTTGGATCGGTTTCTGTTTCTACTAAAATTCCCTCTCTATTCATACCAATCTGACCATTTGAATTTTGCATTCTCTCTAAAAGCGATAGTTTTTGAGTATCGGTAATATAATAGTATATAGAATATTTTTCACATAAATCCTTTAAATCTAAAATTTCTTTTCCTTTTCTTATTGTCAAACCTTTTATTTTTCTATAATTTGCTCCTTTTGGTCTATCGTCCCAATAGTCTGGAGTACTAAATCTATTAAGATATGAGTATAGGGTTTCGTCATGAGTTGAATCATACTCAATAGCACAAGTTGATACCTCTTTACCTTCTTCTTTTGGTAATTCAAAAGACATAACCCCTTCATCTTTCCATGGATTTTCTGTCAATCGACTTGTTAATTCTCTTACTGTGGTATCAAACATCTCAGAAGATAAAGTAGCTTCTCTTTTTGACTCGTCTTTAGTCCTTTCAAGATATTCTTCTGATTTATTTCCAAAAAATTTAAACATAAAATTTATAATTAAATAATAATTTACTAAATTGTTTTAATACTTAAATCTTGATTTTTTTCATCGCCTCCTCAAAATCTTCTGGATAAGGAGCTGTGATTTTCAATAATTTTCCTGAAGGTAATTTGATTTCCAATTCTCTCGCATGAAGTGCCGTTCTTTTAAAATCTAATTGTTGTTTTTGGCTTAAATAAAAATCTGTGGCATAAAGCTTGTCCATAACCAAAGGGTGGTTTATTGCGCTAAAATGGACCCTTATTTGATGTGTTCTGCCAGTTTTAGGCATTGCCTCCACAAAGGTAAACCCATCCTTTCTATTCAAAACTTTAAAATAAGTAACAGCTTCACGCATTTCCCCGCGAGTCCCTCTTTGCGAAGTCCATTTACGAAAATCATTTATACTTCTTCCTATTGGTCTGTCTATCATTCCCCTGTCCTCTTTCAAATCACCATAAAGAAAAGCTTGATAAACTTTATGAACTTTTCTTGCTTTAAATTGTCCTTTCAAAAATTCGTAAGCCTTTTGATTTTTTGCAATTATAAGAACACCGGTTGTATCTCTGTCTGTTCTGTGAACGATTCCTGGTCTTAGTATCTTTGTTCCATCATCTAAAATAATCGGTTCACCAACATTTTTAATTCTTGGATATTTTTTTAAAATCCAATCTACCAAAGTTTTTTCCTTCGTTCTTGAGTCTGGGTGAATAACCAGCCCAGCTGGCTTATTTATTACAACAACATCTTTGTCTTCATAGAGAATAGGAATTTTCATATCATTTTAATATATATTTATTTAAAAATAAATCCTCTGAAAATAAACGGTCCTGGATGTTTTATTTCTTCTTCTGTAAAAAGATTTTCTGGAAAAACACGACGTGGAATTCTCATCACAACACCCCTAATGTCATTTTTTGTGATTTTCCCCTCAACATGGCGACAAAGCCGTCTTCTTTCTACTGTATCTCTTATATCATCTTTAGATATTTCTATCTTATAAACTTTAAGATCGGGTGAATCTGGACTAAATCCAACAAGTGATTTACCAAGACCCATTGCCACCTTGAGCGGTCCTGATACGCGTGCCTCACCGAAAGCGAGACCTATCGCATCAGATTCTGGTATCACTGCATTAGCATAATGAGAATCATTCATTTTGTCACCAACAATAAGATCTTTGTCCAAACCAAGTGTCTCTAAAATTTTTGTAAATTTCTCAACTCGAATCAAACACCCTTTCTTTTGCAGCTCTCGGTAAAGATTGTTTATTTCATCATCATCTTTTAATAAAGTTATACCAAGACCTGTCTGTAATAACATAAAAAGTTCAGGTAATTTCTTTTTTATGAATTCAATGTCTTTGGATCCTTCGAGTGTTTGGGAAAGCAAAACTGCTTCTTTTTTTAAAGCTTCTCTATCCTCAATATTACTACCTAAAATTTCTGACGTTCCTATATTTTCCATATCACATTATAATAATTACCTTGATAATCTAGCACAAATAGGCTATTCTATAAAGCACAACGAATACGTTGGGAGATTAGCTCAGTTGGTAGAGCGCTTCATTTACACTGAAGATGTCACAGGTTCGAGTCCTGTATCTCCCACACAAGGAAACTTCCATATTTTTACGGCCGGCGCGCAAGCGCGTATTATGGACAATGGGTTTAATAAAATCTAAATTGACCTTTTGTTTTAATACGAATTCGGTGGGAGGGCAAAATGAGATGGAAACGGATTTGTCACACAATTTATGGTTCGAGCCGATTTTTTTGAAATAATCACGAATTTCAAAAAAATCGTCGCTCGATACCAATTGCGTGGCTTTTTTTATATCTAAAATCCATTTCCGTAATGGTTCGACCCAATTATTTCTCTCCACTCGGGCGGAGTCCATTTTATGTGCGAGAGACACCTTTTGTCGCAACAAATCATTTTTCTTCGTAAGATAATTTTCTTTCGGAATATCGCCGTCTAAATATAACGTAATCAAATCGTCGAGCTTTTTCTGCGTCTCTCGCTCATTATCTTTTATTCGCCCGACACAGCTTCCCGATAAAACTTTTGCCTCTTTTTCCCATTCGTCAGTTTTCTCACTCATATACTTTAGCCACTCATCGGGAAGCGTGATTCCTTGAAGCAGTTCTTTTAATTGTTGAACGAGCAAATCTTCTCGCAAATATTGTTGAGAACAATTTCCTTTTTTCTTCGTACAGCGATAATAGCGATAACGTCCGCCGTTACCTTTGACCCATTGTGCAGTTATCATGCTTCCACATTCACCGCAGTGAAGTAATCCAGTAAAAGGAAAATTGTGACCAACTTTTGTTTTGCGAGGCCTTGCTCGTTCTTTCAATCGCATCTGGACTGCTTCAAATAAATCTGGAGAAATAATTGGTGCAAAGCTTCCTGGG
The DNA here is from genome assembly GCA_903850545.1 of uncultured bacterium. Taxonomy (GTDB): domain Bacteria; phylum Patescibacteriota; class Minisyncoccia; order Phycocordibacterales; family GWA1-40-21; genus Bog-1340. The sequence goes on from CAINLW010000063.1 coordinate 25,525, forward strand.
AAATATTCATCTTTATGTTTTACTAAACCGAGATAAGCTTTATTCGTAAGCAACTCGCAAGTTGATGCTTTGCCAAGTGGCGTTCCGTTTTTCGTAATGACGCCGTGTTCCGCCAAAAATAATGACAATGACGGAAAGGTATGTTTTCCCGTGGCGTATTCTTCGTACGCTTTTACAATAATTCTTGCGAGTACAGGATCAGGCTCAATATTTCTAGTTTTAGGATTATTCACGTAGCCCCGCGGGCCTTTCGTGAGCCATTCGCCTCGTCGTACTTTTTGGCGGATACCTCGCTCGACGTTTTGTTTCAGATTATCGGAATAATATTTCGATTGGCCGAACGCCACTTGAAGCATAAATAATCCTTGCGGAGTGGGTTCAAACCAAAATGTTGGAAAGCGTAAAGAAACTACTTTGGTCGTGTCTACTCCATAGATGATGCGTCCGCCGTCTATACTATTGCGAGCAAGTCTATCAGGATGCCATGCAAGAATACCAACACCATCCAATGATTCAATTTGCGACATCATCTCGTTGAATTTTTCACGACCAGGTTTCTTTGCGCTTTTTGACTCTTGAAATTCCGCGACAATTTCAAGATTTTCTTTATGCGCAAATTCTCGCAGTTCAAAAAGCTGAGCCTCGATAGACATTATTTGTTTATCGTCATCTTCCGTCGATTTGCGAGCATAAAGAAAATATTTTGGTTTAATCATAAAAAGTTTTAGATTATAAAAAAAGAAAAGTCCGTCTATATCTCATTTCTTGCTTTCAGCCCTCCCACCGAATTCGTATTAAAACAAAAGGTCAATTTAGATTTTATTAAACCCATTGTCCATAATACGCGCTTGCGCGCCGGCCGTAAAAATACGGAAGTTTCCTTGTGTGGTGATTTGCTAACCTTTGCGCGAAATTATTTTGAACAAAACTCTGATAAATTAATTTAATTAAACAAATGATTCGGCAAAGCAAACTTTTTGTCTGGGAAAATTGTTTTGCTTTGCCTCAACTCTTTCTCTCGCCCGCAGGAAGGGTCTGGGAAGGAATGCGGGCGATGATTCCAGTTTTGTTTTTTCGGGATTTGGGGCGGACGAAATTCATAATCAATAATATCACAATATCCAAACTTTGGATATTGAAACTTTAGATAGACAATGTTAGTATTATGACTAAGTCGATAAGAACAAAAGAGTATGCTTACTTTGTCGAGAGATTAAGAAAAGCTCGTGAAGAAGCAGGTTTGACTCAAGTACAAGTTGCTAAGAAATTGAAACGTCCACAATCTCATATTTCAAATATAGAGTCAGGACAGCAAAGAGTTGATGTTGTCGAACTACAAGCCTTTGCAAAAATTTATAATAAAGATATTAAGTATTTTGTAAAATAATTTTATGAACTGTAAACAGTGTGATAATAAATTAGTTGATAATGCAAAGTTTTGTAATAAATGTGGTAAATCAGTCGAAACAGAAAAGTTACAGGATAATACTGAAATAGAAAAATCAAAAGTCACCATAATTAAATGCGGTAATTGTAATTATATTGGAGAAGCGGAGTCAAATCGTTCTCTTTGGGCAAAAATTCTAGCATGGCTTTGTGTTTTTTTTGCACCAATAATTACTATTCTTTATTTTGCATTTACAAAAAAATACAGATGTCCAAAATGTAAATCGACTTTTGTCGGCGTAAAAGATATAAAAGGAAATTTTGTAGATCAAAAGACAAAAGTTCTTAAGATTGTGTTAATAATTTTTGTTAGTATTTTTGTTATTGGGATAATGTCTTCTGTAATTTTAGCTTCTTTAAATTCTGCAAGAGAAAAAGCGGGTCAACAACTATCTGGAGATTGGATAACATATAATGCTATTTCTGATAGATTTAGTATCTTATTACCACATTCTCCTAGTTTTGAATCAAGTAATAGTGATACAACTAGTGGAATATCATACGAATACCACTCTTATTCAGCAGAAAAAACACCAATTTCTTTTTTAGTCGCAAAATATATTTATTCAGAATCAATTGATATTTCTAATCCAGATAATCTTCTGGAAAAACTAATGAATGGCTTTGTTTCTGGTTCAGAAACAAAGTTAACTAATTCAAGTTATATTAATTATGAAACATATAGGGGGTTAGATTTTACAGCCAAGACAACTAACGAGACAATTAAAGGACGAATTCTATTAATAGGAGAAACCCCGTATCTTCTTATTATAAGTTATCCTGCAGGTAGTAATGTAGATACTGATTATGATAAGTTTGTAAGTTCATTTGAAATAAAGTAATCATGTTTTGTAAAAATTGTAATAATAAAATAAAAGAAGAGTCTAAATTTTGTTCATCCTGTGGAACAGAAGTAAAAATTATTTCTGAAAGTAATGTAGAGGTAAAAGAAAAGTTGTCAGACAAAACAAAAACGCCTTTGGATCAAATTGTTTCATTTATTAGTATAATTATAGGTTTCATTATCGGTAAGTATCTTGGTTTAGTTGTCTTTATATTTTTATTTGCATTTATTATTGGACAGTGGTTTCCTAAATGGTATTTAAAAAGAGAACATATAAATATCAATTTAGTTAAATGGGTTGTTTGGTCTAATGTTCTAACCTGGTTACTTCCACCTCTAGGAATTATGACTGGTTTTGCTGCTCTAGAATTCGGTAATCATTTTCCTGGTGAAAGTAAAAAATATAAAATTATTGCAATTATTGGAATAACGGCTTCGTTTATAAATTCTCTTAGTGGTATATTAATGCATATATAATATTATGGATATCTTTTGTCATAAATGTGGAAATAAGTTAAATGTTAAAGATGAGTTTTGTCAATCTTGTGGTGTAAAAATTATTGCTGATGAAAATAAGAAAGAATCAAACCATAAAAGTTTGAAACGTAGTGATCTAGAAAAAAAAGCATGGTACAGAGCTTTAAAAGTTATTTATATAATAATAATTATTATTGCGGTTATTATAACAGGTATTATTTCTTGGTCATCAAAACCGGAAACGAACTTAGATGGTAATAAATCTTCAATAGCTTGCGACAATGGTAAATCATATACCCCTAACCGCAATGACATATATATTTATGGGAAAGAATTAAGCTCTTATGATGACGCACACGCTAGAATTCTTTGTAAATATGATTCTATAAATTTTTATTCCTCCTATTATTCTGGATATATTGAAAAAAATTATACTTTTACCCCCGTATATGAAGATACGAAATATGGTTCTTGGCTGGGATATAATATTTTGGCATTTATTATTTTATGGTTTGTTGCTTATATAATAAAAATTAGTTTCTTCTATATTGCTATAGGTGAAAAACCCAAAATTGATCTTTTTAGAGCTTTAGAATAATGTCAGAAGATAATATAAAATCAATTGAAGAAGGAAGCACCCCTAAAGTAATTAGGGGTGCTTTGCAAGTGATTGGTGGAGCAGTTCCTTTTGCTGGCGGTTTACTTTCTGCAGCTGCGGGTGCTTGGTCAGAAAATGAACAAGAAAAAGTAAATAAATTTTTACGTCAATGGATAAAAATGTTAGAGGATGAAATAAAAGAAAAAGAAATAACCATTTTAGAAATAATGGCTCGCTTAAATATTCATGATGAGAAAATATCAAAAAGATTAGAGAGTAAAGAATATCAATCTCTTTTAAAAAAGACATTTCGAGAATGGTCTGGTGCAGAAAGTGAAGATAAGAGAACTTATATAAGAAATATACTTGCTAATGCGGCGGCTTCGTCTATAACAAGTGATGAAGTGGTGCGTCTTTTTATTGATTGGCTAAAGATGTATTCCGAACTTCATTTCAAGGTTGTTTCTATTATTTATAAACATGGGACTAATGGAGTTTCTCGTGGCGAAATTTGGCGAGACTTAGGAAAATCTGAAGTTGCAGAAAATTCTGCTGACGCAGATTTGTTTAAATTGTTAATCAGAGATTTGAGTACCGGTGGGGTGGTTAGACAACACCGAGAGGTTGATTATTATGGTAATTTTATATCAAAGACTCCAGAACGTCGTCCCAAAGGATCTGGACCAAAACCAGTAACTTCTGCTTTTGATGATGAGGACTCTTATGAACTAACAGAACTTGGTAAACAATTTGTGCACTACGCGATGACAGATTTACCGTTAAAAATTGAGTATAAACCAAAAACTGAAAATGATTCGATATAAAAAAAGAACGAGTTGCGGTCTCGTTCTTTTTTCTTGTTTACTTTCTTCTATTATACGGTGACTGATTTGTTGGCTTCAGGCTAAGACCAAGTTTGTTGGCCTCTGCTCTAATCGCATTTTCAGTTCTACCAATTTTGAATCCAGCTACTCGTGTCGGTGTATTTTGTTTAACCAATTGTTTAAGTTGACTGACATCTTTAGACGTCCACGATTTACCGGTATTACGTGTGTAATAAGGCATTTGTATTGTATTAATTAGACGCCCTTATTTGTTAAAAATACTAAATCTGATAAAATAAAAGTGTTCAAATTTTTACTTGTGGTTTAGCTGAAATACCCCAAAGGGCAAAAAAGACATTTCTGATTAATATGGAGAAGGGGTTACCGCAAATAACTACTTCTCTTTTTTAATTTTATACCCTTGTTTTTATATGTCAAATTATCCACATAAATTGATTGACTTTTTTACAAGTTTTCTATATACTTATTCATAAATATGAACAAGTATATAGAAAAAATTAAAGGGTTGCGAAATGAAAAAGGATTAAGTCAAGAGGAAGTGGCAAAAATAATTGGAGTATCACGACCTACATATACTGCTATCGAAAAAGGGAAACAAAAACTTAATTTAGATGAGGCACAAAAACTAGCCAATATTTTTGGTATGGATGTGAATTCTTTTTTGTCTGGAAATATTCCTAATTTTGATAAATATAAACAAATGATTTTAACTTTTTTGCGGATGAATCTTTCTAAAGATGGAAAGGTGCCGAAAACAAAACTCGCAAAACTTCTGTATCTTGCTGATTTTGCCTGGTATTATAATAATTTAGAAAGCATGAGCGGAATGTCATATAAAAAAAATACATATGGTCCTGTACCAGATAATTTTTTTCGTGCTCTAGCTGAACTTGAAGAAAGTGGAAAAATTACCATAGATCATAAAAATGATAATGGTAAAGAGATGTTTTTAGTTAGTGAGGCAGATAGTAATAAAAACGAAAAGATCAATACAGTTTCAAAAGAAGAGAAAGGCTTGATTTCTGAAATTGTAAAAAAATGGAAAGATAAAAAGACTCAAGAAATTGTTAATTTTACTCACAATCAATTACCGTACACCCTTTGTCGACAGGATGAAATTATTCCGTATGAGTTGATAACACAAGAGGACCCTGAAATGGTTTTCTAGTCTATAACATGCAAGGTAACTATTCTGTACAGATTGAGTCGTTTGCTGAACGCCACTACATAAAAAGTTTTGAGAAAAAGTATAAGGCTCATTGGGATGTTACTTTGCGTGCAATTATTGCAGAGTTAGAGCGTATTGATATACTTATAGGGAAAACTAATATTGTTGAAGTAATTACTGACAAAGGAGATATCAAGATTTATAAAACAGAATTTCGTGTTCATGGTACACAAGAATCCCGACATAAATCTGGTAATCGCTGTATTATTGCAGTTCATAAAACTATGTGTGTTATTAAGATTTTGCTTTTATATTGTAAAACTGATTTAGGTAGTAATAATGAAACATCGGAATGGAAAAAATTAATTAAGGAAAATTATCCTGAATATTGTAATTTATTATAAAAATATGCCCGACGAAAATCAACAAACAATAACCACAGATAACACTCAAGCTCCTGAAACGACTCAAGCTATAAATACTGATACTCCAGTTATTACAACTGATTCTACACCTGTCGAAGTGCCATCAGAGGCCCCAGAAAGCCCTACAAACGTAGTAGATATGCCTCTGGGCAAAGATGATAATGGAGCATCAATTCAAGCTGAGAGCCAAGTAGAAAAAGCACCCGAAATCACCGAAACTCAACCTTCTAACACCCAAACGCCCGTCAAAAGTAGTAACTTTTCTTCGAGTGAGCAAACGGCTCAAATGGTAGGAAATGAGCCGATCAGAACTCAAAGCTTCATCCGTGGATTACTAGAGAAAGCTAAACTTGCAATACAAAGTAGAAAGAGAAAGAAACTAGATAAGATTATGAATTTGTTTGCGAAGCAAACAAATATATCTAATAACGACGTACAAAAACTTTTGTATGTGTCTGATGCAACCGCAACAAGATATCTTGGTATTTTAATAAAAGAAGGAAAAATAAAACAAGAAGGAAAAACTGGAAAGTCTGTATTTTATATTTTAGTAAAATAATATTCTGGATTCCCGCCTTCGCGGGAATGACACAAAGGGAGTCACTCGTAAGAGTGATTTTTTTGTGCGCGCACGGTGGGTGGGGCAAGCACAAGTGCATTTGCATTTGAGTCTCGGACATTTCCGCTAGGGCGTCCATGAATAAAGGATGAGCGCCGTCGTAACCGAAGCAACATAATGTAATAGCGAAAGCGACACCACAAACTCTAATATGAAAAAGTGAAGAGGGGTTGTGCGAGGGCGGACTCCGAAGGTGACCAAACAAACTCA
>CAINLW010000064.1 GCA_903850545.1 uncultured bacterium
CCTTATACAACAACTCAACAATATATCACTGGAACAAAATATTACACTAGACTTGTGGTGGAAGCGAATAATGAGGCGAATTTAAAATCAACGGTTGAGGATGTAAAAATTACTTTAAGAAATTCTCACAATATTACCGATCCGACAAAAGATGATTTTTCCGTTACGACTTCTGCTGATGTTGCGGCAACACTTGGCACAATCACCAGTGCTTTGACAGCGTTTTTGGCTGCAGTTGCTGCGATTTCGCTTATTGTTGGTGGAATTGGAATTATGAATATAATGCTTGTTTCTGTGACGGAAAGAACTCGCGAAATAGGTTTGAGAAAGGCGATAGGAGCAACCAACAAAGATATTTTGACACAATTTTTACTTGAAGCAGTTATGCTTACTGCGACGGGTGGTCTAATCGGCATTCTTCTTGGCGGATTATTATCATATATTATTTCAATTATTCTGGCGTCAGCTCTAGGTTTGGATTGGCAGTTTGTTTTTCCTTGGAATGCTGCCGTGCTCGGAATAGTAGTTGCAAGCTTAGTTGGTTTAGTTTTTGGAATTTATCCTGCAAATCAAGCTTCTAAAAAAAGCCCGATGGAAGCACTTAGATATGAGTAGGAATAGTATAAGTGATAAGTATGAGTATAAAAAAATTGTGTCATTCCTGTGAAGACAGGAATCCAGGCCTGCCCCGTCAAATTGGCTTTTTATCCCAACACCCCTTTTTTTTGTTTTAAGAATAGGTGTTGGGATTTATTTGACTGGGGTTTATTTGAATTTTGATTTTTTGAATATAAATATGTTACAATGGAGACCACTTATTATTAGTTTAATATATAAAACATATGGGATTTTTTAAAAATTTTGCAATGAAAATGGCGATGAAATCGCAAATGAAAGGGGTTCCACAAGCTCAACAAGATTTGATATTGGCTGCAATAGAAAAAAATCCAGAATTTTTTGAAAATATTGCAAAGGAAATTGAACAAAAAGTAAAAGAAGGAAAAAGCAAAACTGCTGCTTCTATGGAGGTTATGAGAAAACATCAGGACGAAATGAGAAAATTGATGATGTAATAGTAAGTATGTAGTATAAGTATTTAGTATGAGGCATAAAGCAAATACAAAATGCGTGGCGACCTTCGGTCGCCCCGCATTTTGTATTATCAAAACTATTTCCAAACCACATTTTATATGATATTATCCATTTTATGATATCTGTCGTTGTACCAATACTCAATGAGGAGGGAAGTATAATATCTCTTCATCAGGAAATAGTGAAAGTCATGCAAAAACTTGGCCGACAGTTTGAGGTTATTTTTGTTGATGACGGTTCTACTGACAAGACAGCAGAAAAATTAAAAACACTCAAACCCTTAACGGTAATTACATTTAGGAAAAATTTTGGTCAAACATCAGCACTGGACGCAGGTATTAAAAGATCCAAAGGGACCTATGTGATAACTCTTGATAGTGATGGACAAAACGATCCAGCAGACATCCCTAAACTTATTGGATATTTAGAAAAAAACAATCTCGATGTGGTGTCTGGATGGCGAAAAAAAAGACTTGATAATTCAAGCAAAAAAGTTTTTTCGAGACTTGCAGCAATAGTGCGAAGATTCCTAATAAATGATGGCATTCACGATAGTGGTTGCACCCTCAAGGTTTATCGCAGAGAATGTTTTGTTGAAGTTGATCTGTATGGTGAAATGCATAGATTCATTCCAGCTATTTTAAGAATTAAAGGATTTAAAATTGGTGAAATTGAGGTCAATCATCGCACACGTATACATGGAAGAACCAAATATGATTGGAATCGTGGACTAAAAGGATTTCTCGATATGGTCTCAGTTTGGTTTTGGAAAAAATTTGCAAATAGACCGCTTCACCTATTTGGTGGAACAGGTCTTGTGTTAGGTAGTTTTTCACTAGCACTTTTTATGTTTGTTGTTTTTCAAAAAATATTTTATGTAATAGATATGTCAGGAAGCGCCTTTTTTTCAATTTCTCTTTTTGGTATGGTGATGGGAGTACAATTTGTGGTGTTCGGTCTTCTCGCTGATATTATGTCTAAAAATTATTATGCGTCCCGAAAAGAAACAGCCTATGTGATTAAGGAAGTAAAAGAAAATATTTAATCATAGATTTAATTCTACTATTTTTTCAGTTCGATTTTTAATAATCAAAAGCGAAGCACCGAAAGGTAAATATTATAGTATTATTCCCGCACTCCTATGTATAGGAGTGCGGGAATTCAATAATTAGACAAAGTTATTTTACCGCGTCTTTGCGAATTGTAATCCAAGCTTGACCCGTCAAATAGGTTTTTGCCTGTCCGACAACACGGTGGATTTGACCTGGGTTTGACTGAGACACAACTTTATTAAATTATATTCCAAACGAATAGACTGCCACAACATCATTTGTGGCGCTTTTATTATCATACAGTAGTGTGACTCGCGGATGGTTAATTATTGCCGTAAGAAGTCCTTTAAGGCGCACTTTTGCCATAGAATCGATGACAATATAGCCATGCATCGTATTCAAAATATTTTCTAACGCAGTTTGATCAGGAATGATTGGTGCTCCAGTATAATAATCACCACCATTTATAGTATTTGCTGTAATTTCACTAGTGCGTCCAGTGAGACTGATCGGAAGCCACAAACCTTTGTCATCCAAATAAATTTTTGATAAATGCGTATATGGCGATATGATGACATCGCCATTTTTTTTGAGATTATTAATTATAGTGTAAGCTTTTTTGAAATTTGGTTGTGGTGAACCAGACTCAAGATTGTATATACTTTGTGGAATGAAAGTTGATGTTGTAAAAGCGACAGCTCCGATTATTATAAAATATAAGATCATTTTATATTCCGGCTTTATATATTCCTTTTTATAAACAATCAGATAGAGTCCATATGCTCCAGTTATTAGTAAGAAAGGAAAAATCGCAAGAAGATATCTCGTTTGAATCACTTGGCTGTAAAATATAACAATAATTATTGTTGGTAAAATAATTCCTATCAAATATACAGATTTCCAAAATATCTTTTTTCCAAAAAATAAACCAAATAAAACAAAAATTACAGCTAATGAAATATATTTCAAATCGCCAGAAAGAAATGAAACATAATTATCAACATAAGAATAAGTAACTATTGATGGAAGAATTCTATATAGAATCCAAGTTCCAAACACTCCTAGTATCACGAGGAACCCAATCGTGGAAAAAGAGAGCCATTCCTTTATTTTTCCAGATGAAATGCCATGAATTATGAAAATCACAAAATATGCAGGTATGAATATAAGTGCGACTCCATGGGAAAAATATGACAGTACCAGGAACAATATTGCAAGTAATCCATTAATGATTTTTTTGTTTTCAAGCCAACTATAAAAGAAAGCAAAAGATAAAAGTATAAAAAATTGCATGTCTGCATATCCGCGAGCCTGGCGTGACCACGCAATTTCCCAATAAGAAAATGTCATTAGAAATGATGCTGAAAGAGAAGTAAAAAGACTACTCGTTACACGTTTTGTAAAAAAGAATACTGCAAGGATAGATAAAATTCCAAAAAGAGCTGCAGGTAAACGTGCGGACCATGGATTTTGTGCATCAAACCCAAATAGCTTCATTGAACCAGCAGTAATATAATTATGTAGCTTATGTGCGTCGTATGTTTTGCCAGAATCTAGAAGGGGATAACCATATTCAACAATGCCCTGTGACGCATTTATCGTGTATCCTTCATCAATCCAGAGTGATTGTTCGCCTAGGTTGTATAATCGTAAAAATCCTCCGCAAAAAACAAATATTCCAAGTATAATTATCGTTCCACGATTATTTTGAAAAAAAGTTTTGATACTTTCAAACATATATATAGTATAGCAATTTTTTTAAAAAAACATAACATACATATTTTTTATAATATCGATGTATTTGAGAAAAGTATTATTTATATAAAATTATGGTAAGATATATAAAATGAATGAGAAAAACAATCTTGCGTTTATAGATGGACAAAATTTATATCTCGGAACAAAACAAGATAAATGGAACGTTGATTTATTCAAATTCAGGACATATTTAAAAGACAAATATGAAATATCAGAAGCCTATTATTTTCTTGGATATCTCCAGGAAGAAAACGATGATTTGTATAAAGAAATACAAAAAGCTGGATTCATCGTTGTATTCAAAGAGCACAGTCAATATGCCGAAACTAAAAAGAAAGGTAATGTAGATACCGATATTGTTTTTGAGATAATGAAAAATCTTTTAGAAAACAAAATCTTTAATAAAGTCGTTTTGGTTTCCGGTGACGGTGATTATAAAAAGTTGGTAGACTATTTAATTATAAAAGATAAATTTAGTAAAATATTATTTCCTAATGTGAGATATGCCTCTTCTTTGTATAAAAAACTAGGTAATAAGTTTTTCACGCATCTTGGAAGAGAAGATGTTAAATATAAAATCAAAAAATAAGCAAAAGAAAAGGGTGCCTAAAGCACCCACACTTTTCGGACCCCTTTTCGTATTGATTTAATCATTATACACTTCTAATTAATAGTATGCAAGTCAATTTTTGTGCTAGAATACTAATCTTATGAAAATTATTATTGTTGCAACCACACCCTTTTTTACAGAAAGAGGAACTCATATCAGGATACTCAATGAAGCGATTTCTGTTGCAAAAGCTGGACATTTTGTTGAAATTATTACTTATCCAATCGGTAAAAATCCAAAAGAATGTGTAGAGAATAATATAAAAATCACGAGAATCTCTAACGTTTTTCCATGGTATACAAAAACTTCAGCGGGTCCATCGTTTGCAAAAGTTTTTTTTGATATTGTTTTATCTTTCAAATTATTCTTTCGTGTTTTGAGTGAAAAACCAGATATTCTTTATGCACACAATCATGAAGCAGTAATCGCATCCTTTTTAGTTCAGAAGATTCTTTTTTGGAGAAGAATTAGAACAGTTGGCGATTTTCATGGGGGTCTCGTTTCTGAAATGATTATATATAAAGGAATAAAATACTCGGTAGTGAAGAAATTTTTTAGTTTGATTGAAGATGCTATTTATAAAATGCCAGATCAGTCGATTGCAAGTTCACGTCCACTAACTGAATATATATCAAAAGATATTTTGAATTACGAAACTCCCGAATTGTCATCCTCGCGAATGCGGGGATCCAAGTTAATTAAGTTAATGCAACACAACCTGGATTCCCGCCGAAGCGAGAATGACATAAAAAATAGAAAAAAAGCATGCAGTGTATTTTATGATGCGCCGTCTATCCCATTTGTTTTTCATGATAAGAAAAAGATGCGAGAAAAGTATGCTGTTTCTCAGGAAGCTTTTGTTATTCTTTATACTGGAGGTTTTACAAAAGATAAAGGTATAGATGTCCTTTTGTCTCTTATTCGTGAATGTGTATTTTGTCATTCCTGCGTAGGCAGGAATCCAGGCTCTAATGCGTCTTTGCGCCGTGTCCGCCATAGCTTTAGCGAAGGTGGAAGTACGGAGCGACGTGGCAATCCAGGTTCAACAAATATATTTTGGATTATTGCCGGAGATCCGCTTGAAGCATTACAAATTCCAGCCGATATCTCTTCTCATATTAAAATTGTAAGTCCTCTCGATCCAACAACTCTTGGTGAATTACTTTCTCTTGCTGACAGTGCTATTGATCCGAAAGAACAAAACTCACTTCAGGCAAGCGGAAAAATAATTAATTATATGCAGTATGGGCTTCCAGTATTTTGTTTCGATAATGCAATTTCTCGTGATTATTTTGGAGATGAATTAGCGGATAAATTAACAGGAAAAAATCTGGATTTACTACAAAAGAAAATATTGTATTTTTTAAAACATAAGGATGAATGTGTTATTATGAAAGACACTATGCAAAACCGCGTGAAATTATTTTCATGGAATAATATTGTTGATATTCTAAAATAAAAGATATTATTGTGGAAGTATGTTAAAATTTATGTAGAGTATGGAACAAAATAAACTAAAAGAAGTAATAGAAAAAGCAAAAATGATATATCCTCTACAAGGACAAATAAGATGTCCTTATTTTCATGATGATGTCGTTTTAACTTCAGATGGTTTTAATCATTTACAGTTTAAAGGTAATAGAATGCCAAGAAACACCGATGAACAGATATTGAAGTTAACTTTATTACCAAAAGCATTAGATATAATTAAACATACTGGTACACTTCAGGAATATAGAAAAGGAATTGAAAAAATCGGTAATAAAGGTGTTGATGGTTTTTATAGAACAAAGAATGTTGAGTACTGGGGATTTCATGCAATTGTCGGGAAGGATTATTTGAGAAAAATAGTTGTTATTTTAAAAAGAGTGGGGGATGGAAAAATTGTTTTTTGGAGTGTAATGCCACATAGAAAGTTCAATAATCAAAGACTTTATGAAAATGGAATTGAAGATTTTTAGAAACAAAAAAACCCTCATTAAGAGAGTTATTTTGTTATGCCTGCCTTCAGCTTAGGTAATCCTTAGCCGAAAAGGAGCTTGCGCTCACAGGCATACTCATATTATATACTAATAATATTTATGAAGCAAGTGGAAAAATTTTGAAATAGATAGTAATTTAATTAACGAGAATGAACCATCAATATGAAATAGGAATAGTAATAGTAACATGGAATGGTCTCGCACATCTTGAACGTCTTTTTCCATCTCTGTTTATGCAAGATACTGACAAAAAATATAAAATCGTAGTAGTGAATAATGGATCAACTGATGGCACAAAAGATTATATTTTAGATTATCCAGAAATAGATTATATTGAGCTTTCCAAAAATGAGGGATTTGCTGAACCAAATAATATTGGTATTCGTCATTTATTCTCCAAATATCCTTCAATAGAGAAAATTGTTTTTTTGAATAATGATACTGTTGTACCAAAAACATTTATTTCGACATTATTGTCCGGTTTTGACTCGTCATTGCGCTGTGTCCGCCATAGCTTCAGCGAAGGTGGAAGGACGGAGCGTGGCAATCCAGGTTTAATTGCCACCGTTCAAACAAAAATAGTATCTTTCGATAATCCAAAAATTATTGACAGTGTTGGAATTTTGGTTGACGAAAGTATGAGTGCTATCAACAAAGGCCAGGGAGAAACTGACATTGGACAATATAATGAGGCATGCGAAATTTTCGGTACCACAGCCAGTGCCATGATGATTTCCAAAGAAGCTCTTCAAGCAGTTGATCTTAGTAATGAAACGTATTTTGACCCTCTTTATTTTGCATATCAAGAAGATGTGGACCTAGCGTGGCGACTTCGACTTCTAGGATTTACATCGCAATATATTTCTGGAGAACCAGTTTTACACGTACACAGCGCAACAGGTCAGAGTTATTCCGCGTTCAAATCTTTCCATATTCATCGCAATACACTTTTTACAATAGTTAAAAATATGCCATTTTCTCTTGTATTTAAGGTTTTAGGATTATTTTGTATGCGATATATTCACCTTGTTTTAAGTGTTTTTAGAAAAAGAGGTCCTTCGTATGAGGTCTCGAAAAAAACTGGAATATTTGCTATGATGTGGAGTGTAGTTGTATCGTGGTTGTCTCTTCTTTGGTATGTGTCAGAATTGATTAAAAAAAGGTCAATTATACAAAAAAAGCGAAAAATATCTATAAATGATACAAAAGAAATTTTTCATAAGTTTAAAGCAAATAAACAAAAAATAATATATGGCACTCGGTCATGAAAATTACAAAGAATTAGTACTTCGTCTTGCAATAACAGATTTTAAGCTTCGTTATCATGCATCAGTACTTGGTTATGTTTGGGCGATATTAAAACCGCTTCTTTTATTTACTATTTTAAATTTTGTTTTTTCCTCAATTTTTAATTTTAAAAACTCTGGGACACCACTATACTCACTAGAGCTTTTAACAGCTTTGTTAATGTTTAATTTTTTTGCTGAGGGAACAACTGCTGGTTTGGCATCACTGCTTTCAAAAGCTCAACTGGTTACAAAAATTTATGTACCAAGGTGGACAATTGTTCTTGCTTCCACACTCAATTCATTTTTTGTTTTTTTAGCAAATATGTTCGTGCTAGTTATATTTTTTGCTATATATGAAAAAGTACCAAGTATAGGAGGTGTTTTGTTATTTATTTTATATATTATTTTATTATACATTCTTATTTTATCTTTTTCTTTTATTTTTTCTCCGCTCTACGTTCGATTTAGAGATTTGTCTATGATTTGGGAAGTGTGTATGCAGATGCTTATGTACGCTGCTCCAATAGTTTATCCTTTGTCACTAATTCCAGAAAATCTTCAACAGATTATTCTTTTAAACCCATTGGCTTTTATTATTCATTTTGCCAAACAAGGTCTTATTTCTGATCATTTTGCTAAACCATTAAATTTGGCCATTCTTGTAATAAGTTGCATCGCGATTTTTATAGTCTCCATTTTTCTTTTTCAAAAAAACCAACGAAAAGTAGCAGAAAATATATAAAGTATTGTCATTGCGAGGTACGAAGCAATCCAGGTTAGTTTACATAAATAGAAAATATAACTGATAAAAAATAATGGAAAATTCAACACAAAAACCCCAAATAGCAATCTCAGTAAAAAATGTTTCAAAAACATTTATTATTCCTCACGACAAGATTTCCACACTTCGAGGAGCATTTACAAGCATGTTTAATAAAAAAGACCATGATGTTTTAGATGCGCTAAAAGATATTTCATTTGAAATAAAAAAGGGGGAGTTTTTTGGCATCATTGGGAGAAATGGAAGTGGAAAATCCACATTACTTAAGATTCTTGCAGGTGTATATGCTCATGATACGGGGTCAATTGAAATAAATGGTGCCATTTCACCTTTTTTGGAACTTGGAATAGGATTTAATCCTGAACTTTCTGGGAGAGATAATATTTATCTTAATGCTACTGTACTAGGTTTAACAAAAAAACAGATTGATAAAAAGTTTGATTCTATTGTTGCATTTTCCGAGCTTGAGAGATTTATTGATCAAAAACTAAAGAATTATTCTTCGGGAATGAGTGTACGTTTAGCCTTTTCTGTTTCAATTCATGCAAATCGAGATATCCTGCTTATGGACGAAGTACTTGCGGTTGGAGACGTAAATTTTCAAAGCAAGTGTTTAAACGAATTTAATAAGTACAAAGAAATGGGTAAAACTGTAATTTTGGTTGTTCATGATGTCGGCACGATTCAGCGTTATTGCGACCGAGCTATGCTCCTCAGGAATGGAAAAATAGAAATGATAGGAAAAGCTGATGAGGTGGGTAATGAATATATTTATCAAAATATGTCAGATGAGGAGAAGAGAATAAAGAGAGAGCAAGAGCAAGAAAGAATAGGTTTTGAAAAAGAAAGAATACAAGTGGAAAAAGAAGCCGAGAAATTAAAGGGGAAAGAATTAGAGGAGGAAAAAAAGAGAATTGAGAATGAAAAAATAAAACTTGAGGAAGAAAGAAAAAATAAAGTCGCAGAAATAACTAGTGTTGAATTTTTAGACAAAAGTGGTAATGTAAAAAATGTCTTTGAAACGGGGGAGCCAATGGGTATTAAGGTTGATTTTAAGATCCATAGGGAAGTAAAATTGTTAAATTTTGGGATTGGAATGCATTCGGCTATTGGAGGGTGTATTTTCGGATATAATACCCAAATAGACAAAAGTCCTGTTTATAGAAATGATAATTTTGTCGTTTTAAGTATAGACGAGCTATCACTTTTAAAAGGTGAATATTTTATTAATGTTACGTGTTTTGGGGAGGTTGCGGAGCATGTTTATGATTTTAAACCAAAGTGTAAGATATTAACAATTTATTCAACAGGAACAGCAAATAAACATGGAGGATTTTTTTTAATTAAACATGAATGGAAAAAACCACTAACAAATTAATGCGATTATTTTAAAAAATAAATTTTAATTAAATAATATGTCAGATACATCAAGAGGTTGGACAATTTTTACAAAAATAAAAACTTTGTTTTACAAATTATTTTTTGAATGGATCATTATTTTAAAAAATAACAAAAAAGAAATACGATTTTTGGAAATTGGTCCAGGAGATGAGAGAATACGTGATTTTGAAACAATAAATATTATAAAAACAAAAAATACTGATTATGTAAGTGATGTTTCAAAAAAAATTGATTTTCCTGATAAAACCTTTAATATTGTTTACGCGAGCCATATTTTAGAACATATACCATGGTATATGTTAGAGAAAACTATTAAAGAATGGACAAGGGTTTTGAAAATTGGAGGTTCTCTTGAAGTGTGGGTTCCAGACGGGCTAAAAATAGCAAAAGCGTTTTGCGATTCAGAACAGGGTATTAATAACGATTTTATGAAAGATGGGTGGTATAGATTTAATGAAGAAAAAGATCCTACAAAATGGTTTTCTGGAAGAATGTTTTCTTATGGTGATGGTATTGGAACACGAGGGCATTTTAACTTTCATTTAGCCACTTTTTCTGAGAGATACTTGAAAAAACTTTTTATTGACGCAGGATTTAAAAATATCGTGAAAATGGACAATTCGGAATGTCGAGGTTATGACCACGGATGGATTAATTTAGGAATTAAAGGAACAAAAAAATGACAACTTTAAATTTTAAAACATATTCACAACTAGCTTTAGATGTTCGCAATGTTATTTGCAAAATACCAAATGATATAGATCTTGTTGTTGGTAATCCTCGTTCTGGCATAATTCCTGCTTACATGATTAGTGCATTTTTAAATTTGCCAGTATCATCAATTGATGAGTATTTGAATGATATTAAACCTTCTTCAGGAGATCGTCCCATTAAAAATCACAATGGAATAAAAAAAGTTTTAATTGTTGATGACAGTGTAAATTCAGGAAGCGCTTTAAAAAAAATTAAAAGTAAACTTAGTGAAAAAGGATCAAATGTTGAGTATATTTTTTTGGCTATATACGCGACAAATGAAAGCAAGAATTTAGTAGACATTTATGCCTCTATTTGTGAACAGCCACGAATTTTTCAGTGGAATTATTTATATCACGATATTATTTTACGTTCTTGTTTCGATATTGATGGCGTATTATGTATAGACCCAACTGAGGATCAAAACGATGACGGTAATAAATACATAGATTTTATTTTAAACGCTAAGCCACTTTATATACCAAATTATAAAATAAATACATTAGTTACCTCTAGATTAGAAAGGTATAGAAAGGAAACAGAAGAATGGTTAAGAAAAAATAATGTTCAGTATGAAAGATTATTTATGCTTGACTTACCGTCAAAAGAAGAGAGAATTAAACTCGGTGCTCACGGTAAATTCAAAGCCGAAATTTATAATAAATTAACAGAGTGTATTTTGTTTATAGAAAGTGAAAGAAATCAAGCTATTGAAATTGCGAATCTGACAAAAAAACCAGTAATTTGCTTACCAACCGATGAATTATTTCAAAATTAATCAAAATATTGAAAATTACGAATAAACTTATGGATTCAACTGAACACCTAAACATTTTTAGTAATAAAAAAAAGGAACTATTAATTTCTTTTATTTCCCACTCTGCGGGAATGGATGGTGCCGAAAGGTCACTTTTGGATCTTATTGCTGGATTAAAATCTAGAGGCGTTTTGTGTCATGTTGTAATTCCAGGACAAGGTCCAATGGAAGATGAATTAAAAAAAATGGAAGTTCCTTACGATGTACTAACTTATAGATTTTGGACAATGGGTAAAAATGAGGAAAAAGAAAAAGTTGAGGATGAAATAAATATACAAACGATTGCACTTGCTACACTACTTGAAACAATTAATCCAGACATCATATACACGAATACCTCGGTAATAAATGTTGGTGCATTGGCGGCTAAGATACTTGGAAAGCCACATGTTTGGCACATTAGAGAGTTTGGGGAGTTAGACCATAACATGAAATTTACTCTTCCAATAAAAGAACGTTCAAAATTTGTATATGAAAATTCTGAACGTGTTATATATAATTCAAAGGCTGTAGAGGAATATTATGCTGGAGATAAGGAGAAAGGTGCCGTTATCTATAATAATGTTAGTGTTCCTACAGGTGGCTTAGTGAATACAGTACCGATTTTTAAAAATAAGAAATCTTATAAATTGGCAGTTATAGGAACGGTTCATGCCGGGAAAAACCAGGAAGATGTGATCTTAGCAGTAAAAGATCTTATTAATTCTGGTATCAATGCTGAACTGATAATTGTTGGCGGAATAGAAGGTAGTTATGGTGAAAAATTAAATAAAATAATATCTGATAATAAATTAAATGATAAAATAAGGTTATTAGGTTATGTATTAAAACCATATTCTTTACTTTGTGAAGTCGATGCTCTTGTTGTTTGTTCAAAAAGCGAAGCTTTTGGGAGAGTTGTTGTTGAGGGAATGCTTGCAAAAAAACCTATTATAGCTACACGAAGTGGAGGTATACCAGAGATTATTACCGATGGAGTTAACGGACTATTATACACACCTGGTAAATATGAAGAATTAGCAGAAAAATTAAAATTTCTTTTTGATAACAAAGATAAGGCTGATTTGTATGCAAAAAACGGATACAATTTTGCCATTGAACATTTTAATGATGATAAATATTCAGGAAAAATAACAAAAATCTTTAATACTTTAGGTAATTTTGTTACGTCAGGTTTCAATTCTTTGTATACAAAAATATGGAAAGTTCAAAGTGACAATATAAAAAAATTGGACAGTGAGATTTTCGGTTTGATTAAGTCCGTTCAAAAGAAAGATCAAGAAGTTTCAATTCTCAATCAGAAAATTGTAGTTGATAACGAAACATACAAAAAAGAAACAGAATCATTATCTACTCAGATAAATAATATTGAGCAGGCACAGTTTACATTAGAAGGTGAAAAGAAATCACTTAATGAACAAATCGCTCAACAACAAAATAAGTTTTTTGAAGAACAGAAGTTTACACGATTAGAATTTGCAGAACGAATAACTCAGCAACAAAATAGATTTTTCGAAGAGCAGAAAATTACAGAATCTAAATTTGTTGAACAAATTGCACAAGAAAATCAGAGGTCTTTTGAAGAACAAAAGATTATAAGAGTTGAATTTGCTGAGCAAATTGCAAAACAAAGTGAAGTTTTTCTTGATCAATATAAAATCGTACAGTCTGAATTGGTTTCGATGGTGGGGAAGTTAAATCAGCAGAATATTTTATTACGACAAAAAGAAGAAGAGAAAAAACAACTTATCGAACAACACGAAAAAGTTCTTTTGGTAAAAAATGAGGAGGAAAAACATCTAATTGAGCGAAATAAGAATGAATTAAATGTTAAAGATTCCGTCATTTCTGCTCTTCAAGAAAAAGATAAACAACAAACATCTCATATTCAATTAAAAGAACAGGAAATAATAGTATTACAAAATCAGATTTCCGGACTTTCTACTGCTATCTCTAATAAGGATATTGAAATTGCATTTATGCAATCATCCAAATTTTGGAAACTCCGTAACGAATATATTCGCAGTAAATGGGCATTACTTAATCCACTTAAATTTACAAAAAAGTATTTAATTAAATCCATGCCAAAATATTCGCAAATTAAATGGGCCGTTTTTCATCCATATGCGTTCATCAAAAAAAGTATTTTAATAAGAAAAAGACGCTTACAAAGTAATATTTATCAGAAAATTGTTGAAAAAAAAGCTTCTGTTGTTTTACCGCTCAAGACAGTTTATTATGTTTCTAACGTTGAAAAAGGTGGTGCAAGTAAATACATTAATGATTTGATCGATACTTTTGGCTCAATTCATCTGAATTTTGTACAAATAAAAAATCGGGGTGATCTTAATTTGTATAAAGGTAGTTTTACAAAAAACGATGTTTTTATATTTCAGTATTTTTTTATAACAGATCTTACATTTGAAGATGTGGCGAGTGTTAAAAAAGAATACGGAATGAAACTAGTAATTCCAACACATGATTTTTATTTTTTAGGAAAATCAAACATTGATTTATACCAGTTTAACATTTCAGTACATTCAAACTATTTAGTAAATCCATCGTTTAGACCCCAAATATTAAAACTATTACAGTTGGCAGATGTAATAATATATCCATCACATTTTGTTAAAAATATTTTTGATTCAGTTTTTATTTTTAAAAATGCACAGCTGTCAAGACATATTGATAATAAGATTATTGAGTATACAAAAATCCCAAAAGTTGAAAAAAACATCAATATAGGTGTCATCAATGATATACATATTCATAAAGGAGCAAGTTATTATCCAGAATTGTTTCGTGTAAAAAAATACAAAGGACATAATGTCGTTTATCATATATTTGGTCATGTTGAACTAAAATCGCCAAATGTTGTTTTTCACGGTGTATACGATGAAAATCAAATATTTTCATTGCTTCAAAAAAATAATATTCATGGATTGGCTTTTCTCAACGAATGCGCCGAAACTTACAGTTACTCTTTAACAAAAGGTATAAATTCTGGATTACCCATCCTTTATTCAAATACCGGTGCATACATAGAAAGGTTACAGAATAACAAAAAGTATTTTCCAGTTAATAATATTAAAAAAATTGAATTAGAAATGCAAAAAATGTTGAATCTGATCGTTAATAATCATTGCACAACATCGAAGAATGTAATTATTTCAACAGAAAAAGATATTCCAGATTTATATCGTAATATATTTTCAATTGATTATGATTATATATTAAATGATAAATATCAAAAAAATAAAAAACTCTATGACGACCTTTTTAAGTTTATTGAACCTTACGCTATCTATCTTCCGCAGTTCCATGCTTTGGAAGAGAACAAAAAAACCTTTTATGACGGATATCATGACATGATCAATTTACAACAGGCAAAGTTGGCAGATCAATCTATTGAAACGCCTTTAAAAAATTATCTTGGTTATTATAATTTAAAAAATGACTCAGGAATTATTGAAAAACAGGTATTGCTGGCCAAGTCGAATGGTATTAAGGGTTTTGCTATATATTATTATTGGTTTAGTCAAAATACTGTAACAGGAAATAATATGCTAATGAAGGATGTTGTCGATAAGTTTTTCCAGAAATCTTTAAAAGATTTTGATGTGTTTTTTATTTATGCAAATGAGAGTTGGAGTGGTAATCCAGCATTTAATCAACATTCAAATGATTATATTATTACAAATAAATATTCTAATGAAGAAATTACTAAGAATTTTGAGAATCTTTTGCGATATTTTAAACATGTTAATTATAAAAAAATAAACAATAAACCAGTATTGTTTATTCATCATCCTTGGGAGATGACTTTAAAGGAATTTGAATTATTTTATGCTTTAGGAAATGAGATGGTAAAAAAGAATGGTTTTGCAGGACTTGAATTATTTGTAAATGGCATGTATGGGAATTATGATGGATATAAAAATTATTCACATCACGCGGATTATAAAAACACTTCAGATTTTACATCTATCGGGGACGGTGTGAGATATATTGATTATCAAAAATATGTAGATAAACATGTTTTTAGTATGCCGTTTCGTTCTAGTAATATTCAAACTGTTTTTTATAATTTTAATAATTCAGTTCGATATTTTAACCACAAAAATAAAAAGATTCTTGTAACTAAAACAAAAAATAATAACATTGAGTATTTTAAGAAATTTTTGGTTTCGCAATTCGATACCTACCACTCTTCTAACAAGGTTGGAAAAATACTTTTATTAAACTCATGGAATGAATGGGGAGAGCAAATGGCAATAGAACCTAGTAGTGAGTTCGGTTTCAAATTACTCGATGCTTTTAACGAGGTCGTTATTAAATTTACAGACAAAACAACAAATAAAATACAGTTGTTTCGTCAATTGCTTCCATTGGTAAATTCTAATTCTAGATTACCACTTATTTTTTCAGGACAACTTGGAGAGAAAGAGATTTGTGTTGTTTTACATTTATATTATACAGATATGTGGAATGAAATTAAAGAAAAATTAAAAAATATACCATATTCATATTCTCTGATCATCTCTCTAATTAAAGGTCACTATACCCAAGAGGATATAGAAGAAATATTTAAATTCAATCCAAAAACAAAAATATTAATCTTTGAAAATAAAGGAATGGATATTTTACCATTTTTAAAATCTTTAAAATATGTACCCAAGACAACGAAATATCTTTTAAAAATGCACACGAAAAGATCACTTCAAAACCCAGCATACGGCTCAGCGTGGTTTGTTGATCTTGTGAACCATATGTTAGAAGACGAACATTTAGTGGATATGATATTGGATAATTTAGCTCATACAGACATAGGAATGATTGGTGGTAGCACCCTTTCGGGATTTGAATATCAGGGACTTTTACATAGTACTGAATTTTATGAGGCAAAAATTGAATTGATTTACGATTACTACAAGACACACCACTCAGATTACAAATGGGTAGCTGGATCAATGTTTTGGGTACGTTTTGATCTTATAAATAAATTCGACGACAAATTTATTGATTTTTTTGAAAAAAATCAACCATCAGGTTATTCAATGGATGCGACTATTGCACACGGACTTGAAAGATATTTTTGTAAACTTGTGTATGATGCTGGAAAGACGATTTCACTTAACCCGGTTATTATAAGTAAAAAAGATAAAATTAATGATTGAACAATCAAAACAAGTTAACAAATTAATATACTTTGCAAGTTCTCGTGTCAGAGGATTAGTGATTTACTTAGTCACACTTGCAATTGTGAGTTTGATTGTTGTGGGTATGGGCTCGACTTTTCAAAACAGTTTGATAGTTTACTTTCAAAAAGAAAAACCAGACTCAATACAAGTTTTTTTTCCAGTAGATGGGAAGTATAGCGAAGAAAATAGTGTGCGGGCTGATTTTTTTGATAATGTGAAGAATGGTATTAAAATTGTTTTGCCACAAAATTTATTTGAGCATGTTCGTATAGATCCAGCCACTGAAGCGGGAGATGTGATAATTGAGAAAATGGAATTAAGGAATTTGTTTAGCACAGAAACCTTGATGCCGAATGATTTAGTAGTACTTGCAAAACCAATTCAGATGATTGATAAGTTTGAGATAACTCCAAATGGTTTACTCCTTCATTCAACTGGAAACGATCCTTTTTTTGAATTACAAATAAATAGGTCATCGGTATTATTCGAATATATTATACTTGGGATTATAAGTATCTTTTTATCTTTCATTATTTTTTTGTTGATAGCGTTCAGAAAAAAACTTTATAAAATTTGTGTTGCTTTAGGTTTGGAAAAATCAACAAGTGATAAAATGAGAAAAATATATTTATTTGCGATACCTTTGCTAGTGTCACTAGGAATTGTATTTATATTTTATCCAGGATTTATGACGTATGATACTTTACACGCTCTTCGTGGCGCAAGAAATGGAGTAACAGATTCAATGTGGCCACCTATGGTTAGTTATGTTTGGCGTGCTGTTGACCTGGTATCACTCAATCCGTCCGCGATGCATTTTTTACAAGTTTTTCTTTTACTCGGATCTATATTTTATATAATATATTTTTTTACAAAGAAAATATGGTGTGCCACATTATTTCTGGTAATTTATCTAAGTATTCCTGTTGTGCTTGGTACAGTGGCAGTTATTTGGAAGGATGTTTTGATGGCATCATTCTTTATGTCCAGTTTTGCAATAGTTGTGTATATGGAAACCGTGGCAAATAAATGGAGGTTTATTTTATTATCACTTTTGTCAGTGTTTCTAATATTTCTTGGTGTATGTTCACGACACAATGCTATTGCGGGTGCTGTTCCATTGCTTTTTTACCTTGCATTTGTAGTATGTTCTCGTAAGTATAATTGTCCCATGCATTTATGGTTAAGTATTTTTTTACTTGGCTCAGTATTAATTGGCTCGCTTTACTATACTAAAACTATACTAGATAATTATTCTCTACCAAGTTTTACTAAACTTAATAGTAGTACAAGTACTTTTCTAGAATCTGTGCGGGTTTTGGATGTTGCAGGTGCGAGTGTTTGTGTTCATAGTAATCTTTTTTCAGAAATGGCACCAAATTTATCTGTAGCTGAAATTGAGAGTTTGTATGATCCAAAACATATCAATTTATCTGCGGGTTTACTTGGTAAAGTGGGTACTGATAACAGAATCAATAAAATATGGTTGAATGTTGCTATTCATCATCCGATTTGTTTTTTCAACAATAAATTTCAATTGACTAAATACATGATTGGCGCCAATGAAGGGGCACAATTTTTAATTACTGCGCCATCTGTTGATGAAAATGAATACGGTTATTCTTTACCAGAATCTTCTTTTCGTGATTCGGTTGTTACTTACATAATAAAAGCTTCCAACTGGTTCTTTTTTAGACCTTGGTTTATATATCTAATTTCAATCCTCGCTTTTATTTATATGATTAGGATCAAAGCTTTAGCAGTAAGTTATTTGACAATGTTTTTGTCAGCCATTTTATATTTTGTTGGTCTTATAATGACGGGGAATGCAGCAGATGCTAGATTACTTTTTTATAGCACTACAGTTTTTTTGGTATTTGTTTTTATTACAATTTTTGTATCTATAATTAGGTTTAAACAAAAACCATAGATTAAACATCAAATTTCCATAGATACATTGAATAATATTATTGATTAATTGACATAGAAATATTAAAGAAGTAATATTCATTCATGTTAATCTATATTAAAGAGATATTATCTAAATTATAAAAAAATATATATTATATGAATAAATCGCAAAACAAAAAAATTATTTCCGTAGTAACTCCGTGTTTTAATGAAGCAGAAAATGTTGAAGGTTTGTTTTTAGCTGTTAAAAAGGTGTTTGAAAATAATCAGAAATATGAGTTTGAACATATTTTTATTGACAATGCTTCAACTGATGCAACAGTTGATATTCTTAGGCGGATGGCGAGTAATGATAAACGTGTAAAGGTAATTATTAACGTAAAGAATTTTGGTCCCATTCGTTCTCCTCATTACGTATTGCTTCAAGCGAATGGTGATGCTGTCGTATGGATGTGTGCTGATTTTCAAGACCCCCCTGAAATGATTAATGATTTTATTAAAGAGTGGGAAAGTGGATATAATATTGTCATCGGTATCAAAAATAAGAGCAAAGAAAATCCATTAATGTTTTTGATTCGCAGATTGTTCTATTGGTTAATTGATAAAATGTCTGAGACAGAATATATAAAAAATTTTACTGGTTTTGGTCTTTATGATAAAAAGTTTATTGATGTTTTACGAAGTCTAGATGAACCGTACCCATATTTTAGAGGGCTGGTAGCAAAGTTTGGATTTAATATTAAAAAAATAAATTTTACTCAGCCAAAACGAAAAGCGGGAAAAACAAAACACAATTTTTATACTCTTTATGATACTGCTATGCTTGGTTTTGTAAATCATTCCAAACTTCCTATCAGATTAGCTAGTTTTATTGGATTTGCCGGGGCTCTTATAAGTTTTATTTCAGCTATTATTTATCTTGCATACAAGCTAATTTATTGGGAAACATTTGAAGCGGGGATTGCTCCTCTAGTTATTGGTTTTTTCTTTGTTTCATCAATTCAACTTTTATTTGTAGGTATAATAGGAGAGTATATTGCTTCGATATATACCCAGGTAAAGGATGAACCATTAGTCATTGAAAAAGAGAGAATTAATTTTTAACAATATGGTAAAAAAGATTTGGTCAATTAAATTTTTTCGTTTTCTAGCCGTTGGTTTATTAAATGCTGTATTTGGATATTCAGTTTTTGCTTTATTTATTTTTCTTAGTTTAAATTATGCTTTGGCGATAACACTTGCGACAATTATTGGGATTTTGTTTAATTTTAAAACAGTTGGTGTAATTGTGTTTAAAAGTCACAATAATAACCTGATTCTAAAATTTTTTTTAGTTTATATTGTTGTTTATTTATTTAATTTAATTGGTTTATGGATTTTTAATGGTTATCACGTAAATAACTATGTTGCCGGTGCGATTTTAATTTTGCCAGCAGCCATTATTGGATTTCTTTTAAATCAAAAATTTGTGTTTAAATCAACCGATCTAGAATCTGTAAAGACAACGAATAACGTTCAATAGACACAAAAATAAAAATACCTCGCAAAGATGATTTTTGCGAGGTATTTTTTATAACTATTTATATAACGTTAGAAATTCAGTAAACTTATCTTTCAAATAATTCATTTGGTCGTCATTTAAGCCGTGATGACATGCAACAACAAATCCGTTTTTCATAATAAGTTCTGTATTTGGAAAAATTGCTTTTGTTTCTTTTCTTTCAATTTTCTTAAATGCAGGTTGTTTTAAAATATTACCAGTAAAGATTGGACGTGTTTGAACATTATTGTCTTCTAAGAAAGTAACTAATTGTAAACGAGTAAATGGTGCTCCTGGTTTTATTATGAGCGGAAAAGCAAGCCATGCAGTTTCGGTTTTTGCTGTTTGTTTTGGAAGTATAAAGTATTTATCATTTTGGTTAAAATAGTTCAAAAGTAAGGCAAAATTCTTTTTTCTTTTTGTAAGAAAACCAGGTAATTTTTTAAGTTGTACTAAAGCAAAAGCAGATGAAAGTTCGAGTGGTAGAAAATTGTAGCCTATCTCACTAAAAATAAATTTATTATCATAAGGTATACCATCAAGTTTTACACTAAAACGATTTTTTAAAAGTTCAGAATTAGTTTTTTCTCCAAATAAAGAAGATTGTCTGCCCCAACCGCGTAGAATTACAAGTTTATCTACCCATTTCGAATCATTTACACAGATCATACCACCTCCGCCAGCACCATTTATAATATGTGATCCATAGAAACTTGTTGTTGTGATATGAGAATAAGTACCAGTAGGTTTTCCGTCATATTTACCACCTAGTGTGTCACAAGAATCCTCAATGAACCAAAGTTTGTGTTTTTTTGCAATCGATGACAATTTTTTCATATTCGGAATATTTCCCATAAGTGATGGAATCATCAATAATTTTGTTTTTGGAGTAATTGCTTTTTCGACATCATCGGGATTTATTATATATGTATTAGGATCAACATCAACAAAAACAGGAACGAGACCTTTTTGAATGATTGGTGCTATTGTTGTAGCAAAAGTTAAAATAGGTGTAATAACTTCGCTTCCTTGTGGTAAATTTAATATTTCTAAAGCAAGTAGGTTTGCTGATGATCCAGAGTTTACCATTACTCCATATTTCTTACCAAACATTTTTGCTATTTTACCTTCGAACTCTTTAGTTTTGTCACCAAGAGCTGTGTTTCCTTTGAGAACTTTTACAACTGCATCAATTTCTTCTTGTCCATGAACAGAAAGGCCATATGGAACTCTCATTTTTGGTTGTACTATTTTTGACATGTTTTGTGTGTTTTTTTAACTATTAATAATAGTAAATATACTATCATTTTTTTATTTTTCTGTATATGAATATTATTATAATTTGTAAAATATCTCAATATTGACTTGGAGATATAATAGAAGTAATATTAATACGGAAAGCTGATAATACTATGAATAAATTTTATAAAAACAAAAAAATTATTATTACTGGACATACTGGTTTTAAGGGAGCTTGGCTTACCCAAATTTTGCTAAATTTTAAAGCAAATATTGTCGGAATTTCTTTGCCTCCAGAAAAATCTCCAAACTTATTTGAAGTTTTAAAACTTAAGAATAATATTAAAAATTATTTTGTGGATATTCGAGATTATGAAAAGTTAAAAGACGTTTTTTTGAAAGAAAAACCCGAAATAGTTTTTCATCTCGCAGCGCAAGCAATTGTAAGAGATAGCTATGATGATCCGTTGAATACCATTTCCACCAATGTTTTGGGTACAGCAAACGTGCTTCAGGTTATAAAAGAAGTCGGTGGAGTGAAGTCCGTTGTTATTATTACAACAGATAAAGTTTACGAAAATAAAGAATGGCATTATGCATATAGAGAAAATGATGCTTTAGGAGGTTATGATCCATATAGTGCTAGTAAAGCGGCGGCAGATATTATCTCAAATTCTTATATTCAGTCCTTTTTTAATTTAAAAGATTATAATATAAAACATAATTCTTTGATTGCGATTGCAAGAGCGGGAAATGTTATCGGTGGTGGAGATTGGGCTAGATATCGCTTGATTCCCGATATAGTTCGGTCTATTTATGACAAAAATGAAAAAATAGAAATTCGTAATCCACAGTCTATTCGTCCATGGCAACATGTTTTAGAACCTTTATCTGGTTATCTAATGTTAGGAAAAGGTCTTTATGAAGGAAAAACTTGTTTGTCTGGGGCATATAATTTTGGACCAAATAATGAAAGTTTTGTTACAGTTGAAAAACTTCTTAATCATGCAATAAAGATTTTAGGAAAAGGTGTTTATGAGATTAATCCAGATAAATCAAATAAACATGAAAGTAGTCTATTAAAACTTGATATAAATAAAGCTGATATTTTGTTAAACTGGAGACCAAAATTATGTCTTAAAGAGAATCTCGAGCTCACATTTAATTGGTACAAGAGCTATTATAAAAAATCGGGAGATATTGTAAAAATTACTAACCAGCAAATTAATAATTATTTTAAATAATATGAAAGTAGTAATATTAGCAGGTGGATTGGGAACTAGGTTGAATGAAGAAACAACAGTAAAACCAAAACCGATGGTTGAGATAGGTGGGAAGCCAATTCTTTGGCATATTATGAAAATATATTCTCATTATGGTTTCAACGAATTTATTATTTGTTTAGGCTATAAGGGTTATTTTGTAAAAGAATGGTTTAATAATTATTATTTACATAACAGTGATGTAACTTTTGATTTAGAAAAAAATTCTATCAAATATCACGAAAATCGTAGTGAAAAATGGAAAATAACTCTTGTAGATACAGGTGACAATACAATGACCGGTGGAAGAATAAAAAGAATACAAAATTATGTTGGGAAAGAAACTTTTATGCTTACTTATGGTGATGGTCTTTCTGATATAAATATAAAAGATTTAGTAAGTTTTCATAAAAAAGCTAAAGGAGTTGCAACTGTTACCTCAGTAATCCCTGAGGGTAAATTTGGAACACTAATCATTAATGAGAAACATAACGTGACATCTTTTAGTGAGAAAACAGACAATAAAAATAGAATAAATGGAGGTTTTTTTGTATTTGAACCTGAGATTTTTGACTATCTTCTTGATGGTGATGCAACTGTGTTGGAGAAAGCTCCATTAGAGAATTTATCTGAAGGAGGAAAATTAAAAGCTTTTTTTCATGATAGTTTTTGGAAACCAATGGATACTTTAAATGACAAAAATAAATTAGAAGACATGTGGTTAAAAAATAATGCACCATGGAAAGTTTGGAATAAAAAATAATGTATGAGCATAAAAAATCATTTTTGCATACACGGAGCATCAAGTTTGATAGGTAAAAACTTTTGTAAATATCTTTTATCAAAAAATTATCCAATTACTATATTTTCTCGTAGTACAAGTAATCTTGATTTTTTAGAAAATAAACCTAATGTTTTTATTTATAGATATAATAAGTCTATTTCAGAACTTATGGATAAAGTTTCGGCAATAGATAATTCTGTTTTTGTAAATATAG
The DNA here is from genome assembly GCA_903850545.1 of uncultured bacterium. GTDB lineage: Bacteria > Patescibacteriota > Minisyncoccia > Phycocordibacterales > GWA1-40-21 > Bog-1340. Next base: position 23,687 of record CAINLW010000064.1, read on the forward strand.
CTTGGGACGGTGTTTTTGGTGCAGAACGAGACAATCCGAAACAGTTTAGTATAAATATACCGCAAATAACTGATTCGATTGAATTGTCTAAAAAAATTGGTGTAAAACACTGGATTGGTTTCGGTTCTCAGGCGGAATATGGAAATATAAATAATCAAACAAAAATAGATGAAAATTATCCAACCGATCCAGTTACTTTATATGGAAAATCTAAACTCATTTGTTCTAAAATATCAGAAGAATTGTGTAAGGCATATGGAATAGAGCATTCGTGGTTTCGATTATTTTCTGCTTATGGGCCATATGGAAATCACAAATGGTTTATTGATTATTTGATAGATGAGATGAAGAATGATAGAGTTTTAAATATAACCAAATGCGAACAATTTCTTGATTATTTGTATGTTGATGATATTTCTGATTTATTGATTCGTTTAGGAGAGGGAGGGGGAGTTGGTATTGCTAATCTAGGATCTGGAAAAGCAACACAGCTTAAAGATATTGTAGAGATCATTCGTTCTCAAACAAAAAGCAAGTCCACCATTAATTATGGTGCAGTGGAATACAAATCAGATCAGGGTATGTTTAATGAAGCGGATATATCTAAATTATTTAAAACGATCGGTTGGAAACCAAAAGTTGATATTGAACAAGGTTTGTCTAATATGATAAAAATAAACAATAATGAAGGCATCTAAATTTATAGCTAAATATTTAGAAAAAAGAGGTGTAAACCATGTTTTTGAAATGTCTGGTGGAATGATTACACATTTACTTGATTCCATTTATCTTGAGGATAAAATTAAAATAATTAGTACTCATCATGAACAAGCAGCCGCATTTGCTGCTGAAGGTCTCGCTCGAATGAATGGTATTCCTGGTATAGCTTTTGCGACCAGTGGACCAGGAGCAACTAATTTGATAACTGGCATTGGTAGTTGCTATTTCGATTCAACGCCAGTTGTTTTTATTACTGGGCAAGTAAACACTAATGAACAAAAAGGGAAACTTCCCATAAGACAACTTGGTTTTCAGGAGACTGATATAGTAAAGATCGCTGCACCGATTACTAAAGCCGTTTTCAAGATAAATAAACCAGATGAGATTCCAAAATTTTTTGAATCTGCTTTTAAAATTGCACTATCTGGCCGACCGGGTCCAGTACTTATTGATATCCCCATGGATCTTCAGAGGGCAGAATTGAAGGAGGATTTGATAAAAAGATTTTTACAAAAATCTAACTTACCAAATTTAAAAAAGAGAGACAATTCAAAGGTTGATATTTTTTATAAAAGTTTGATTGAAGTCATTAAAGTTTCTAAAAGACCTTTACTTTTGGTTGGTGGAGGAATACGTTCTGGAAGAGCCCATGATGTATGCGTTAAATTTATTGATAAATTAGGAATTCCAGTTATTAATTCGTTGATGGGTGTAGATATTTTGCCTCACAACCATCCACTGAGAGTGGGTATGATTGGAAGTTATGGAAATCGTTTTGCAAACACAACTTTGGCTGAATCAGATTTCGTTTTGGTTTTGGGTAGCCGCCTTGATATTCGTCAAACTGGCGGTGATGTCAATTCTTTTAAAGAAGGACGTAAAATTTTTCATGTTGATATTGACGAAAGTGAATTAAATTTTAGAGTTAAGGGATGTACAACCTTAAAATTAAATTTGTATGATTTTTTTGAATATGGAAACGGTGATAGAAAAAAAATAATAAAAAATAAAAATTTCTCTTTCTGGATCACTCATATTATGCAACTAAGAAAACGTTTATTAGACGTAGATGAATTGAAAGATTGTTTGGGAATTAATCCAAATATATTTATGCATAAATTGTCATATTATTCTAAAAAAATTACTGCATATGTTGTTGATGTTGGTCAGCATCAAATGTGGGCAGCACAATCTCTGGATTTGGAATCTCATCAACGTTTTTTAACTTCAGGTGGAATGGGGTCAATGGGATTTTCCTTACCAGCCGCAGTGGGTGCTTCTTTAGCAAGTTTGAAAAATAAACCAGTAATGGTTATCGCTGGTGATGGTGGAGCACAACTAAATATTCAAGAACTTGAAACAATCAAGCATAATAAAATACCTATTAAAATTGTTATCATAAACAATCAATCTTACGGAATGGTTCGTCAGTTTCAAGAGTCATATTTTAATAGTAGATTTCAATCTACAGTTTGGGGTTATAGTGCGCCATCTTTTGAGAAACTGGCAAAAGCATATGGAATAGAAGGGAGAAGAATTAATAAACCGGAAGAGATTGAAAAAGCTCTTGTTTGGTTAAATGAAGACTTAACTAAACCCTCTTTACTCGAGGTTATGATTGATTCTTCCATTAATGTTTATCCAAAATTAGCTTTTGGAAAAAAGTTTGGAGAAATGGAACCACAAGTTAAACCAACAGAAATGGAGGGAATATAATTTTAATTTAGGAAATACACCTAATTTTTAAAATTTATTAAAAATAAATAATATCTCCATTGTTTATATTAAGATATTTATCTGTCTAACTAACCTTTATGTAAGCTTATTCGTACGAATAGGTAAGTAGAGTAAAAAGGAGTACAATATGTAATATACTCAATTAATCCAATTATAATTATATGAAAAATATTGAATACTTGATGAAGGCTTTAGCGAATCGTCGCAGAATTGAAATTATTAGATATGTTTACAAAAATAAAAAAGCAACGGTGGGAGTTTTGGCCGAACATCTCAAATTGTCTTTTAAGTCAACTTCCAAACATATGAGTGTTTTGAAATCGGCTGAAATAGTTGATGGGGAACAAATAAGTTTATCCATCTTCTATTTTCTAAACAAGCCGATTCATCCGATTGTTATGTTTCTTATTTCCAATTCATAATTCTCCCCCGTTTATTATGTTTGATCTAAATTTATATTAATGTTATTTAATTATCACTTTATCTATAGGCATATTCGTACGAATAGGTAAATAGAAAAAAATGTGTTGGTTGCTGTAAACAAGCTTATCTTTTTAAAAGATATTCACTTAGCATTTTTTGCCAAGGTCTTGCTTTAATTCCTAAAGTTTTTTCTATTTTTGACTTATCTAAATATGAGTAGTGTGGTCTCAGTGCTTTTTGAGTGTAATCTTTGCTTTCGATTGGTATTAAATCAATTTTGGTATTTGTTTGTGTAAATATTTCTTTTGCAAAATCATACCATGAACATGTACCGTCGCCAGAAAAATGATAAGTTCCAAATTCTGGAGCTTTTTCTATTATTTTAAAAATCGTTTCTGCGAGATCGCCTGTATAAGTAGGGGAGCCGATTTGGTCATTTACTACTTTTAAAATTGTTTTTTCTTTTGCCAACCTTAACATTATTTCAACAAAATTTGTTCCTTTATATTCAATTGGTAATTCACCAAAAAGCCACGATACTCTAATGATATAATATTTTTCACAAAATTTTTGGACATATTTTTCTCCTTCATATTTTGTCAGGCCGTAAACAGAAGTCGGGTTTGGTTTATCGTCCTCCGTGTAGGGTTTATTTTTTTTACCATCAAAAACAAAATCTGTTGAAATATAAATTAGTTTTATATCATACTCTTTTGCTACAGCCGCAATGTTTTTTGTTCCATAAGAATTTATTTCCCTGCAAAGCTCGATATTTTCTTCTGCTTTATCTACTTGAGTATATGCAGCGGCATGAATTATATAATCTGGTTTTTCTTTTTTTATAACTTTTTTGATGATATCAATATCGGTTATATCCATACTAGTAGAATCAGTTAAAATTAGTTGATATTTTTTGCCTAAAATTTCAATCAATTTTTTACCAAGTTGTCCTTTTGATCCCGTGATTAGTACTTTCATTAAAATGCAAAATTATATATTTTTAATTTTATTAGCCTGAGCTCTGTTGTTATCCAAATATTCTTTTGAAATTATTTTTCGCCACCAGGATTCATTATTTTTATACCAGTCAATAGTTTTTTTCAAACCTTCTTCAAAAGTAACTGTGGGTTTCCATCCAAGCTCATTTGTAATTTTAGAATGATCCATCGCATATCGCATATCATGTCCTTTTCTGTCTTCAACAAAAGTTTTTAGAGTTTTAGGTTTACTAAGTAAGTTTAAAATAGTATCAGAAATATCAAGACCATTTTTTTCTGAATCTCCGCCAATACAATATGTTTCGCCGATTTTACCTTTATGAAGAATTAGATCAATAGCTTTGCAGTGATCCGTTACATAAAGATAATCACGTACAGCCATACCAGTACCATATATTGGTAAGGGTTTATTCGCAAAAGCATTTATAATAAAAAGTGGAATTACTTTCTCAGGAAAATGGAATGGTCCATAATTATTTGTACAGTTTGAAATTGTGGCAGGGAAGTTGTAGGTGTCTATAAAAGCTCTAACTAAGTGATCCGAACCCGCTTTTGAAGCAGAATAAGGTGAATGTGGAGAGTACGGAGTGTTTTCTGCAAATTTTTCTTTCAAATTTTCAAGAGATAAAGAGCCGAAGACCTCATCTGTTGAGACATGATGAAATCTTTTAATTCCAAGATCTCTGGCTGTTTCAAGTAAAATTTCAGTTCCGATTACATTAGTTTGTACGAAAATTGTTGGACCAGTGATAGATCTGTCCACGTGTGACTCAGCAGCAAAATGAACGACGGCGTCACAACTTGTCATTGCTTTTTTAACAATTTCTCTATCGCAAATATCTCCTAAAACAAATTTGTATCTCGTATTATTTTCTACACTTTTGAGATTTTCCAAATTGCCGGCATAAGTCAATTTGTCTAAATTTACAATTTCATAATCCGGATACTTTTCAAGTATGTGAATAATAAAATTTGAGCCTATAAAACCAGCACCACCTGTAACTAAAATTTTCATCCCAGTTGTAAAATTTTAAAGCTAATAAAGTTTTGCATATTTATTTTCATCTTGTTCACAATTATACCACAATCATTTTATGATTATTATCTCGTAATTTACAACGGGACAAGTAAATATTTTTTAATTAATAATAATTATTAAAAACTAACATCACAATCTTTTAAAAATGGGGCATTTTTGTCGCGCTCAAGTAAAAGAGGATTATTATTATTCCAATCTATACCAATTTCCTGATCGTCATAACGAATACACCTTTCTGATAATTTGTTATAATAATTATCAACTTTATATTGAAACTCTGTATTGTCAATTAGTGTTAAAAATCCATGCGCAAAGCCTTTTGGTATAAAAAATTGTTTTTTATTTTCAGCAGTTAATTCAATAGATACCCATTGTTTGTATGTCGGTGAATTTTTACGCAAATCTACAGCAACATCTAAAACTGCACCTTTCGTACAGCGAACAAGTTTTGATTGATCATGGGGATTTTTTTGAAAATGTAGACCTCTGAGTGTTCCTTTCTCTTTGCTAAAAGAATGATTGTCTTGAATAAAATCACAATCAATGCCAAGATCTTTAAATTTTTCTTTGTTGTATGTTTCTACAAACCATCCTCGATTATCAGTAAAAATATCTGGTTCAATTATAAACAAATCTTTAATTTTAGTTTTAACTATTTTCATCCCGTAGTGAAATTTCAAATTGTTTTTTTATTGTTCACAATTTGAAGTTTTGATTAATGTTATTAATATAAATTTATTTTGTCTATATATACCTTAGTTAATAAAAAACAAAGCAATGATTTTAAACCTGTCAGGTAGTGAGCTTTGCTCTACTACTCTGATTCTACTACGGGATTAATATTTGAATTTTCCCTCGGCAACCTTCATAAGATAGGTTCCATATTGTGACTTGCCATATCGCTTCGCAATCTCAATTAATTTAGCTTTATTGAGCCATCCATTTACATACGCAACTTCTTCAGGTGCAGCGATTTTAATATTTTGTCTTTCTTCAATTACTTTTACAAAATCATTTGCTTCCATTAGAGAATCGATAGTACCGGTATCTAGCCATGCAAAACCGCGCCCTAAAAGATTAACATCAAGTTTGCCTTCTTTTAAATAAAGTTCATTAATGGTTGTTATTTCAAGTTCGCCTCTATCACTAGGTTTGATTTTTTTTGCAAAATTCACAACTCTGTTGTCATAAAAATATAAACCAGTAATTGCATAATTTGATTTTGGGTTTTTAGGTTTTTCTTCAACTGAAATAACTTTATTATTTTTATCAAATTCAACCACGCCAAATCTTTCCGGATCATTTACATAGTAGCCAAATATAGTTGCGTGCTCCGTATTTGATGCTGCCCTTTTTAAAATTTTGGTTAGGCCATTGCCATAAAAAATATTATCTCCGAGAATCATTGCAACACTATCTTTACCAATAAATTTTTCACCAATAATAAATGCTTGAGCTAGCCCGTCAGGAGAAGGTTGTTCCGCATAAGATAATTTTAATCCGAAATTTTCACCAGTACCTAAAAGTTTTTTAAAATTTGGTAAATCATGTGGGGTTGAAATAATTAAAATTTCTCTGATTCCGGCCAACATAAGAATTGACATCGGATAAAAGATCATCGGTTTGTCATAAACCGGTAATAATTGTTTACTCATCGCCATCGTGAGTGGATAAAGTCTGGTTCCGCTACCTCCTGCTAATATTATTCCTTTCATATTAATGTTTAGTTAAAATTATAATTTAATACAAAAAGTTTAGCATGTTTTGATTTCATTTTCCACCGAGTTGATTAATGTGTGATAGTTATTTAGTAACAAGTTTAAAATTTGTCAAAACTGTTAATAACTTATTTGGATATTTCTTAAAGCGAGTGGTATAATATAAACACGAATTTATATAAACGTTTGTGTTTGATTTATTAGTTTTATTATTTAAATAATTTTATATGAACAAATTAAAGTTTTCTAGAAATCTTTTAGCGGTCGTTGTTTTAGCACTACTTTGCGGTGGTGCAGTAGCTTATGCAGAATTTGCCAGACAAACTGGTGATTCCAATTGGGGTTACGGATACGGATATGGTTACGGATATGGTTACGGTTTCGATGGAGGTACCTATTCCGGTTACAGAATGGGAGGCTCAAATCTTGATACTTATGGATATGGATATGGATACGGATATGTGGCCGAAGGTGTAACTTACGATTCTATCACTGGTTTTAATGCAACCCCAACTACTATGTCTAGTTTGGTTCAGAGTGGAGTTATGGTGCCAGATGGAACAAGTATTACTTCAACAACAGAAGTTACTTTCAACTCGACAACAACTTTAACTCTTGCCTCTGACACAACGATTACAATACCAGAAGGTACTGTATTTACAGCTGGAACATCAACAACCTTTGCAACATTGGCCGCTTCTACTACTGTTGGTGTTGGTGATTTAACCAATATCATTTCTCTCGGTGCATTATCATTTGGTTTACCCGATTTAGATTTAACAGTTTCTCCAGCAGTTACAATTAATATATATGTTGGAAATGATTATAATGGACGAACATTAAGTGTCTATCGAAAAGATGCTACAGGGTCTTGGAAGGCAGGTACAGGTTCAAGTGGTAATGGTACGGACGCTAGATGTACAGTTGACTCTGGTATTTGTTCTTTTGAAACTACTCACTTGTCTGATTTTTCTACAGGTAAAGTTCAGTTAACAATTGCAACTCCTACGTTAACAACTTCAAAAAATTATGATGCAAACACTTCAGCCACAGTTACGGCAGGAGCATTAAGCGGAGTTGTAAGTCCGGATGTTGTGACCGTAAGTGCAGTGGCAACATATGATAATACAAACGCTGGAACTAATAAGACAATAACAGTTGTTTACACTCTAGCTGGAGCAGATGCTGCAAATTATATTAAACCAGTAAATTATACCGTTGCAACAGGTGCTATTACTAGTAGTAGTGGTGGAGGTTGGGGAGGAGCACCGCAACAAGTTTTCCAAACACCAGTTGTATCACCAGTCGTATCAACAGCTGTATCATCAGTTGTGTCAGCAGGATTTAGTTTTAAGAAAGACTTGGAACTTGGTTCAAAAGGAGCTGATGTTACAGAATTACAAAAGGTTTTGGTAGCAGGAGGATATCTAGTTATGCCACAAGGCGTAGCTTATGGTTACTTCGGATCAGTAACAAAAACAGCAGTTATGAAATATCAAAAAGCAAAAGGTCTTACACCAGTTGCTGGATATGTTGGTGCAAAAACAAGAGCAGTTTTAAACGCATCAGTTGTTTCTACTGTACAGACAACAGTAACAACAGTAACAACCGTACATAGTTTTGTAGCTGATTTAGAACTTGGTTCAAAAGGTGATGCTGTAACAGCATTGCAACATATACTTATTGATGGAGGATATATGTCATCAGGTTATCCGTTTGGTTACTTCGGGTCAGTAACAAAAACAGCAGTTATGAAATACCAAAAAGCAAAAGGTATTACACCAGTTGCAGGATATGTTGGTGCAAAAACAAGAGCTGTTTTGAACGCATCAAATTAATTTATTAAATAAAAAAATCACTCGCAAGAACATTGCGAGTGATTTTTTATTGAGTCGTTTTTTAAGTATTATAATAATATTGACTGATTTTTTCCTTTATTTTTCATCATTTTTCTGGTAGAGTAATCATATTATGAGTTTATCAATCGGAATTGTAGGACTACCAAATGTCGGGAAATCAACATTGTTTAATGCACTTACTCGCAAAGCTGTGGCTTGTGAGAACTATCCTTTTTGTACAATTGATCCATCTGTGGGGGTTGTAGCTGTGCCAGATGAGAGAATTGCTAAGCTTTCTACGTTTTCTAAGTCAGCAAAAACTTTACCGGCAGTTGTGGAATTTGTAGATATTGCTGGACTTGTAAAAGGTGCTTCAGCAGGTGAAGGTTTAGGAAATAAATTTCTTACAAATATTCGCGAAACAGATGCTATTGCAGAAGTAGTGAGAATCTTTGAAGATGACAATATTATTCACGTTGCAAATAAAATAGATCCGCTTTCTGATATTGAAACAATAAATCTAGAACTTATTCTTGCGGATCTTCAGACAGTTACAAAAAGACAGGGAAGTTTGGCAAGTGAAGTTAAGAAGGGAACTAAAACATCAATTATTGAAAATGGTGCAGTCGAAAAACTAAAACCTATTCTTGAATCTGGAAAGTTGGCAAGCACAGTGACTTTTGATGAAAAAGAAATTGTTGAAATATACAAACTTTGCCTTATTACAATGAAACCGATTCTTTATGTATTAAATAAAAAAGCTGGTGGTAAAAATTTAGATGAAATTAAAGATGAAAGATATCTAAAACTTATTAACTTCTTTAAAGAAACCAATTCTAAATATGTTGTGGTAGACGCAGGTATTGAACATGAACTTAAAGACCTTGAAGGTGCAGATAAGAAAGAAATGAGAGAAGGTTTAGGAATAAAAGAAGATGGTGTGGACGATCTAATAAAAGCAGGATATGATTTACTTGGACTTATTACGTACTTTACAACAGGAGAAGATGAAACTCGCGCTTGGACTATTAAAAAAGGTTGGACAGCACCACTCGCTGGCACAGCTATTCATGGAGATTTTAAAGACAAATTTGTTCGTGCAGAAGTTATAGAATGGGATAAGCTTTTGGCTTCTGGTTCATATGGAAGTGCTCGAGAAAAGGGGTTAGTAAGAACGGAAGGAAAAGAATACGTGGTAAAAGATGGAGACGTAATAGAATTTAAGATATAATTTGATTAGAAAAACTAAGATGGAGATGCTTGCCCCGTAGTGAACCGAGAATTTTGAGGTTCTACTACTGGGGTGATTGAGTTTAAAATTTAGTTTAACCTTTGATTATTAATTTAATATTAATAATATGAAAAAAATTTATTTTGTTAGACATGGAGAAACTGAGGCTAATATCAGTAATAATGTTTATCAGACTCCCACCACACCATTGACACAGAAAGGTAAGTCACAAGCTGTTATTGTTGCTGAGAGATTAGCGACATTACCAATAGAAATTATTATTTCTAGTAATCTAACTAGAGCTAAAGAAACAGTTGAGATAATTGCTGACAAACTTAAAATAACTATAGAGTATTCGGACTTATTTGTGGAGGTGCGTAAACCGTCAGAAGTTTTTGGAAAAGATAAAGATAGTCAAATCGCGCTTGATTATAAAAAAGAAACTAAAAATCATTATTATTATTCCAACTGGCACTATTCTGACGAAGAAAGTTTTAATGAATTGAAAGAAAGGGCGCTTATGGCTTTGCAATATTTAGCAAATCGTTCAGAAGAAAATATTCTTGTTGTAACACACGCTGAATTTTTGAAATGTATGATCGCTTGTGTAATCCTTGGAGATAAGCTTACCAGAGAGGAATGTGAAAAATGCATTTATTCTTTACGCTCGGAAAATACAGGAATCACCACATTTGATTACTCTGCAGAGTTAAAAAATCCTAGTTGGTTTTTGCGGGGATGGAATGACCATTCACACTTAAATTAAAGATAATTTTTTATACAGTTTTATTAGCAATAATAAATAATACTTATGTCATCAAAAAATTCAAATATAAAATATCCGGAAGTAAATATTTCTGATGTTTTCAAAACAATCTGGAAAGGTATGAGAAAGTATAAACTTTCTCTTTTTCTAACTATCTTCAGTGTTGCTTCGGCTAGTGCCATTTCTCTCGCCATTCCCTTATACTATAAGAAGTTTTTTGATGTTTTGACAAATTCTCAAGACAAAATATTAGTTGCCCCACAACTTATTCATGCACTGTTAATAATACTTATTCTTAATATTTTCGCATGGATTTTTTGGCGTTTGGCTACCCTCACACATCACAATTATCAAGCGAAATCTATGGCATCTTTAAGACAACAAGGATTCAATCACATAATGCATCATTCTTATAGTTTTTTTACAAATAATTTTACAGGGACTCTTGTTCAAAGAATTGGACGATACGCGCGTTCATTTGAAAGAATTACAGATAGAATTGTTTGGGATGTGGTGTCACTTATTGTTCGTTTAGTCGGAGTTTTGATTATTACTGCTACAATAAATATTTATCTAACGATTTTTATTATCGTTTGGACTATTATATATATGCTCATAAGTTATTTTTATTCTTTATGGAGATTAAAATATAATATAATGGCTGCAGAAGCAGATTCCTATACTACTGGAGTGCTTTCTGATGCTATAACAAATCAAAATAATATAGAATTATTTAGTAAATATAAATATGAAAAAGAAAGATTCAAAGAAGCAACAGAAAAACAGCAAGTTATTACTCAAAGAAATTGGGATATTAATGGACATTTAGATTCTATTCAATCTTTGTTGGGTATAATAATTGGATTCGGTCTTTTTTATGTTTCTGTATATTTTTGGAAACAAAATATATTTACAGTTGGATCTTTCGTTTTGATTCAGATGTATATCGTAGATTTAAGCGATCGTTTGTGGAATTTTAGTAAGATTATTAAAGATTTTTATGAAAGCTATGCTGATTCTAAAGAGATGGTTGAGATGATAATGCTTCCTTATGAAATTCGAGATGATGTTTTAACAAAACCAATAATTATTAACAAAGGAGAAATTGTTTTTAACAAAGTAGATTTTTATTTCAATCCGACGAGAAAAATATTTGAAAATGTTAATTTAAAAATTAAAGCTGGAGAGAAGGTTGCTTTTGTTGGACCTTCAGGAGCTGGTAAGACTACAATTGCTAGATTACTTTTGAGATTTTATGATGTGACAAGTGGTGTGATTTCTATTGATGGACAAAATATAAAAAATATTACACTCGAAAGTTTAAGAAACGCAATAAGTTTGGTACCACAGGATCCAATGCTTTTTCACAGAACAATTAAAGAAAATATACGTTATGGAAAACAAGGAGCAACTGATGAAGAAGTGTTTGAGGCAGCTCGACTAGCGCACTGTGATGAGTTTATTGATCATCTTTCTAAAAAGTATGACACTTATGTCGGTGAACGTGGAATTAAACTTTCGGGAGGAGAGCGTCAGCGTGTAGCTATAGCGCGGGCAATTCTTAAAAATGCTCCAATACTTATTCTCGATGAAGCAACATCGAGCCTTGATTCTCATTCTGAATCACTTATTCAGGACGCTCTTAGTAATCTTATGAAAGGTAAGACAGTTGTTGTGATTGCACATAGACTTTCGACTATAAAGGAAATGGATAGAATTATTATATTAGATAACGGCGAAATAATTGAAGATGGAAGTCATGAGGATTTGATAAACAACAAAGAAGGTTTGTATAAAAAATTGTGGACTTTGCAAGCGGGAGGGTTTATACAATAAAAATCATTGTGATTAAAAAAATTGAAAAAAAAGTATACATCGGTATGTCGGGTGGAGTAGATTCTTCCGTATCAGCTTTGTTATTAAAAAAGAATGATTACGATGTTACTGGAGTTTTTATTAAGGTATGGCAACCGGAATTTTTTGAATGCACTTGGCGACAAGACAGACTCGATGCAATGAGAGTTTGCGCTAAACTTGATATTCCATTTATTACTTTAAATCTCGAGAGTGAATATAAAAAAGAAGTGGTAGATTATATGATTGAGGAATACAAGAGAGGAAGAACACCAAATCCTGATGTTATGTGTAATAAATATGTGAAATTTGGTGGTTTTTTTGATTGGGCAATAGAGCAAGGTGCCGATTATGTTGCTACGGGACACTATGCGCGCACATCGCGAGTCGAAAGTCGAAAGTCGAAAGTCGAAAGTAAAAATTTAAATATTATGAATAAACATTATGGTGTTAGCAATAATACCATAATGAATCAGCTTGTTGCGGGAAGTGATAAAAATAAAGACCAAACTTATTTTCTTTGGACACTTACACAAAAACAACTTTCAAAAACTCTTTTTCCAATAGGTGATCTAGACAAGCCTAAAGTCAGAAAATTAGCTGAAAAATACGTATTAAGCACTGCAGTTAAAAAAGACAGTCAAGGACTTTGTTTCATTGGGAAAATTGATATAAAAGATTTTCTTAGAAATTATATTAAAGAAAAAAAGGGAAAGGTTTTGGATGAAAATGGGAATAAAATTGGAGAACACGATGGAGCTTTTTATCTAACCGTGGGGCAGAGACATGGCTTCAATATAACGCGGAACATACGCGGACAAGACGCGGAACATATGCGGAATAGTGTAGAAAAAAATGGAGGTCTTTCCTTGAGGAGGAGCGGAGCTACGGGAAAAGGTGAGTCCTCGGTTTTTTCTGAATGTAATCAAAAACAAAAAAAAGACATTGCCCCATATTATATTATTTCAAAAGATATTAAAAATAACACAATCACTGTTTCTCATTCACCAAAAATAGCGGATGATGAATCGCGAATCGTGAAGTTGGAAAAAATAAATTGGACACTTGGTGAAGTTCCTGATTTATCAAAGAAATATTATGCAAGAATTCGTTACAGACAACCATTAGAAGAATGCAGGATAGTTGAAAGTTATAAAGTTATAAAATTGAAAGTTGAAAATAAAATAAAAGAAAATATAGAATATGAACTTCATTTTGAAAATCCTCAAAAAGCTATTACTTCTGGCCAGTCGGCTGTTATTTATGATGGGGAAGTTTGCTTGGGAGGAGGGATTATTAGTTGAAAGTTATAAAGTGAAAAGTTGAAAGTAAACAAAAACAACAATACCCCAATTACGCTATAGCGTAATTGGGGTATTGTTGTTTAAAGCTATTTTCTTAAATTTTTTTGTGTTAAAATAACGATATGAATGAATTTTATGTAATAAAAGCAAATGGCGAAAAAGAACTTTTTGATTATAAGAAGTTAGAAAGTTCACTTAAAAAGATTAATACACCAGACGATTTGATAGCACAAGTTGTTGCAGAAATTAGCAATGACGCAAAAAACAAAGAGATTGTGACGACCCATGATATTTATAGACAAGTTTTTTCTATTTTAAGAAAAAAACATAAGCCAGTAGCAGTTAGATATTCATTAAAAAAAGCCGTGGCGATGCTTGGCCCAACTGGTTTTCCATTTGAAAAGTTTGTTGCTGAAATTTTTAAAGCTCAAGGTTACGAGACAGTCACCGATCAGTTAATAAAAGGAAAATGTGTAGAGCATGAAATAGATGTAGTTGCTTGGAAAAAAGAAGAAATGATTATGGTTGAAGCAAAATTTCATACAGATTTTAATCTCAAATCTGACCTTAAAATCGTTCTTTATGTTAAAGCCAGATACGATGATATTTTTGGTCAGGAATATGCCGTAGGCGGAACAGCAAGAAAGTTGACTGAAGGTTGGATTATTACTAATACAAAATTTAGCTCAACCGCAATTCAATATGGTCAATGTCAACCTTTATTGAAATTTGTTGGTTGGAATTATCCATATGATAATAATCTTCACGATTTAATAGAAAAATATGAGCTCATTCCCTTAACAGCTTTGACTAGTATTACAACTTCTGAGAAAAATCTGTTTCTTTCTCGGGGAATAATTCTTTCAAAAAGTTTACTTGATGACGATATGATGAAAGGTTACAGTTTTGATGAAAATAAAATTAAATCTATTAAAGATGAGGTAAATGGCTTGTGCGAACATTGCAGAAATAGATTCAAATAGTATGAGAACTTAGTATAAGAATAAGGGAAAAAAGAACTAAAATTATGCAGAGCAAAATTGAACTATTAAAACAAATAGAAGATGAAGTTTTAGATTTAAAAAAATCACCTCTTTATAAATATAGAATTGAAAATAATTATTTTCCTGTTATTGGGGAAGGAAGTTATGATGCAAAAATAATGTTTGTGGGCGAAGCTCCTGGGAGAAACGAGGCGAAAACTGGCCGTCCTTTTTGTGGTATAGCAGGAAAAGTTTTAGACGAACTTTTAACGCATGTTGGTATAAAAAGAGAAAGTGTTTATATTACAAATATTGTAAAAGATAGACCCCAAGAAAATCGAGATCCAACGGATGAAGAAATCAAAATTTATGGACCATTTTTAGATAAACAAATTGAAATAATTAATCCCAAGGTTATTTGTGCGCTAGGCAGATATTCAATGGGATATATAATGCAGAAATTTGGTCTTGGAGATAAAGTGGATGTAATAAGCAAAATGCACGGAAAATCTTTTAATGCAATAACAACTTACGGAAATATTAAAATAGTTTGTTTGTATCATCCGTGTGTTGCCGTGTATAATCCAAATCGTAAAGATGAATTGAAAAAAGATTTTGAAGTTTTTAAAAAATTGTAATTGATATAATTTTTTTATGATACAATACTCAAATGTCTGATTGGCATTTATATTTAGGAATAATAGCGGGCTTAATATCATTTGGGGCAATAATCCCATATATTATTGATGTTTTAAATGGAGTCGCTCGACCAAATCTAGCTTCTTTCGTTCTTTGGGCATTACTTCTAGCTATTTCTGTTCTAGCTCAAATAAGCGCAGGAACTTCTTGGTCAGTTCTTTTTATAATTGGAGATTTTGTTGGAACAAGTTCTATTGTCATTCTTTGTTTGTATGGATATGGATACAGAAAGTATGGAAAAACGGAGTGGATATGTACCGGGCTAGCATTACTTGCAATTATTTCTTGGCAAATTACCAGTCAGCCATTGTTAGCAATTATTTTTGCTATTATTGCAGATGTTATGGCAGCGTTACCAACCGTAATCAAGACTTACAACGATCCTTCTTCTGAAACTCCCACCATGTGGTTTCTTGTTGCTTTTGCCGCAATATTAAGCATTATTTCAACAACTGTTTTTAACCCCGTGAATTTATTTTTTCCGATATATTTATTAATAATAAATGGAACAATCGGTTCCTTGTCATTTTTTGGCAAGCGAATGAAATTAAGGTAAAAAATAAGTATATAGAATTAATTATTAATAGTAATTTTGTAAAAATATGTATATTAAAAAAGATTTTAGTTATTTAATAGGAATTGAAGGTTTTAGTGAAGGTATATTAAAAAATCATTTCTTACTTTATGAAGGTTATGTAAACAATACTAATAAACTTATCGAAATTCTTGATAATAAAGAGCCGGGTAGTTTGGAATACTCTGAACTTCAAAGAAGATTTGCTTGGGAGTGGAATGGAATGCGATTTCATGAATTGTATTTCTCAAATATAAAAAGTGGTTCGGGGAATATTTCAGATGGAATATTGAAACAAAAGATAGAAAAAAAATATGGAAATGTTGATAATTGGCTAAAAAATTTTATTGCCGTTGGTTTGATGCGTGGTATTGGTTGGGCTGTGCTCGCCTATGATAAGGAATCTGACGAATTATTTAATATTTGGGTTAATGAACATGACGTGGGAAATTTTGTTGGAGCGATACCACTTCTTGTTATTGATGTTTTTGAACATGCGTACATGATGGATTACGGAACAAAACGTGTAGATTATATAAATATGTTTTTAAAAAATATAAATTGGCAAGAAGTTGAAAAAAGATTTGAAAATATAAATTAGTTTCGTATTAAATGCTGAATATGCGATGTGTTTTACAAATTATAAAAGCGGGCAAAACGAAGTTTTGC